>NZ_JBVHWW010000002.1:97625-351095 GCF_055563995.1 Streptomyces sp. NPDC029164 | reverse complement strand
GAGAAGAGAGGAAGGAGCGTCCTGGGGAGGCAAACCCCCCCCCCAACCACCCCTCCGGGGGGGGGGGGGGGGGGGGGGGGGTTTTTTCTTCCCCCCCCCCCCCCCCCCCCCCCCCCGTCCCCCCTCCACGCGTTCCATGAGAGACCTTCAATGACAGCAGACGACTCGTTCGGCCGTCTCGACGACGACGACTACCCCGCCTACACCATGGGCCGGGCCGCCGCCATGCTCGGCACCACCCAGGGCTTCCTCCGCGCCATCGGCGAAGCCCGCCTGATCACCCCGCTCCGCTCCGAGGGCGGCCACCGCCGTTACTCCCGCTACCAGCTGCGCATCGCCGCCCGCGCCCGCGAACTCGTCGACCAGGGCACCCCGATCGATGCCGCCTGCCGCATCATCATCCTCGAAGACCAGCTCGAGGAAGCCCAGCGCATCAACGCCGAATACCGCCGCGCCGCCGAATCATCCGCGCCGGCGCCCTCGGCCTGAACCGAGTGTGCCCGTCGGGATCGGCGGGCCTCGGTCGTCGAAGGAGTGCGCGTCGTCCTGGAGACGGCCGCCGTGGGCGTGAAGAATCTCCGCGACCAGAGCGCGGGAGGCCCCGCGGGGGTGGAGATCGCCCGTGCGTACGATCAGGGAGGGCAGGTCGACCTCCACGGCGCTGCGCTCAAGCATGCGCCGCACCCTTGTCGGGCGACTGCTGCGGCTGCGGCTCACGGAGGTCGAGCGGCACCAGCCAGGCGACCTGATGTCCCGGGTCACCTCCGCCGGCGGTACGCGACGTCATCACGCAGGCCGCCCGGACGACCACCGTCCTCGTCGTGGCACACCGCCTCTCAACGGTGACCCACCCCGACCGGATCGTGGTGATGGACGCGGGATTGGTACGCGCGGTGGGCACCCATGCGGAACTGCTCGACCAAGACAGCCTGTACGCACGCCTGGCGGCCACCCAGTTCCTGGCACCGGCACGGTGACTCGTCGTTGTCCAGGCCTTCCTGGCGCCGCGAACCACCCCCGCACCACCTGCCCCTCTCGTGTCAGAGCAAGTGCGGCGGCGGTACGACCAGGACACGGCCAGGAGGCGCTGCCTCATCCGCGGGAGCGCGCGGAGCCGGGCGGCGGTCTCCGGGTCGGGCAATGGCCACCTCGACGGCCCATGCCTCCGTGAAGGTGCGGAGGGGAATGGCGGAAACGTCGGCACGCGCGCGGGCGGTGCTGGCCGCGCGGTCGCGGTCGAAGTCGGCGAGCAGCTGGGGGCTACCTGGGCGAGGGCGGCGCGGATCGCCTCGGGCTGGGCGGGCGGCTGCGGGATGGCGGACGGCTGGGGCGCGGTGCTCATGCGGCTTCGGTCCTCTCCTCCTGGTCAAGTTCGCCCGCACGGTAGGCGTTGGCAAGGGTGGTGACGTGCTGGCGGGACCAGCCGACGCGGCGGCCTGCCGCAGCTTTCTGCCCGTAGCGGTCGGGGGAGCCGATCCGGCCCACCGTGCGATTGAGGTGCGCCTGCGCCCGCGCAAGGGCCTGCTCGGCCCGGCGGACGGCCTAGGAACGGGTACCGCCGGCGCCGATGGACAAGGGCCGCTGGGCAGCAGCGCGCCAATACCGCGGCCACCAGGACGACCCGAGTACACGACGTCAGTCCTGCGGGCGGCCGTGCCACAACGTGCCAGTAGAGGCGGTAAACAGCGGTCACCAAGGGGTTCACCGAAGCAGTCAGGACGGGGCGATCGGTGCGCGTTCCCGCAGGTCAGAGGCTATACAAGGGACCAAGTGCCGGGTGATTCCCAAACTTATAGCGCGGGTTCGATTCCCGTCATCCGCTCTTGAGGGAAGCCCCAGGTCACAGACCTGGGGCTTCTTGCTTGTCCAGACCTCTCGGGCTTGCCATGCGGGAGGTCGGAACTCGGGGGATCGGGACTCAGGAAGTGGTGCACGCCTCGGCGATCGACACGCTGTTCTCGTAGAGGTGGTGCCGGGTGATGCGGCCCTCCTCGACGGTGAGGCGCAGCGCGAAGGGGCCCTCGAAGGACTTCCCCGTCGCGCGCACGGTCCCCGAGAGGTGCCCCATCAGGACGGCGTCGGGGCCGTCCACGAGGAACGTGTCGACGGAGGCCCGCGTGTCCTCGGCCACCGTGTGCTCGGCCAGCTCCGTGAACTGGGCGGCGCATTCGGCTCCGGTGGAGCGCGGCCGGATCCACGGGACGGCGGGGTTCTCGGCGAGCAGCCAGTCGACGTCGTCCGCGAAGAGCGCGACGAGCCGCTCGACGTCCCCGGCCACCCGGGCGGCGAGGAACTCCTGGACGACGTGACGGGTGGTGTCGGCAACGGAACTCGCGGTGGTGTCAAAGAACTTGACGGACATTGTGCGCTCCTCTGGTCTGCGGTGCCGGAACCTTCGTCGGGGATCTCGTTGACGTGCCCCACACTGCCGCAGCAGGGGAGCGCAGTCGATTACGTCAGGGGTAACG
Organism: Streptomyces sp. NPDC029164; assembly: GCF_055563995.1. Lineage (NCBI taxonomy): Bacteria > Bacillati > Actinomycetota > Actinomycetes > Kitasatosporales > Streptomycetaceae > Streptomyces > Streptomyces sp. NPDC029164. Next base: position 348,627 of record NZ_JBVHWW010000002.1, on the reverse strand, counting down.
GCCAGGGGCCTGTACGTCTTTCGTCAAGCGAGGCGTGGGGGTCGCGGTTCGTAAGGGTCGGGGGCATCAGAGATCAGCGAGATCGATGGCATTGGCCATTTCGCGGTATCCGGCGTCGTTGGGGTGCAGGTGGTCACCGCTGTCGAAGGCCGGGTCGAGTTGGTCCTCGTCGGAGGGTGAGGCCAGCACGCGGTCGAAGTCGATGACCGCGTCGTACGCGCCGGCGGCGCGGATCCAGGTGTTGACTTCCTCTCGCTTGGTCTCGCTGAGCGGCGTGTAATAGCGCGATCCCTTGTTCGGCGGCATGGTGGCGCCCATGATCCGGAGGCCCTTGGCGCGGGCTTGGCGAATCAGCTCACGGTGTCCGGCGATGATCTCGGCTGCCGACACCTCGGTGTACGGGGCCGCGAGGGGTTGCCGGGCCTCGCTCATGGCAATGTCGTTGATCCCTTCCAGCACGATGACCGTGCCCACGCCGGGTTGGCCGAGAACGTCGCGGTGGAATCGGGAGGTGGCTTTGTCGCCGAGCCAGCCGGAATCGACCGTCATGCGGTTGCCACCGATGCCTTGGTTGAGTACGGCACGCGGGCGACCGACGGCAGCCAGGCGTTCGGCGAGTTCATCGGGATAACGGTTGTCGGCACCTGGGGTGGATCCGTAGCCGTCGGTGAGTGAATCTCCGAACAGGACCACACCGTCACGTCCACGTGAGGTGCGGATGACATCGACTCCGGCCATGTAGTACCAGGACGCGGTGTATTCGGTGAAGGCGGCGGCGCTGCTGTCGGCCAGGTGCCGGCCGGTGGCTCGATAGCTGGTGGCCATGGCCTGGGCGTGGTAGGTCGCCGGCCCGGTCGGGGCGGCGAAGTACAGGGTGACCGTCAGCGGCTCCAGGGCGGTAACGGGCAGCGGCACGGGGTCGCTGGCCAGTTCGGCACCGGCCGGGATCGTGAACGTCGAGGCCCGGTCAACGGTGAACCGGCGCGCCGATCCGGGCTGGATGGCGGCACCGCCGGAGGCGCGAGCCACGGTGGCGCCCGTGACGGTGAGCGGGGCGGCGCCGTAGGTGTTGGCCAGACGGATCCTTACGGCTGCGCCGCTGACGGTGACCCGTACGGTCTGGCGGACGGACTGGTTCGCGAATCCCCGCTCAGACCAGTTGGGCGTGAAGTTCGCTCTGGGACGCTGGGGCGCGGCAGACCAGGCGGCTTCCCAGCGGAGAGCCGTGCGGACGGAGGCCGGCTGGGTGGTGGGGGTCGCAGCAGCACCGTAGGCGGCCGGCGTTGCGATGAAGGCAAGGATCGACATGGCCAAGAGAGTTCGTGCGAAGCGCACGGGAGATCTCCTTGCGGGTTCGTATTCGATGTACGTGGATGGGGGTGACTACGGCTGCGCGGGAAACTCACGTCGGCTGCCGTCCGATGACGGCCCTGTCGTGCCAGTGCGGAGGGTGAGCCCGATGATGAGCACGAACGCGGCGAGTGCGGTGAGCGTGCGTGCGATGTTGAAGCTCTCCCACCGCTGGAGGATCTCCGCGTAGTTGGCCGGTGGTGTGGTGACGGCCCACACCTTGACCTGTCCGTTGATCGGGACGTTGCCGAAGCGGGTGATCAGGAACGAGACCACGGCCAGCACCCCGGCCGCCCCGGCCAGCCGCCTGGGGACACTACGGGTCAGGACGGCCAGCGCCAGCGAGCTGAGCGCCGCGAGGCCCATCGTGGTCTGCATGACCGGACCGTTCATCCGCATCAGGGCGGAGTGAAAGGTCAGCCGAACGTCGAGCGGCACCACGTCGAAGGTGGTGGCGACGTTCACGGCGCCGTAGCCGAAGGCGCCGGCGAGCAGGCCGGTGGACAGCAGGGCGAGCGCGGTGACGAGCCGGATGGGCATGGTGAACTCCTTGGCCGTGCAACAGGTGCAACAGGTGGGCAGATGTGCCGGCTCGCTCAGCGTCCGGTCGGGCTCGGCTCGGTGGGCTCGGCGGCTGCTGCCGATGCCACGTCGGCCAGCATGCGGACCCGCTGTTCGGGGGAGATCCAATGCCCACAAACCAGGACGGTGTGGATACGCGTGGTGTTGCGGATGTCGGCCAGCGGGTCGGCGTCCAGGACGACGAGGTCGGCGATCTTGCCGGGTTCGACCGTGCCGAGAGAGTCGGCCAGGCCGAACATCCGGGCGGGCTCAACGGTCGCGGCCTGGAGGGCGCGCATCGGTGAGAATCCTGCGCGCACGAGGGAAGCGAGCTCGTCATGCAGGCTGAATCCTGGAACGACGAACGGCAGGTCGCCCGCGTCGGTGCCGGCGAGTACCGGCACCCCGGCACGGTCCAGCTCACCGACGAAGTCCAGCCGGCGATCGAGCAGGGCGCGCCACTGGGCGGTCTCCTCGGGAGTGCGCCCGGCCTTGATGATGTTCTCCAGGGCCCAGCGCCAGCCATCGGCCACCGACACCGGCACGTACGCGAGTCGCTCGTCGGTCAGCACCACGTCGTCCGGCCTGTCGAGCACCCCGTATGCGACGAGGGTGGGGACCACTCGGGTGCCGTTGCGGGACAGGGTGGCCAACACCGCGGCCGCCTTCCGTGGGCTGTAGCTGGTCACCGCGTCCCACTCCAGCCGGTGGACCTCGTGCAACCAGGTGACGAAGTCACCCCGGCCGATCTTCAGCTCGGTGATACGTGCACGCAGATCCTGTTCGCGGGTGGAGGTGTCGTACCAGGTCGAGTACAGATGCTCGATGCTGAGTTGCCCCGCTGCGCTCGCGCTGCTGAGCGGGACGGCGTCCGGACAGTGTCCGGCGAACGGGATCCGTTGTCGGCGGGCCTCATCCGCGATCGCGCGATGCAGATCGCCCGCAAGCCTCGAGTACACCTTCACGAAGTCGGCCCCCTCCTCCTTGGCTTGGCGTACCGCCTGTCGGGCCTGAGCTTCGGTGGCGACTTCGACGAATAGCGCGGGATCTCCGATGGTGGGAGCGCCATCGACGATGCGGCCGGCAATGATCGACCGCGGTCCGAGCAACTCGCCGCACTCGACCTGGGTACGCCAGCGGTGCAGGAGCGGGGTGCCGGACATCTCCCGGACCGTGGTGACCCCGTTGGCCAGGTAGAGCGGCGGCGAGATCCGCTCCGAGGGAATGCTGTGGACGTGGGCGTCGACGAGCCCGGGGATCACGTACTTGCCGGACAGATCGAAGATCTTGACACCGGGCGGCACCGGGAGACCGGCCCGCCGGCCCATCGCGACGATCCGCTGCCCACGGATGAGCAGGGTCATATCGGGGCGAGGGGGACGCCCGGTGGCGTCGATGACCGTGACGCCGGTCAACGCAATGGTGTGCACTGCGGGTGACGCGGCCGCCCGCACCGACGGCGAGGCGGCCGCCGTGGCTCCAGCCGCCACCACTACCGCGCCGGCCCGCAGTACGGAACGTCGGCGAACCCCGGCCGTGCGCGGTCCCACCCGGCCTGCCCTCATTAACTTTGACATGCCGTCAAAGATAAGGGTGTTTTGCTAATCTTGACAAGATGTCTGAGCTAACACCTCCCCGGCGCAGGCGACGCCGCACTGACGCCGACCGCAGCACCGCCGCGATCCTGCGGGCGGCTACGGAAATCCTTGCTGCCCAGCCGCATGCGAGCGTCGAGGACATCGCGGTGGGGGCGGGGGTGAGCCGCCAGACCGTCTACGCCCACTTCAAGTCCCGCGACGTGCTCGTGAGCGCGGTGATCGACGCGATCACCAGCGAGGCGGCGTCGGAAATGGACGCCGCGGCCCTGAATGAGGGCCCTGCGGCGGAGGCATTGCTCCGCCTGCTCGACGCAAGCTGGCGAACGCTCCAGCGTTACCCACTGCTTCTGAGCACCCTTACCGCGGCGGTCGGCACTGAAGCCGACGACACCCGCCACGAAGCGGTTTTCGACCACCTCGACCAGGTGCTCAAACGAGGCCAAGAGTGCGGCGAGTTCGCTCGCGACCTGCCGACCACCTGGCTGGCCACGGCGATCGTCGCACTCGGCCACGCGGCGGGAGGCGAGGTGACCACGGGACGGATCACACCGCCGGACGCCGCCGAGGCTCTCGCCAAAAGCACCCTGCGCATGTGCGGCGCCGACTCATCGACGATCGACGACCTCGTAGACCGACGCGGAGGGATCGGGGGTCCGTCGTCAACGGCGACGCAAGCTCGGGAACAGCCCCACCGCCGGCAGCAGCCACTCGCACACGTAAAGAAGGCTGCGCAGTGACGTCCACCCGGATGAACCCAGTGCCATGTGCGTGCCAGAAGTGTCCTCGTGGGGCGTCAGGTTGAGCCTCAAGGCGCTACTCGAGGAATTGCGTGCCCTTGTCGGCAGTTCGACTGCGACGGCCCGCCCTCCTCAGCGCTCCCTCCCCCACAGCCGACCCCGCACCTCTGCACGAGCAACGACGGGCTACGCGTCCGCAGGATCGGTGGTGGGGGCAATGAGGATCTGGGCGGCGTGGGTGATGTTGTCGGCGCGGACCGCGCGGGCCATCGCTTCGCGGGCGGCATCGGCGGTTGTGTCCGGGGGAACCACCAGCAGCGCGAAGTGGTCGTTGTGGCCGCGGGTGATGAGCACGGTGTCGTCACCGACCGGGTCGGAGTCGAGGTGCACGACCTGGTCGTCGATGACCAAGCGGGTGGGGATGTCCTGCCAGGCGGTGGCGTCCAGACCGACCCGCGTGATGGGTCCGAGGTGCCCGGTCAGCGCCGTGATCAGGGCGGGCAGCTCGGTGGTGAGGTCCCGGGAGCGCGGCCACCAAGCGCCGTCGAGAACACCTTGGCGGGACTGCGTGGTCTCCAGCCGGAGCAGGGCGGTGCCGGGTTTGACGGCTTGGTGGATCGCGTCCGGGAGGAGCTTCAGAGGGACGGGGACGGGGGTGTCGGATGCGGCCATAATGGTCCGCCTGTCTCGCGGTGCGGCGACACCCCGTCCGGCCGACCGGCAGCGGCGTCGGAAGGCGCTTGAGCAGGGAAGTGCCTCCGTCGTTTCACGGTACTCGGTCCGCCCCCGCAGTGAAGCACTCTCCGACCAACCGTCGCTGCCGGAAAATACCTGGTCAGAACCGGCTTCCAAGGCCTCGAACCGAAGTACGGTGGAGAAACCGGGAGTATTTCGCACACCCGCTCCACTGCGGACGTCGTTTCCGGCGATCACTGCACCGGGGCGTTCGCGAACGGCCCGGGGACGGGTCCGCGACATGACTACGACCCTTGGCCGCGCCGAGTCCCGGGTGGGTGCTCCCGTCGTTCCGGCGCGCCTGTCCCTTACGCCGAAGACCGCTCTCGCAGGCCGGCTGGACGGCGCCTGGTGGCCCCGTTCCCGTGACCTGGAAACCGAGCTCCCCGCGCTGGCCGCCGCCCTGGAAGAGCCCTGGGGGCGCATTACCCGCGTCACTGTGAACCCCACCCGCTGGCCCCTCATCCCGCACACGGTTGCCGTGGCCGGGCAGACGGTGCACGTGGGCTGGTTCACCGAACAGGACCCCGACAAGCTCATCCTGCTCTCCTACACGGTGGGCCGCTGGGACCTCCTCGTCATCCCGCCCGAGACCGCACCCGCCGCCGCGGCCCGGCTGATGGCCGCCGCCGCGATCCCCGGCAGCGTCCTCACCGCCGGAGTCTTGACCGCCAACGAAGCCGCCATCGGGCGCGGCATCCGCGACACCCAGCGCCAGGAAGCCGGCTGGGAGAGCGAAGGCGGAGCCTGCATGTCCCCCTTCGGGAATCCGATCGACCGACGCACCCTCCCCCTGCCCGGAAACGGCTGGAGGTGAACTCCATGGAGACCATCGTCCTCATCGCGGTGATCGCCCTCGCGATCGGCATCGGAATGCGCCTGATCCACCTGCTCAACGCGCAGCACGAGGCACGGATCGCGGCCTACCACTTCAGCGACCCCCTACCGAGACCTCCCGGCCTGCCGGACGACACCAGTCGTCGAGCCCACCACACGGATGCCGACCGGTGAGGAACAGACCTTCCTCCGACCGGGAGCAGCGGGCGGGGCGCGCACAGCGCCCCACTCGCCGACTCCTCGCCCCCTTCGAAAGGGAACACGCCCACGTGAAGTACATCGAGACCCAGACACTGCCATCGCTCGGACACGCCGAGATACGGATCATCGCGCACACGCCCGAAGCCGCCCGAGCGGTCGCGGAGGCGCTTCGCCACTGCTTCGCCGGAGCGGAACAGCGCAGCTATCCCGGCCTCGACGGCGACACCCGCCTCCACCTCACCGTGGACACGGCGACCCCCGCCGGCCCCGCCCGCTCCTGGCTGGCCGCCAGCCGGACACCCGCCGGCGCAGGCGCCCACTCCGACGAGACCTGAGCCCCCCGACGGCCCCCGGAGCCCACTCCGCACACGAGAGGACGCGGTCATGGCCACACTGCGCGAACGCAAGACCTACCGCGAACAGGTGCTCCGGGTCCTGTACGAAGCCGTCGAAGGCAACCGCCTCCTCGGCATCACCGGAGCACAGCTCCGGCACGACCTCCACGTACCCGAACAGGACCTGGCCGCAGCCTGCACCTACCTGGCGGGCGAGGGGCTGATCACCGTCGACTGGGAGCCGGGCAACACCCCCGCGATGGTCACCCTCACCCACGAGGGAATCCGGCGCATGGAGGCCGAGGAGGAAGAACACGGCTGATTCCCCTTGCACACGTGAAGGGTATGGCACCGGGGTTACCCGGTGCCTCAGTTCAGCGTCCCCGATGCGGTCACAAGGCTCCGCAACGCCAAGCCGGCGGGGCCGTGCCCCATCCGTGGCCTTGGGGACGGTGAACAGCGGTCAGCACGGGTGCGGAAGCGTCCCCGCGACCCGTCGCCTGAAACCCGATAACCCCAGGTCAGGCACCACATCGAAGTCTGACGCGCCATAGATTGCCAAGCTTATAGCGCGGGTTCGATTCCCGTCATCCGCTCTTGAACGAAGGCCCAGGTCAGCGACCTGGGCCTTCGTCGTTGTCTAGACCTCCGGTCCTGTTAGCCCGCCGCGGCCGTGGCCGAGGGCCTGGCGGCCTCCTCCCGTGCGGATCCCACTTCCGGCCCGGGGGGCGTCCGCGGCCGGTGGTGGCGCGCGACGACGAAGCCGCCCAGCGCGAAGAGCGTCATGGTCGCCGCCACGCTCCAGAAGCCCGCGCCGAGCGAGGAGGCGGCGAAGTAGCCCACGACCGGCATGAGGGCCGCCGTGCCGAGGCCGATGGCCAGCAGCCGCAGTGACGCCATCTTGGCCTTGTCGCCCTCGGCCGCATAGTGCTGGAGCGAAGTCAGCAGCCAGGTGAGGCTGTTGAGGTTGGCGAAGCCCGCCAGGAAGAAGGCGGCGAAGTGCACCGCACCCGTTCCGCTCAACGCCAGCAGGATGGCCGCCGCGGCCTGACCGAGCAGCCACACCGGCAGCAGGCGCTGCGAGACCAAGTACCGGGTCAGGAACGATGCGCTGATCATTCCGGCCGCGAAGGTGGCCTCCAGCGCCGCCACGTACCAGCCCCGGCCCCCGTGGAACTCGGCGGTCAGGGGGATGACCAGGGTGCTCAGCCCCTGGGCGAAGACGAAGTCCCCACCGCACAGCACGATCATGAGGAAGACGGTCCGGTCTTCCCGGTGGCGGATCAGCATCCGACGCCACTCCCCCACCGTGCCCGCCACGGCCCGGGTCATCAGGCGCATGGAGACGGGCGGGTTGTCCTCGTTCGCCGTCAGACGGATCCGGCTCATGGTGAGGGCGCAGCACAGTGACATCAGGACGTCGACCACCAGGGCCTGCGATGCGGTGCCCCAGGTCAGGATCAGGCCGAGGAGGGCCATCCCGCTCAGCGCACCGGCCTGGAAGGCCACACCGATCAGGCTGTTGAAGCGGGTGGAGTGGTGCGGGTCCACGTGGTGCGCGGTCAGCTTGAACAGCGCTGACCGCTCGACGTTGTCGAAGACGGCCAGCAGCGCCGAGGCCGCCACGATCCAGGGCACCGCGTCGGTGCCCGGCACCAGGGCCGCGGCGCCCACGATCACCGTGACGGTGCCTGCCCGGCCCAGCCCGCACAGCGCGTACACCCACTTGGAGCTGAGGGCATCGACCAGCGGACCGCACACCGGAAGGACACACAGGGCCGCCACGCCCTGGAGGGTCAGCACGAACGCGAAGGCGGCCGGGCTGCCGGTACGGCTGTACAGCAGTTGACCCATGGCGAGTGTGTGGATGCCGACACCGACGCTGGAGAGGGTGATCACGCCCAGCATGGTGCGCGCGACACGGTCGTGCCTGAGCATCACTGCACCCCGTCCAGCCGGCGGTCGATGACGTTCTTGACCTTGCCGCTGACCGCGTTGCGCGGCAGACCGCCCTCCGCCAGGCAGACGATCCTGAGCTCGTACGCGTCCAGCGCGGCATCGAAGTCCTGGTAGCCGCCTAGTACCGGGAACTCCTTGACCAGCAGCTCGCGTACGGCCTCGGGTGCCGGCGGGCAGGGAGCCTCGGTGCGCAGTGTCAGGATCTCCCGGCTGCCCTCGGTGGCCACCTCGATCTGGAGCTGCGAGACGCCGAAGGGCGCGAGGGCGTCGAAGACCTCCCCGTACAGCACCGTTTCGCCCTTGAAGCGCACCAGCCCGTCGGAGCGGCCCAGGTACTCCAGCACCCGCCCCGACACCCCGCAGGCGCAGTGGTGCTCGTAGGTGCGGCCCATGTCGCCGATGCGGTAGCGGATCAGCGGGCCCTCGAACTTCTGCAGGCCGGTGACCAGCAGCTCGCCCGTGGTGCCTGTCGGGACGGCTCGGCCGTCCGCGTCCACGACCTCGATGAGGTTGTAGTCGTCGTTGACGTGGTGCACGGTCCCGCCGAGGAATCCGCACTGGTAGCCGAGCTGCGCACCGTCGTTGGCGGCGAGGATGCTGGAGACCACGCGGGTCCCCAGCTCCTGGCGCAGCCACGTCTTGTCGGTCTCGGTCATCGGGGTGCCGCCGTAGATCACCTTGTCGACGCGCAGCTCGGGGCGGCGCTTCTTGGCGTCGCGCAGAAGCGGCAGGATGAGGGCCGGCATGCCGAGGACCACGTTGGCGTCGAAGCTCTCGGTGAGCATCAGCAGATCGTCGACGGTCACGAACTGCGCCGTCGCGTAGGACTCCACGGGCATCCGGGACAGCTCGCTGAACGTCGTGGTCAGACCGCCGTACATGCCTCCGCCGAACAGCGTGTTGACGATGCGGTCGCCCGGTTCGAGCCCGAGCGCGTACAGCATGGGAACGGCCTCGCGGACCATGTTCTCCCAGTCGGTGCGGGAGTAGACGATGTAGCGCGGTTCGCCGCTGGTCGCGCCCGAGCGCAGCACCTCTCCGGTGGCGGGGTCGCCGCTGCTCAGGTCCCGGCTCGCGGGCAGCGAGTGCGCCTCCAGGACGGCCTTCTCCAGGACGGGGAGGCGGGTGAGGTCGCCGTCCCCGGTCACGTCGGGCAGCTCCCGGTAGTACGGGGTGCGCCGGGCGCGCGCGACGAGGTAGCGCAGGCGCGCAGCCAGCCGGTCCGCGTGTTCCGGGCGGTCCTCGCTGCGGACCTGGTTCAGGGAGACGCCCGGCAGGTGCCGAAGCCGGAACAGCCCGTTCGTCCAGGCGGCTCGGCAGTCCACGGCGAGGTCCGCGTCGGCAGGCAGCGCCGGTATCTCCAAGGGGTCCGCGGGCACCTCGGTATCCGGTGCGGTCACCTGGCCCGCGGGCAGCGGAACGCCGGCCTCCCGCAGCGCCGCCATGACCTGCTCCCACAGGTCAGGCCGCGCCGAGCGCAGCGTCACCCGATTGCCCAGGGCCCACGCGAGCAGCAGACCGCGCAGGGTGGCCTCGGCCAGCCGGTCGTCGAGGACGACGGTGCTCACCGGGCGCAGCTCCATCACGTCGTCGCTGTCGGTCAGCGGCTGCCACGGGTACTGGCAGACCCCGCCGAGCAGCCGGTCCAGCCCCTCGAAGAGCCGCCTGCTGTCGAACCGGCGCAGCGGGTCGGCAACGCCGGCCTGCCGCAGCCGGGCGTCGAGCGGGGCGAGGGCGCCGGACGCGAGGGCGCGTTCGACGTGCTCGACGGCCAGCAGCAGGTCGGTGGGGTAATGCCTCATGGTCATGTCCTCGTCGTAGGTGCGGTGCGGGTGGCTGCCGTACGTCTCACTGCTGTCCCCGTGCCGCCAGCCGCTCGGTGATCACCGCGGCCAGCCGGCGGACGCCGATGCCGATCTGTTCCGTCGGCGGGTAGGAGAAGGACAGCCGCAGGTTCCGGGCGCCGCGGCCGTCCGCGTAGAAGCCGGTGCCGGGGACGAACGCGACGCCGGCCGTCAGCGCGTGAGGCAGCAGTTCGCGGGAGTCCAGGCCCTCGGGGAGCGTCATCCAGATGAAGAAGCCGCCGTCGGGGACGGTCCACGACACCCCGGCGGGCATCGAGTCGGAGAGGGCGCGCAGCATGGTGTCGCGCCGGGCGCGGTAGCCCGCGCGGAAGCCGGCGAGCCCGTCCTGCCACGGCTGGGTGCGCAGATAGCGGTCCACCGTCAGCTGGGCGAGCGCCGAGTGGGAGAGCATGGCGCTCTCGGCGGCGAGCACCAGCTTGCGGGTGAGGGCGGCGGGTGCGTGCACCCAGCCCACGCGCAGGCCCGGCGCAAGCGTCTTGGAGAAGGACCCGAGGTAGACCACCCGATCCGGATCGTCGGCGCACAGGGCCCGCGACGGTTCGCCGTCGTAGTGCAGCAGGCCGTACGGGTTGTCCTCCACCACCACGACCCCGGCCCGGCGGCAGACCTCCAGGATCTGCGCGCGGCGGCCGGCCGGCAGGGTGGCACCGGTGGGGTTCTGGAAGGTGGGGACGGTGTAGAAGAACTTCGCGGGCCGCCCCTCGGCTGCCAGCCGGTGCAGTGTCGCGGCCAGTTCGTCCGGGACCACGCCGGCCCGGTCCATGGCGACCTGCACCACGCGGGCGCCCGCGGCCTTGAACGTGCCGAGGGCGGTGACGTAGGTGGGGCCTTCGGCGACGACCGTGTCCCCGGGGTCGAGCAGCACCCGGACCAGCAGGTCCAGGGCCTGCTGGGAGCCGACGGTCACCATGACCTCTTCCGGTCGGCCGGAGATCCCCTCGACCGCCATGACGGAGCAGATGCGTTCCCGCAGACCCGGGTCGCCCTGGGCGGCCCCGTACTGGAGGGCCGTCGGGCCGTGCTCGCGCACCACGTCGGCGACGGTCCCGGCCATGACCTCCTGCGGGAGGGCACGGACGTCCGGCATGCCGCCCGCCAGCGAGACGATGCCGGGCAAGGCCGCCACGCTGAACAGGGAGCGGACCTCGGAGGGCACCATGGCGTGGGCGCCGCGGGAGAAGTACCGCTCCCAGGGCACCGGCCCGCCGTCCGCCGCGGGCGGGCGTACCGTTCGTACGGCCGGTTCCGGTTCGAGTTCCATGGGCAGGCGCATCACTGTCTCCTGGGGTGGGAAGGGCGGTTCTCTTCGCTCGTGGTGGCGTCGGCGGTCCCGGCTGATGGACCGGCCGAAGTCCCGGCCGATGTCAGGAGCCCCAGCGTGTAGTCGTGCAGGACCCGGTCCTGTCGTGCGTGCAGCAGGGTCGTCTCCCTGCGCGGACCGTTCGGGTCCCGGGTGACCAGGCAGGCGGCCTGCCGGCGCATCGCGTACGGCCGGGCGGCCGCACCGCGGAAGGCGGCCGGGTCCGCGCGGGCCAGCTCGGCCCACTCCCGCTGGCCCTCGCCCAGCGCCGTACGGGCCAGGCCCAGCAGGTCGGAGGCGCACAGTCCGGGGCGGATGCCGGCCGGTGCGATCCCGTCTGCCGTCGTCGTGAGGTCCACGCAGACGGGTCCGTCCCCGGCCCCGTGCGCCGCCATCACCTCCAGTGCCGTCTCGACGGCCCAGTCCTGCTCCGCCCCTCGGCGCGGGAGCAGGAGGGCGCCGGGGAACTCGCACGGATCCGCCGCGGTCCCCCGTACGCTCCAGATGGCGCAGATCCGGTCGGTGGAGCCGAGCTTCACGAGGCTGATGTGCAGTCCGGTACGGACGTGTGCCATGGAACCCTCACTCGCTCAGCAGGTGTGGCCGGCGGACGGCTCGGGGTCGGCGGACGGCTCTGGGTCGGCGGACGACTCCGGGTCGGCGGACGACTCCGGGGCGTCGTGGTCCAGCCGTACGACCGCCTTGCCGGTGTTCTCGCCGCGCAGCATCCCGAGGAAGGCGTCGACGGTCCGCTCGAACCCCTCGGTGACGTGGAGCCGGTCGGCGACGCGGCCGGAGCTCAGGTGGGGAACCAGGAACTTCTCCAGCTCCACCTGCGCGTCGCCGTGGCGGGAGACGAGGAAGCCCTCCAGGCGGATGCTCTTCTCCACGAGGTCGAAGAGGTTGCGGGGGGCTGCCGGGGCGGATCCCGCGTTGTACTGCGCGACGGCCCCGCACCAGGCGATGCGCCCGTGCTCGCGCATCGCCCCGATCGCCGCCTCCAGGTGCGCGCCGCCCACGTTGTCGACGTAGACGTCGACGCCTTCGGGCGCCGCCCGGTCCAGTTGCCCGGACAGACCGGGACCGGCGCGGTGGTCGAAGGCCGCGTCGTAGCCGAGTTCCTCGGTGAGCAGGCGGACTTTCTCCGGGGAGCCGGCGCTGCCGACGATCCGGCCGGCGCCCAGCAGCCGCGCCAGCCGGCCGGCAGCCGTGCCGACGCCACCGGCCGCGGCCGAGACGTAGACCGTGTCACCGGCCCGCAGCCGGGCGATGCGGGTCAGCGCGACGTACGCCGTCAGGCCGGTCCCGCCGAGCAGGCCGAGGAAGGACTGGGGGGCGACCCCCTCGTAGCGAGGCAGGACGCGTACGTCCTCCGCGGACACCACGGCGTGGGTCCGCCAGCCCTCCCGGTGGAACACCAGTGTCCCCACGGGCAGTTCGGTGCTGCGCGACTCCACCACCCGACCGATGGAACGGCCTTCCAGCGGAGCGTGCAGCTCCCAGTCCCCGTCCATGCACTCGCGCATGTACGGGTCGACGGAGAGCCACAGGTTCTCCACCACGGCCTGGCCGGCGGCCGGCGCGGCCAGCGGCAGCTCCGCCTCGGCGAAGTCCTCGGGCACGGGCATGCCGCGGGGCCGCCGGCGCTGCGTGATCACGCGTGTGGTGCGGACCGGGGCGTTCATGCCGCCACCTGCCCGGCGGGGGCCGTGCGCACGGAGATGGCGCGGGCGCATTCCTTGAGGAACCGGCGGAGTTCGTCCGCGTCGGTGTGCGAGGCCTCGACGAAGACCGGCACCTCCCATTCCTGGTAGGTGATGTGCCGCGGCGTCTCCCGCTCCGGGGCGAGGACGTGGAGGGCGTCCAGGCACGGATGGGTGCGGATCCGGTCGGGTACCTCGATCGTCCGCGCCTCACCGGCCGCCAGCTGGTGACCGGGGAAGGCGAGCCAGCCGTGGTGGCGGCCGCTGGGCGGGCCGGCCGGCGGCCGCTGCAGGCCGAGCCGGACGGCGATCTCGTGCGAGGGCAGGTGCACCCCGGTGTGCAGCTCGTGCGTGGAGACCACAGCCGCTCCGCCGACCCGGTTGGCCACCTCCAGGAAGACCAGCTCGCCTTCCGGGGTTTCAAAGAACTCCAGGTGGATGCAGCCCTCCTCGATCCCGAGGACCGTCACCACGCGCTCCGCCAGCGCTCGTTGGGGCGGTGTACACGGCTCCTGGTGCGAGCCCAGCGGGGCTCCTTGGGCGTACTCGACCGGCTTGTTGACGTACCGGCTGACCGCCAGGTCGACGAGGCGCCCCTCCTGCACCAGCCCGTCGGCGTGCAGGATGTCCCCGTCGATGTGCTCCTCCAGCTGGAACTCCCCGGCATCCGGGAGCAGACCGTAGGCCTGGAGCGCCTCGCGGGCCGTCGCGTGGACGGAGACGTCCTCGCTGGAGGCGCCCTGGCGCGGTTTGAGGACCGTACGCCCGGTCCACGGCAGCGTGCCGTCCGGTGCGGGCACGGCCACGAAGCGGGGGTGCCGCAGGTCCGAGCCGGCCAGTGCCTCCTTCATCCGGACCTTGTCCCGGACCCGCTCGACGGCGGCGAGCCCCGGCCCCTCGATACCGAGGTGCTCCCGTACGTGGCAGGCCTCGATGAGGCCGAACTCGGAGAGCGCGAGCACCTTCTCGTAGCCGTCGGCGGGAGAGGTACGGGCGCGGATGCCCGCGACCAGGTCCTCGTCGGCGTCGAGGACGAGCCGCCGGGCCGGCAGGTGCTCGGGGAGGTCCGCCATCCGGTGCGGGTGCCCGATGTACGTCACCTGGTGGCGCTCGTGGTCTATGCCGCGCTCGTAGCCGATCTTCCGGTACGGCACCTGGTGAATGACGAGGATCTTCATCCGAGATACTCCAAGGTCGTGATGCCCCAGCTGAAGCCCATGGCGCTGGTGGCGAGCATGATCAGGTCGCCGTGGTGCAGCCGGCCCCTGCGTTCGAGGTCCTGCAGGGCGATGAGGGTGTCCGCTCCGCCCATGTGGGCCAGCCGGTCGTAGTTGAAGACGCTCCGCTCGGCCGGGATGCCCAGGGCGCCCAGCAGCCGCTGGTGCATGTCCCGGTCGCCGTGGTTGACGAGGAAGTGGGAGACCTTGTCCAGGGTGATCCCGAGCGCAGTCAGCGTGTCGTCCACCAGGGCGGTGAAGTGCCGTACGTAGGCGTCCGCGAGTCCCTTGCGGTGTTCGCCGCGCCGGATCAGGACACGGGATCCGGTCAGCTCGCCGACGTAGTAGTCGGACCAGCCGCCGTCGGTGCGCATGGCGGAGTGGACGACACGGAAACGACTCGGACCGCTGCCCAGCAGCACCGCCGCAGCCGCATCACCGAGGTTGAACAGAGCCTTGGAATCCGGATCACCGTAATCAACCATCCGGCTCAGCCGGTCCCCGACGAGGACCAGTGCGTACGTGTTCTCCTCCAGGGCCCCGGGGGCGGACAGGAGCCGGACCGCGGTCATCCCCGCGTTGCAGAAGTTCGCCACTTCGAAGCAGTGAGCGCCTTCGATGCCCAGGGCGTGGGCCACCTTCGCCGCGGGCGACCAGAACGGCCGGTCCCACTCGCCGGATCCGGCGTAGACGACCTGCCGGATCAGCTCCGGTGGCACACCGGTCCGTTCCAGGACCGTCCGGGCGGCGTCCAGCGCGAGTTCCCAGGCCTGCTCCCCGTCCGCGAGCACCGGAAAGGTCTCGCAGTGCGTGATCCGGGCCAGGTCCTCGACGGGCACGCCCGAGGCGGCGGCCATGACGTGGACGTCGGTCCTCGCGGACGGGAAGGAGACCTCGAAGTCGGCTATGCCGCCCACGTCTCGCCCTCTTCGATGCTCACGCGGTGCACGGTCCGGGTGGCCCCGGGCTCGATAGCGGTGGCGGCGTGGTAGGTCGTCGCCGTCTTCCACACCACCAGGTCGTTGGTGGTCCAGCGGTGGGTGTAGACGTGCGCGGGGTCCTGGATGAGCCGGTCGATGACGGCAAAGAACTCGGCGTTCTCGTTGGCGTCGAAGCCGACGACGGAGTCCATGTACTCGGGGGCGCCGTAGAGGTAGGAACGGCCGGTGACCGGGTCCTGCTTGACCAGCGGGTGCTCGGTCGGCGGGTACTCCAGCTCGACCAGCGCCTTGAGCTCGGCGATGGAGAGCCCGGCGTGCTCGGGCGAGATCCGCTGCCGCTTGCTCACTGTGTGCAGGGCGGTGCGGCCGGCGATCTTCTCCTTCCACTCCGCGGGAAGGCGGTCGTAGACGTCGAGGGCGCTGGCGTACAGGGTGTGGCCGCTGGTGGCGGGCACGTCGATGCCGTGCAGCATCGTGTAGGGCGCCGGGTCCTTCATGTACGAGGAGTCCTGGTGCCAGAAGTTGCCGACGCGGGCGACGCCGACTGGGCGGTCCGCCTTCATGGCGTTGGAGGAGATCATGATCTCCGGGTGCTCGGGGTGGCGGTACTTGGCCATGAGGAACGGCACGGGCCGGCCGATCCGGGAGGCCAGCTCGATCTGCTGCTCCGGGGTGATGTCCAGACCACGGACGACCGCCAGCTCACGGCGGTGCACGATGTCGACGAGCTGGGCGAAGACTTCGGGGTCCTGGAGGTCCTCGTAGCCGACGCCGGTCAGCTCCGAGCCGATGAACGGGGTGATTTCCTTGACCTGCATGAGCGGATCTCCTTGATGCGCTGGAATGCGATAAAAGTGAAAGGGCAAAGCTGCCGACGGCGCTATCGAAGGTCGTCGAGACAGGCGCGCAGGGCGCGGACGAATCCCTCGATGTCCTCGCGGGTACGGAAGGGCGCGACCGTGACCCGGAAGCGCTCGCCCCCCTTCGCGACGGACGGGAAGTTGATGGGCTGGACGTAGATGCCGTACTCGTCCAGGAGGCGGCGCGAGATCCTCTTGACCCGCTCACCGCCCGGGACCAGCACCGGGACCAAGTGGCTGGGGGCGTCGATGAAGTCGATGCGGGCCTCGCGCAGGAGGTTGCGCATGAGCTCCGCGTTCTCCCGCAGTTTCAGGCGGAGTTCCGTACCCGCTGCGCCCTGGATCACGTCGAGGCTCCGCTGGGTGGCGTCCAGGCTGGAACGGGGAATCGTGGTGGTGAAGATGAATCCGGGCGCGTGGGACCGCACGTAGTCGAGGGCGGCGTCGGGGCCGGCGACGTATCCTCCGGTCGTACCGACGGCCTTTCCGAAAACACCTTGCACAAACGTCGCCCGATGTTCACCGATCTCCTCGCAAATCCCGGCCCCTGAAGGCCCGTTCACGCCGATCGCATGCGTCTCGTCGAGGTAGGTCATGGCTTGGTGACGCTCGGCCAGGTCACAGATCTCGCTGACGGGTGCGATATCGCCGTCCATCGAGTAGACGGATTCGAAGACGATCAGCTTCGGCCGCTCCGCCGGATACTGGCGCATCAGTTCGTCCAGCGCGCCGATGTCATTGTGCGGGAATATGTGCCGGTTATTCTTGGAGGCTCGAATTCCCTCGATCAACGACCGATGGTTGAGCGAGTCGGAGAAGACCACCATGTCCGGTACGGCCGCGAGCAGCGTGGTCAGCGTTTCGAAGTTGGCCACATATCCGCTGGTGAATATCAGAGCGCGGGCTTTCCCGTGCCAGGTGGCCAGCCGGGTCTCCAGCGCGACGTGCGCCTCACTGGTGCCCGCGATGTTGCGGGAGCCGCCGTTGCCCGTGCCGTGCCGCCGGGTGGAAGCGACCTGGGCGTCCATGACCTGCACGTTCTGGCTCATGCCCAGGTAGTCGTTGGTGCACCAGACCTGGACGCGCGCTCCCCGGTGCATGGCGTGACCGGGCTGATCGGCCAGGTACGAGCAGGGGGTGAACTCTCGGTACAGACCCGAGCTCCTCAGGTCTGCCAGTCGCTCCTCCAGCCCGTCGAAGACGGAAGAGGGCCGTGTGGACACGGGAACGGCGGACATGTCTCTCCTGTAACTAGAATTTAATGATCCAAGGACGAGGCAGGCGGTCAGCCGGTCCGGTCAGCCCCACTGCGAGTCGTCCATCAAGGCGACAACGACGACCTCTTCCTGCGGTGCGGATTCGCCGCTCGCGACCACGCCGAGAGTCGCGAGAACCGTCACGGCGAGTGCACCGATGAGCTGCTGGAAAGTCGTCTTGAACATTGGTTCCCCCTGATGAGCACTGCGCCGCCGGATTTCCCCCGGCCCGTGACAGGAATCATGTGCCGACCTTCTCGCTGAAAACAGGGATATCCGGGAGCATGATCACGCAATGCAGAGACTTGAAGGATGGACAAATGTGCGTTAAATCAGACACAACGGCAGATGTTCCATCTGTCGAGCTCTGCACTGAGGGACTGGTCTTCTACGAGGGCGCCGTCCGCGGCGACCTCCCGGGGCGGGAATGCCCGCAATGCCTGCTGGACCTGGGGCTCCTGCAGGCACTGCCCGACGGCCGGCTGATGCCCCTACCCCCGGGCCTCGCCGCCAACGGCGTCATGCGCGTGTTGGAGAGGGACATCGAGGAGAAGCAGCGCGCTCTGGCGGCCGCCCGGACCGCCGTGCACCAGGCGGAGGGGGTCTACCGCGCGCACACCGGCTCCGACACCGGCATCCGCGCGATCAGCGGAGCGGACGCCATCAGCGCCACGCTGTCCTCGGTCGTGCGGTCCTGCGGGGAGGAACTGCTGACCGCCCAGCCCGGCGGCGGCCGACCGGCGGACCTGCTGGAGAAGGCCCTCGCCAGCGACGTGGCGGCCCTGGAGCGCGGCATCCGACAGCGCACCATCTACCAGCACACCGTCCGCTCCCACGCACCAACGCTCGCCTACGTCGAGAAGATCTCGGTCGCGGGCGCCGAAGTCCGCACCCTGGACGAGGTGTTCGACCGGCTGATCGTGTGCGACCGCAAGATCGCCTTTGTCCCCGATCCGGGCGAGGAACGCCGGGACCTCGCCCTGGTCATCGAGCACCCCGGGATGATCCGATACCTCGTCGGCATCTTCGACAAGTCATGGGAACGCGCCGCCCCCCTGCGGCACACCCCGACGGAACACCGCCCGCCCCTGCTCACGGACGAGACCCGCCGGGCGGTCCTGCACCTGATGGTGAACGGCTACACCGACGAGACCATCGCCGGCCGCCTCGGCATGAGCACCCGCACCGTGGCCACGCACGTCCGCAAGGCATCGGAACAACTGGGAAGCCGCAGCCGCGCCCAGCTGGCGTACCTCGTCGCGAGGAGCGGCATCCTGGATGAGGATCCGTACGAACCCCTTCCTCAAGCCCCGCAGACCTGACCACGCGCGGGCCGGCTCGGTGAAGGTTGCGCACGAATGGGTCACGTCCCGTATGTGACCGCTTCCCCGGGCGTTGGGTGGGCGGGGTCTCTCTGCTCAGGTCACCGCGCCGCTGCTCCTGGGGACGGGAGTCCTGTTGGGACTGCCGTTCCACTTCTTCTTCCCGGAGCAGCTCGCCGCCGCGTCGGTCAACCCGGTCTGATCACGGCCCCGGACTGGCCCTGTGGGGCGGATCTTCGCCGTCCTCGGCCTCTTCGCCCGGACACGGGATCGCTCGCGAGTTCGAGTTGATCTCTGAGTTGCAGCGGATTGGCGGGCAACGAGAGCAAGAACGCCAGATCGCGGTAGTGGCGCTCCGGTGAAGCGGTCTTGATGCTCACCGCTGCAGCTTTCGCCACGATCGCCCCCAACAGGCTGGGGCGTCGGATCCGGCCGGTCCGCGGCCCCAGTTGCACACTCACAGCCTCGGTTCTCTGCGCGGCCTGCCGGCCGCCCGGCACCTCCAGTGTGCGGCCGGGCGGCGTCGTCATGAGGTCTGCACGGGGGCCGAGGTTCTCGGGCGCCAGCAGATCCACCACCAATCGCTGCGGCTCCACACCGCGCTGATAGCGGTGCAACAGGTTGCCCTGCGGCGACGTGCCGGCGCCGTCGCCGAGCGGTCCGAATCCCCCGTGGGGCCTCCTCGCCCCTGGAGACAGTGAACGCCTCCAGGACGCCCTCGAACTCGGCACCCGCCCCGTCGGCGAGGTGATGGTTCCGCTCGACAAGGTCGTGACCGTCCCCTGCGACATGCCCCCCCGACGCCTGGAACGCACCACCGCCGACCAAGATCATGGAATTCGGAGACCGAGCCCGGCTGATCCCAGTCGGCCCACCCACGGAGATCCCCTAGTGACAGAAGCAGATCCCGACGTCGTGGTCGCCTGGACCCGAGGTGACACCACCGTTCGCTGGAACGGCCCCGCGGGGAACGTCGAGAAGCAGTACGAGCTGCCACCACAGGACGTCCTGGCGTGGCGGGAGAACGGGGAGGCGCTGGTGCTGGTGGTGGAAGCCATCAACAGCGCACCCTTTACCCCGTCGGACAACGCGGTGGTCTACCGTGCCGACGGCTCGGAGCGGTTCCGGCTGCACCCGCCGGGCGACCTGCTGCCGAGCCCGGACGATGTTCATGGCTTCTACACCGCCTTCCCGCAGGACGGTCGGCCGCTCGTGATCATGGTCACGCGCAACGCGGGCGATTTCCAGGGCCGTATCGACCTGGAGACCGGCGAGATCGCGGACACCAACCACTGGCGATGAGCCGGGGAAGACTGTCGGCTGGCAGAGCATGAAGGTGGCCGTGGGGCGGCCCGGACACAAGCGGCCTCCCACAGCCGACCGCCCCAACCGAATGCCCGCATCCCACTGGTGCGGGCATTCGGCGCCGGGGACGCGAAGCTCTGGTCTACGCCGCCGGCTGCGTGAGCGGACGTGCTGGCACGGGGTGGGCTGCAGCGGATGAGGCAACAGGGTTCAGTGCTCTGACCAGGCATTTCCAGGGCTCGGCGGCCCGAGCTGAATGGTCGGGCAGGATCCTGCCGGGACTTCCGATCCGTTGGCTGTCGTCCCGAGTCAGTTCACTTGCGAACGCAATGCCGGGGGCAGTCGGCCGGTGGCAGCAACTCTCTTTGCCAGCATCGGCGTGACTCAGGCGATGCCATGAGTCCTCACGCCGGGGGCGTGCCCCCGCCGTGCCCTTAACGGCGGTGAACAGCGGTCAGATCGGGTGCGCAAAGGCAGCCCCGACGGGGCTCCCGAGAACAAGAAAGCGCAGGTCAAGAGCTACACGGTACATTCGCGCACCATAGATTCCCAAGCTTATAGCGCGGGTTCGATTCCCGTCATCCGCTCCATGACAAAGCCCCAGGTCGCAGACCTGGGGCTTGTTTTTGTTGTCCAGATCTCTCTGGGCTCTCATGCCATTCGCGTGCCACAAGTGCCCTCGTGGGGCGTCAGGTTGAGCCGCGGGCACTACTCGATGTCGAGTGGCTGCCGTCAGTCGCCTTTCACGGTGAGGCCGACGGGCGGGGTGGGGCGTCGTCCGTGCGCCTCGCTTCGCAGTCGACATGATGCAGACCGTCGCTGTGCGTGTCAGCGTGATCCGAGAGGAATCCGTACCCCACGCATCAAGAGGAGTCGCCGTCATGGACGCTAGGCAGGACAAGCGTCAGCAGCCGGGCAAGGGCCGTGAGGCGCAGGAACACCATCGCCCCGGAGACCCCGCGCAGCCCCAGCCGGGCAAGTCGTCCCGCGAGAAGGGACAGAAGCCCGGCCAGAAGGAGACCGCGCGCCGCCGCGAGGACGACCTGCTGCGCGAAGAGGACCTGCACGACGAGGGGCTCTGACCAGCGCACCACTCGCCGATACGCCCAGGCCCGGCCGGCCCACCGTCACTCCGGCCGTGCTCTGCTGCATCCCGCCCGACGCCGAAGGAGACTGGGCCGCCCGCCACGGTGGCACCGCGCTGTCGGCTCGACCGCTGAGGATTCGGGGTCAGCCTGCCGCATCGGCGGCGCGGTCCTCAGGTTCGGGTGTGGTGGCGATGAGGATCTGAGCAGCCTCGGTGATGTTGTCGGCGCGGACGGCGCGGGCCATCGCTTCGCGGGCGGCGTCGGCTGTGGTGTCCGGGGGAACCACCAGCAGGGCGAAGTGGTCGTTGTGGCCACGGGTGATGAGGACGGTGTCGTCGCCGACCGGGTCGGAGTCGAGGTGCACGACCCGGTCGTCGATCACCAGGCGGGTGGGGAGGCCGTTCCAGGCCGACGCGTCCACGCCGACCCTGGTGATGGGCCCGAGGTACTCGGTCAACGTGCTGATCAGCGCGGGCAGCTCGGTCTCGATGTCGCGCGTGCGGGGCCACCACGCGCCGTCCAGGAACCCCTCCCGGGACTGCGTGGTCTCCAGCCGCAGCAGCGCCGTGCCAGGTTTGACCGCCTGGTGGATCGCATCCGGCAGGAGCAGTGGGGGCCTGGGGGGGTGTCGGAGTCAGCCATGTGGGTCCGCCCCTCTACGGGGTGCGGCCGTGCCTCGTCGCAGGTCGGCACCGGTGCCGACCTGCGACGTACGCGAGCCCGCCGTCGTTTCACGGTACTCCCGCCGCCCGCACCGCTGCTCTCCGCAGCGCCTCCGCCGGAAAATACCTGGTCACACCGGTCATTGCCCATTGAACAGGCGTACAGTGAAAGCACCGGAAGTACTTCGCGCACCCGCTTTCACGCGGGTGTCATTTCCGGCGATCGCCAAAAAACCGGACTGCCGACGGGCAGTCCGGGGGCAGGTCCGCATCATGACCAAGACCCTCGACCGGACCGCGCCCCGCGACCTCGCCGCCAAGCTCCCGGCACGCTTGTCCCTCACCCCGAAGACCACGCTCGCCAGCCAGCTGGACGGGGCCTGGTGGCCCTACTCCCGCGACCTCGAAGCCGAGCTCCCACCGCTCGCCGCCGCCCTGGAGGAACCCTGGGGCCGCGTCACCCGCGTCACCGTGAACCCCACCCGCTGGCCAGTCGTACCGCACAAGGTTGACGTGGACGGGCACACCCTGCACGTGGGCTGGTTCACCGAACAGGACCCCGACAAGCTGATCCTGCTCTCCTACACCGTGGGGCGCTGGGACCTCCTCGTCATCCCGCCCGAGACCGAGCCCGCCACCGCGGCCCGCCTGATGGCCGCCGCCGCGATCCCCGGCAGCGTCCTCACCGCCGGAGTCTTGACCGCCAACGAAGCCGCCATCGGGCGCGGCATCCGCGACGCCGTGCGCCGGGAAGCCACCTGGGAGGGCGAAGGCGGGGCCTGCATGTCCCCCTTCGGGAACCCGATGGACCGAAGCGCCCTCCCGCTGCCCGGAAACGGCTGGAGGTGAGCTTCGTGGAGACCCTCGTCCTCATCGCGGTGATCGCCCTCGCGATCGGCATCGGAATGCGCCTGATCCACCTGCTCAACGCCCAGCACGACGCACGGATCGCGGCCCACCACTTCAGCGACCCCCTGCCGAGACCTCCCGGCCTGCCGGACGACACCAGTCGTCGAGCCCACCACACGGATGCCGACCGGTGAGGAACAGACCTTCCTCCGACCGGGGGCAGCGGGCGGGGCGCCACGGCGCCCCGCCCCGTCGGCCTCTCGCCCACTCCGAAAGGGAACACGCCCACGTGAAGTACATCGAGACCCAGACGCTGCCGTCGCTCGGACACGCCGAGATACGGATCATCGCGCACACGCCCGAAGCCGCCCGAGCGGTCGCGGAGGCGCTTCGCCACTGCTTCGCGGGCACGGAACAGCGCAGCTATCCCGGCCTCGACGGCGACACCCGCCTCCACCTCACCCTGGACACGGCAACACCTGCCGGCCCCGCCCGCTCCTGGCTGGCCGCCAGCAGGACCCCCGTCGGCACCGGCGCCCACTCCGACGAGACCTGAGAGCCCCGACAGGCCCAGGAGCCCACTCCCGCAGACGAGAGGACGCGGTCATGGCGACGCTGCACGAACGCAAGACCTACCGCGAACAGGTGCTCCGTGTCCTGTACGAAGCCGTCGAGGGCAACCGACTCCTCGGCATCACCGGAGCGCAGCTGCGACGCGACCTCCACGTGCCGGAACAGGATCTGGCCGCCGCCTGCACCTACCTGGCGGGCGAAGGGCTGATCACCGTCGACTGGGAGCCGGGCAACACCCCCGCGATGGTCACCCTCACCCACGAGGGAATCCGGCGCATGGAGGCCGAGGAGGAAGAGACGTCCTAGATCCGGGCGAACGTCTCGGTCTGGTGGGCGAACTCCTGGGCCATGGCGGCGCTGACCGTGGGCCTGGTTTCACCGATCGTGCGCAGGTAGTCGTCGCTGGTGGGGCGGGCCCGGGTTCCGGTGTCGAAGGTGCGCTCGAACTGGACCTGGGAGACGGTACGCGCCACATGGGCGATGTCGGCAGGGGTGAACCCCTCGCTGGCGGACGCCAGCGCCTCGCTGTCGGCCTCCGCGCCCGCTCGGGCCAGGTAGCTCTCCCACAGCGCGGTCCTCGCGCGGTCGTCGGGCGGGCCGATCGGCAGCACGTAGTCGAAGCGGCCGTGCCGAAGGAACGCGGAGTCGAGCGTGGTCACGTCATTCGTGGCGCAGACGAGCAGCCGCCCGTCCTGGCCCCGGAACCGGACGATCGCCTTGAGCAGTTCGTTGACGACACCGACCGCGGTCGCGTCCGCACCGCTCCGGGCCCCCGCGATCTCCTCGACCTCGTCGATGAAGACCAGGACGTGGTCGAGCCGGGCGATCTCGTCGAAGCGCCGGTTCAGCCCGCTCGCCAGGCCGTACTCGGCGGCCAGCCGGGCGGGGAACAGTTCGAGGAACGGCCATCCCAGACGGCTGGCGATCGCGTGCGCGAACGTGCTCTTCCCCGTCCCGGGCGGACCGAACAGCATCACCGCCCGCGGCAGCTCCACTCCGTGCCGGGCGGCCATTTCGGGATGGGCCAGTGGCAGGACCAGGCGCCGCTCGATGAGCTCCTTCTCCCTCTGCATGCCCGCGACCTTCTGCCACAGTCCCCCGGGCGGCAGCTCCGCGCCCAGCGACGCGAGCATGCTGACCGCCTGAGGGGTCACTCGCCCGCGCTTCTCGAAGAAGACCAGGCCCGGACGGGCGCCGAAGCCACAGTTGTGCAGGGCGGTGGCACCGGTCTCTCCGTCGGGCAGGACCGCGTGCACTGTTCGGACGCCACCGGCGAACAGCCGGTGCTCCAGGGCCGTGATCAGGCCGCTGCCCAGCCCCTGGTGCCGCCAGGCAGGCGCCATGCTGATGCGCAGGATCCACGCCCGGTCACCCTCCACCCTGCTCACCGCGGCGCCGACCACCACATCGTCCGCCGTGGCCACCACCGCCGGGTGGAGGGCCTGGAGGGCCGCCACGGCGTCCGAGAGCGGAAAGAGAGGTGACTCTTCGGCCGTGCCGCTCTCCGCGTCGACTCGGATCACCGCTTCGAGATCGTCCTGGGTGTAGTCCCTGACACGCCAACCCGTCATGGTCAGCTCCGCGTGTTCGGCCGTACTCCCATCATCGGCCGATGTGCGCGGGACGCGCACATCGGCCCTTCAGGCCGACGGCACTGGACGGCACAGCGACACCTCACGGCGGCAGACCCCCGCCTCGGTTGCCGTCCTCCGTTCCATGACGAAGCCCCAGGTCAGCGACCTCGGGCTGGTCTGTCGCCAGACAGCTCCCCCACCGGGGAATCCGGGTCGTAGAGGCCGCCGGCGCGGAAGCCGCGTGGCGTACCCGATCGCGGGGGAGCATCCTGGAGGCCACGCCGCCCGAGCAGCCGGACGCCGGCCCGCCGCCCGGTTGGAGGCAACAGGATGACCGTCGGAGGGCGCGGGGACCCGGACCGCTCGGAGAGCTTCGGGGAGGAACTGCTCGGGGTGCTCCTGGACCGGGCGCACGAACTGCCGCCGCACATGGTCGGCCCGCTCGTCGCCGAGACGGTGGCCCGGATGGGGGGCCGCGAACCACAGATCCTGCTCCAGGACTACGGACAGCAACAGCTGGTCCCCCTGCCCGCCGGCGGCGTGGCCGCAGGTGATCCGCAGCCCATCGACCGGTCCGAAGCCGGCCGGTGCTTCCTGGAGTCACGCCCCGTCGAAGTCCTGACGCCCGACGGGATACGGGTCCACCTGCCCCTGCTGGACGGCGGCGACCAGGTGGGGGTCCTCGCGGTCACCCTGGACGGGATCGACGACGACGCCCGCCGCCTCCTGCACAGGATCGCGGGCCTGGCGGCCGACCTGCTGGAGACCAAGAACGGCTACACCGACCTCTTCTTCCGGACCCGCCGCCGCGAACCGATGAGCGTCGCCGCGGAGATCCAGTGGTCCCTGCTGCCCCCGCTGTCGATGGTGATGCCGCACGTCGCGGTCGCCGGAGTACTGGAGCCCGCCTACGCCGTGGCGGGGGACAGCTTCGACTACGCCCTGAACGGCGACGTCTTGCACCTCGCCATGATCGACGCCATGGGGCACGGCCTGGACGCGGCCACGATGGCCACGGTGGCAATCGGCGCGTACCGCCACGCCCGCCGGATCAGCATCGAACTGTCCGAGATCTACCTCTTCATGGACCGGGCCGTCGCCAAGCAGTTCGACCCGGACCACTTCGTGACCGCCCAGATGATGCGCCTGGACACGGACACGGGGCGCCTCCAGTGGGTCAACGCGGGGCATCCCGCGCCGATGCTGATCCGCGCGCACCGCGTCGTACGCCGTCTGGACAGCCCCACGACCCTCCCCGTCGGCTTCGGAGGGGACCAGCCGCAGGTCAGCGCGGTGGCGCTGGAGCCGGGCGACCGCGTCCTCTGCTTCACCGACGGCCTGATCGAAGAACACGAAAGCGGGCAGGAACAGTTCGGCGAGGAGCAGCTGATCGACTGGGTGAACCAGCTGGAGCAGGCTGACCACGGGATCCGCACGGTGGCCCGGGACCTGTCCCACACCCTCAAGCGGGCACGCGGCGAAACCACCTCGGACGACGCGACGCTCGTCCTGTTCGAGTGGCGCGGATGACGGAAGGCCTTGCCACAACGTGCCAGTAGGGACGGTGAACAGCGGTCAACGAGAGGTGGGAAGAGGTAACCGGAACGCGGCCCGTCAGGGGTTCGCACCGCGGGGCACGACCATGTCGGTCAGCCGGGCGGCACCAGGTTCAAGGGACGACCAGGGCCCCGGCACGCGCAGCACGGCGATCGCGGATGTCGGGAACTTCGTACGGGTCTGCTCCAGCGCGTAGCCGTCCGTCTCACCGGAAAGCAGCAGGACCAGCTCCTGCACGCCGGGGTTGTGCCCGATCAACATCAGCGTCCGCACGTGCGCGGGGATCTCTCGTACGACGTCGAGCAACCCCGGCACTCCCCCCGTAGATGCGTGGAGTCCTCCACGTCCTGCGGCCGGGCGGACTTGGCGTGGCGCAGGACGACCAGGCGCCGCAAGGTGCCCGGAGTCATGGCGTCGCCGGGTGCTGGTGGCCGACCTCGCGCGCGAGGTCCAGCCCGAGGACGCGGTCGAGAAAGGCGAACGTCTCGAACTTGGCACCGGCCGGCACGTCGGCGCGCTTCGCCACGCTGACCAGCATGTCCAGGACAGCGGGGACGCCGAGATCATCGGCGAGCGCGGCATGGGCCTGTCGCAGCACGTCGGCGGGGACCGGCCTGGACGGCTCCTGCGCCCAGTCGGCCACCTGCTGCCGCCAGTGCCTCAGCATCCGCCGGGCCTCGTCGAGCGCGGCGCTTGTGACCGTGACCGGCGTGCTGTGGGCGTTGCCGAGCAACAGCATCCTCACAGCCAGCGGGTCGGTCCCCTCCGGGGCGAATGCGTCCGGGAGATCCGAGGCGAGGAGGTGGCCACGGTCCGGGGCGCCCCCGTCCGGGGGTGCCGGGCTGACCTGGCCCACGTCGATCCGGACCCCGCCGACGGCGTCCTGCACGGCGGTGCCGTACGCGAGCACGTGCACGTCGGCAGCGGCGCACATCGCCTCGGTCAGATGGTGAACGTCCACGGTGGCAGGCGGGTGGATTCTGAGAACAGCCATGGCCTGTTCGAGCGTCTGGGCCGGCTCAGGCGGCAGGTCCGGCGTGGTGATGACCGTGACGGACTGCAGCCCATGGAGCTCCGCTGTGCGCGCCAGTACGTCACCGACCAGAGGCGCCCGTACGTGCACCGTGCCGATCCCGGTGTCGATGACCGGCAGGTGGACGCAGATGCGCAGCAGGTGGCGGTGTGCGGAGGGGATCTCCACGAGGCGGCCGGTGCGAGTGTCGGCGATACGCAGCATGATGCGGAGGCTAGTAGTGGAAACCTCCGGTACGGGGGAGGACCTGACCAGGACGCCAACGTTGTGCAATACCGCGCGTCGCACGGTCGTAGGCCGCGGGCCCCATCCGTGCCCTTGGCCGGAAGCGTCGCTACGGGCGCGCTACTGCCAGGATTCTCACGGCGATGGGTGGCCTGTACCGCCGCGAAACATCGTCTCGCATCGCGGCACCAAGCCGGGTAACCGCCCACCCGGGCCCGCTGGTTCGCGACGACGGGCTCCGGACCCCCGCCCTTGGGGCGATAGGAGAGACGCGCCGCGTCCGACACGCGGGCGGGTGCCGCCATTCGACACAAGGTCCGGCACGCCGGTCGGTTCCCATGTCCGGCTCTCGGCGGATGCGCGGCGGGAGACCGCCTTGGGGTCAGCGGCCCCAGCGCAGCGCTGCCGTCTGCACCGGCGCGTCCCACAGCCGCAGCATTTCCTCGTCGGCCCGGCACAGCGTCACCGAGCACCCCGCCATGTCCAGCGAGGTGACGTAGTTCCCCACAAGGGTCCGAGCCACCTGTACGCCCCGTGCCGCCAGCACCCGGGCCACCTCCGCGTGGAAGCCGTACAGCTCCAGCAGCGGCGTTGCGCCCATCCCGTTCACCAAGGCCAGTACCGGCCCGTCGGCGCCCGGGGTCGCGTTCGCCATGTCGTCCAGCACGGAGCCCACTGCGGCCTCCGCGATCTCCCCCGCCGACATCATCGGGCGCCGCTCCCGGCCCGGCTCGCCGTGGATCCCGATGCCCAGCTCCAGCTCGCCGTCCGGCAGGTCGAAGGTGGGGGTGCCCTTGGCGGGGGTGGTGCAGGCGCTCAGCGCCACGCCGAAGCTGCCCGAGGCCTCGTTGACCCGCCGGGCGATGGCGGCGACCTGCTCCAGGGAAGCGCCCTCCTCCGCCGCCGCCCCGGCAATCTTCTCGACGAAGAGCGTGGCCCCCGTCCCCCGGCGCCCGGCGGTGTAGAGGCTGTCGGTCACGGCGACGTCGTCGTTGACCAGCACCCGCTCGACCCGGATGCCGTCCTCCTCGGCCAGTTCGGCGGCCATGTCGAAGTTCAGCACGTCCCCGGTGTAATTCTTGACGACGAACAGCACCCCCTGGCCGGAGTCCACGGCCTTTGCCGCCCGCACCATCTGGTCGGGCACGGGAGAAGTGAACACTTCGCCCGGACAGGCGGCGGACAGCATTCCGTGTCCGACGAAGCCCGCGTGCAAGGGCTCGTGTCCGGAGCCGCCGCCGGAGACGAGACCGACCCGCCCGCCCTGCCGCGCGTCCCGCCGTACGACGACCCGGGCCTCGGCGTCCACGTCCAGGTCCGGGTGGGCTGCCGCCAGCCCCCGGAGGGCGTCGGCGACCACGGTCTGCGGACTGTTGATCAACATCTTCATCGTGTGCCTCCCGGTCGGAGCCGGTGATCCATACGAACAGTGTGCCGCCATGCCGCGGACATCCGCGAGAACTGGGGCGACCGCCTCGGAGAAGGATCGAGGGATCCGAAGCGGGCACCGGCCTCCGCGGGGCCGGACCGCCCTCGCCTTTCCGGTACGGGCGAGCCGTCTTACTCTGAACCGGGGGGCTCGGGGCAGTCGAATGCCGGTCTTCGGACCGGCGGGAAGCGGGCACCCATGAAGGAGCGCCTCAAAGCACATGGGCTGGTCGGCGAACTCTCTGCCGAATTCGCAGGCACCATGATCCTCATCCTCTTCGGCTGTGGTGTGGTGGCCCAGGTGGTCGCCGGCGGAGCCCTGACGGATCCCGCGGGCGGCCTCGGAAACCACGACAGCATCGCCTGGGCCTGGGGTCTCGGCGTGACCCTGGGCGTCTACGTCGCGGCGAGGCTGAGCGGTGCTCACCTCAATCCCGCCGTGACCCTCGCCCTTGCGGCCTTCAAGGGCTTCCCGTGGAAGAGGGTCGCCCCCTACGCGCTGGCCCAGCTGGCCGGAGCCTTCGTGGCGGCCCTGATCGTCCGCTGGAACTACACCGAGGCGCTGGCCAAGGCCGACCCCGGTCACACCATCAAGACGCAGGGCGTCTTCTCCACGCTCCCTGCCAACGGAAACACCAACCTGCCGGTGACCGAGTGGGGCGCACTGCGCGACCAGATCATCGGCACCGCGCTCCTGCTCCTGCTGATCTTCGCGGTCACGGACCTGCTGGGCACGCCTCCGGGCGCCAACCTGGCCCCGTTCATCGTCGGCCTGATCGTCGTGGCGATCGGCATGGCCTGGGGCACCAACGCCGGGTACGCGATCAACCCGGCCCGTGACCTCGGCCCCCGTCTGGCCAGCTTCCTCACGGGGTACGGAGGGGCCTGGAGAGATCAGTACGGGCACCTGTACTTCTGGGTGCCGATCATCGGCCCGTTCATCGGCGGTGTGCTGGGTGCGGGTATCTACAAGCTCCTCATCGGCCGGTTCCTGCCGACCGCCGAACCGGAGCCTCCCGGACGCGTACCGGCACCGGACGAGAGCTGATCGGGTCCGCGGCGTCCGGGACACGGCACGGCCCGTCCCGGACGACAGCCCCCACACACGGAATGTCCAAGAGGAGGCGCACCCCATGGCTGACTTCGTCGGCGCAGTGGACCAGGGGACCACGAGCACCCGTTTCATGATCTTCGACCACGCCGGCAACGAGGTGGCGCGGCACCAGCTGGAGCACTCCCAGATCCTTCCGCGCTCGGGGTGGGTCGAACACGACCCGGTGGAGATCTGGGAACGCACCAACTCGGTGATCCAGAACGCCCTCCGGCACGGCAACCTCGACGCCTCCGACCTGGCGGCCGTCGGCATCACCAACCAGCGCGAGACGACCGTCGTCTGGGACCCCCGCACCGGCCGCCCGTACTACAACGCCATCGTCTGGCAGGACACCCGTACCGACTCCATCGCCGCCGCACTGGAGCGCGGCGGCCAAGGCGACGTCATCCGCCGCAAGGCGGGGCTGCCACCGGCCACCTACTTCTCCGGCGGCAAGATCCAATGGATCCTGGAGAACGTCGACGGCGTGCGCGAGGCCGCCGAGCAGGGCCACGCCCTCTTCGGCAACACCGACTGCTGGGTGCTGTGGAACCTCACCGGCGGACCCGACGGCGGCGTCCACGCCACCGACGTCACCAACGCCAGCCGCACCATGCTCATGGACCTGGAGACCCTCGACTGGGACGACGAACTGCTCGGCTTCTTCGGCGTACCCCGGGCCATGCTGCCCACCATCAACCCGTCCTCCCACCCGGAGGCGTACGGGCGGACCCGCACCTCCCGGCCGCTGCGCGAGGCCATTCCCATCACCGGTGTCCTCGGCGACCAGCAGGCGGCCACCGTCGGGCAGGTCTGCTACGCGCCCGGCGAGGCGAAGAACACGTACGGAACCGGCAACTTCCTGGTGCTCAACACCGGGACGGAACTGGTCCGCTCGCAGCACGGTCTCCTGACCACCGTGGCCTACCAGTTCGGCGACAACCCCGCGATCTACGCCCTCGAAGGATCCATCGCGGTCACCGGCTCGGCCGTGCAATGGCTGCGCGACCAGCTGAAGATCATCGGTGACGCCGCCGAGAGCGAACGCCTGGCTCGCACCGTCGAGGACAGCGGCGGCATCTACTTCGTCCCCGCCTTCTCCGGCCTGTTCGCCCCGTACTGGCGTTCCGACGCCCGCGGCGCGATCGTCGGGCTGGCCCGCTACCACGACAGCGGCCACCTGGCGCGGGCCACTCTGGAGGCCATCTGCTACCAGACCCGCGACGTGGTGGAAGCCATGGAGCAGGACTCCGGCGTCCACCTCGACGTGCTCAAGGTCGACGGCGGAGTCACGGCCAACGACCTGTGCATGCAGACCCAGGCCGACGTCCTCGGCGTACCGGTCAGCCGTCCCGTCGTCGCCGAGACGACCGCGCTCGGCGCCGCCTACGCGGCCGGGCTCGCCACCGGCTTCTGGCGCGACACGGACGAACTGCGCACCCACTGGCAGGAGTCCAAGCGCTGGGCGCCCGAGTGGCCGGAGGAACGGCGCGCGGACGGGTACGAGGGCTGGAAGCGGGCGGTGGAGCGCACGCTCGACTGGGCCAAGATCGAATAGGGGCCGAGCAGGTTTTCCGGCCGCGCTCGCCCGCAGCACTGAGGAGGAGACCGTGGTCTATCCGGTGGCTCTCTCACCGCGGGCCCGCGCCCAGGCCCTCGCGGGTATGGGACAGGGTGAACTCGACGTCCTGGTCGTCGGCGGCGGCGTCGTCGGCAGCGGGGCCGCTCTGGACGCCGCCACCCGGGGCCTGAGCGTCGGACTCGTCGAAGCCCGCGACTGGGCCTCGGGTACGTCCAGCCGCTCCAGCAAACTCATCCACGGCGGCCTGCGCTACCTGGAGATGCTCGACTTCCGACTCGTCGCCGAAGCGCTCAGGGAACGGGGCCTCCTGCTCCGGTACCTCGCCCCCCACCTGGTGCGTCCGGTGCCGTTCCTCTACCCCCTGCAACACCGCGTCACGGAGCGCCCGTACGTCGGCAGCGGCGTGCTGCTGTACGACGCCCTGGCCAGGGCCTCCGGCACCTCCGGCGGCCTGCCCGTCCACCGCCACCTGAGCAAGCATCGGGCCCTGCGCGAGGCGCCCGCGCTGCGCTCCGACGCCCTGGTGGGCGCCATCCAGTACTGGGACGCCCAGGTCGATGACGCCCGCCACACCCTGTTCCTCGCCCGTACGGCCGCCTCGTACGGGGCCCTGACCGCCAACCGCACCCGCGTCAGCCGCTTCCTGCGGCAGGGCGAGCGGGTGGTCGGCGCCGTGGTCACGGACCTGGAGAGCGGCGAGGATACGGAGGTGCGGGCCAAGCAGGTCATCAACGCGACCGGGGTGTGGACGGATGACACCCAGGCCATGGCCGGCACCCGCGGCCAGTTCCACGTCCGCGCCTCCAAGGGCGTCCACGTGCTTGTCCCCCGTGACCGGATCAACTCCCGCACCGGACTGATCCTGCGCACCGAGAAGAGCGTGCTGTTCGTCATCCCCTGGGGCCGGCACTGGATCATCGGGACCACCGACACCGACTGGACGCTCGACAAAGCCCACCCGGCCCTCAGCTCCAAGGACGTCACGTACCTGCTGGAAC
This sequence comes from Streptomyces sp. NPDC029164, assembly GCF_055563995.1. Lineage (NCBI taxonomy): Bacteria > Bacillati > Actinomycetota > Actinomycetes > Kitasatosporales > Streptomycetaceae > Streptomyces > Streptomyces sp. NPDC029164. Next base: position 315,883 of record NZ_JBVHWW010000002.1, on the reverse strand, counting down.
ACGTCAACAGCGTGCTGGCCACCCCCCTGGTCCCCGAGGACGTCGAGGGCGTCTACGCCGGCCTGCGCCCCCTGCTGTCCGGCGAGGCGGCGGAGACCAGCAAGCTGTCCCGGGAGCACCTCGTCGCCCATCCGGTACCCGGACTCGTCGTGGTGGCGGGCGGCAAGTACACCACCTACCGGGTGATGGCCAAGGACGCGGTCGACGAGGCCGCCCGCGCCCTGGACGAGAAGGTCCCCGGCTGCATCACGCACCGCGTTCCGCTGCTGGGAGCCGACGGCTACCCGGCACTGTGGAACTCCCGGCACCGGCTCGCCGGGCACTCCGGGCTCCATGTCGCCCGTATCGAGCACCTCCTGAACCGCTACGGCTCCCTCGCGCCCGAACTGCTCGCCCTCGTGGCGGCCGATCCCGCGCTCGGCGAGGCGCTGCCGAGCTCCGACGACTACCTGAGGGTCGAGGCCGTGTACGCGGTGACCCACGAGGGAGCTCGCCACTTGGAGGATGTCCTCGCCCGGCGCACCCGGATCTCCATCGAGTCCTGGGACCGCGGGGTGGACGCGGCGCCGACCGTGGCCCAGCTGATGGCGCCCCACCTGGGATGGGACCGGGCGCACCAGGACCGCGAGGTCGACCACTACCTCAAGCGCGTGGCAGCCGAGCGCGAGGCCCAGCAGCAGCCGGACGACCGGACCGCCGACGCGGTCCGGCTCGGCGTGCCCGACATCATCCCGGTGAACTGAACGGCATCACCATGCAGGCCGCGATGGCCGTGTCGATGCTGAGCTCCCTCGCCCTCGCGGCCCTGACGCGTGGACGCGCGCGGCTGATCGGGGGTACGGCGGCGCTGCTGACCCTCGCGTCCTTCCTGATCACCCGGCTCGGCAACGTGCCGATCAACGGCCGGATCAAGACATGGGCACTCACCTCCGCCCCGGCCCACCCCGCCCCCGCCTTCTTTCTCCTCAGGAAAGAAGGTGGTACTTTCCTGTAGAGAAAGTACTCGGAACACCGATGACCAGGGAAGCCACCCGTGACCGCTCACGACGCCCAGACCGCCCTCGACGCCATCCGTCACCGTCAGGAGCAGACGTTCGACGCATACGTGCGCCACGCCTCCTCCCGCCCCTACCTGATCGTTTCGGCGCTGGGCCTGTTCGCCGTGTGCTCGTCCTTCGATCTGCCGAGCCCTTGGAACACCGCCGCGGTCCTGGCGGGCAACGGCCTGGCCCTGGCCGGGCTGTTCGTGCACCAGCGCCGGGCCCCCGTCCGCCGGAAGACCGGCGGCTCGGAGGCGCTGTTCTACGCGGCCCTGGGGGTCGTCCTTCTCGCCCTCTTCTGGACGGTGGCGATCGGCGCCCACTTCCTCGGCCTGCCGGCGCGGCACACGCTCGCCGCAGCCGTCACCGCCGGGGCCGCCGTGATCGCCTCGTACGCGTTGCGCCCGGTCGTCGAGAGCATCGTCCGCGGGAACGGCCACCGCTGATGGATCCCGACTTCGACGAGTTCCTGCACGTTCCGGCGCGACTCTCGATCGTCGCGCTCCTGTCCCCGGCCGACTGGGTGGAGTTCGGCTTCGTCCGGGACGCGGTGGGCACCAGCGACTCGGCCCTGTCCAAGCAGGTCGCCGCGTTGGCCGAGGCCGGGTACGTCGAGGTCCGCAAGACGCGGGACCGTACGGGACGGCACACCCACCTCCGCCTCACCCCGCACGGGCGTCAGGCGTTCCAGCGGCACGCCTCGGCGCTCGAGAGGATCGTGGCGGCCGCGCGCAATCCTCTGGGATAGGACGCTCCCGCCGGTGCCCCGCGCGGCCGATCCCGCTCCCCCACGAAGGCCCAGGTCAGCGACCTGGGCCTGCGTCGTTTCCTCGGCCTCTTCAGCGGCCCGCAAGCGGGTGCAGGAAGCTGAACCGTGCATACAGGAAGCTGAACGGTCTTTTCCCTCTCAGGGGCCTTCCGGCGCGGCAGAGTTGTCCACGTCGAGAAGGAAACGACACCACGAGGGGAAACGAAATGACGAAGTCGGCCACCGCCAAGGAACGTTCGAAGAAGCGCTCGGTCTACGTATTCACCGCACTGGGCCTGGTCGCCGGAATCGCCGTCGCGACCCTGACCAATTCGGGTGACTCGGAAGACCGTTCCGCCGCACCGGCCGGCCTCCACCACGTCACCGCGACCGCCGTCACGGTGGCCGACGAGACCCCCACCGAGCCGACGGATCCGCAGGTCACGGCAGCTTCCATCCCCGGGTGGCAGAGCCCGAACCAGCAGATCCCGGGCCAGCAGATCCCGGGCTGGCAGGGCCCGAGCCAGCAGATTCCCGGCTGGCAGAGCCCGCCCGCGGGCAACGGTCCCGCGACGCTGAGCATCTGAGGCCGGCCACCCGATGTCGACCACATTCGCTCCCGTCGATCTCGACGGAGTTCCGGCGGTGGAATCCTTTCTCGACCGCATGGGATTCGGCCACTTCGACAGGAATTCGGTCTCCGCACCGATAGGCCGCAACGAAATCTGGGCCGGCAGCACGGAAAGCGGCCGGGAGGTCTTCGTCAAACGGCTCGTCGGAACCGGCGATGACGTCCGCGACCGGATGCGCCGCCTGCTCGCCTTCGAGCGGTTCGCCGTCACCCTCCCGCCCCACGCACTGCGCGGCCCGGTCTTCCTGGGCAACGACACCACCGAACGGCTGGTCGCCTTCACCTACCTCGACGGCGCCCGCAGCGGTGCCGAGCTGATGGTGGACGAGAGCTTCGACGACGAGCTGGCCGGCCAGGTCGGCCGCGCCATCGGCCTCCTGCACGGCGCGGAGCACCCCGGCCCCGAGGAGCTGGACACCACCCCGCCCGCGCTGCCCTCCCTGAGCTTCCTCCAGGGCCTGCCCCCGGGCATGTTCGACAACCTGGGCTTCGCCGAACTCCAGGCCTGGCGCCTGATGCAGAGCGACGCACAGCTGGTCGAGGCACTGACGCGGCTGCGCGCCGCCGAGGCCGCCGCGCCCAGGGTCCCCTCCCACTGCGACTTCCGCGTCGACCAGCTCCTGCTCACCGACGAGGGCCTGTACGTGGCGGACTGGGAGGAGTTCCGGCTCGCCGACCCCGCCCGCGACGTGGGCAGCTTCGCCGGCGAGTGGCTCTACCGCTCCGTCCTCGACGTGGTCACCACCCGTGGCGACGAAGAGGGCAGCGGGCCCGAGGAGTACGAGCTCACCCACGAGGCGATCCTCAGCCGCGGCGTGGCCAAGATCGAACGCCTGCGGCCCAAGATCCGGCACTTCTGGCAGGAGTACGCCGCCGTACGCCCCGACATGGACCCCGGACTCCCCGAGCGCGCCGCCGCCTTCGCCGGCTGGCACATGCTCGACCGCCTGATCGCAGGCAGCGCGCAGCGGATGCGCCTGTCAGGAATCGAGCGGGCGGCCGCCGGCATCGGCCGCACCATCCTTCTCCACCCCCAGAAGTTCGTCACCGCACTCGGATTGGAGGTAACCCCGTGAGCACGGGAACGAGAACGAGAACAAGAACGAGCACCGGCACCAGCACCAGCACCACCGAAGCCCCGCCCGCCGCGCTGCTCCACGCCCTGGACCGCGTCCGCATCGCCGGCGACCGCCTCTCCGCGACCGTCGCCGGCCGCGAACTGACCGCGGACAGCCCCGGCGAGCTCAAGACCCTGCTGGGCACCGCCCTGTACGAGACCCTGCACTCCGGCCAGGACGAGTCGGCCTCCAAGCTGCCCCGGATCCTGCGCGACACCGACTTCGAGCGGCGCCTCGGCGAGGCCGTACCCCACCGGAGCGTCACCGCCGAGGCCGTGGTGCTGCCCCAGCCGCCCGGCGCCCCGTCCGACGCCGCCGACGTGCTCGTCCTGCGGGACGGCATCCGGACCTGGGTCCCCCGGCGCACCATGAGCGTCACCGACCCGGCCCCCGGCACCCGCGTCGAACTCGGCGTACCGGCCGCGCGGCCCGCGCTCTCCCCCGGTTTCTTCGTCGTCACCAGCCCGGTCAACCGGGGCGCTCCGGCCGACCTGCTGCGCGTCTACCTGAACCTGACCGACTCGCAGGCCGCTCCTCAGGCCTGGCAGGCCGTCCTGACCCGGCTCAACGAGCTGGAGATCGCCTACCAGGCGAAGGTCCTGTCCTGCCTGCCGCTCTACCCGCGACGCGACGCCCTCGTCGTCTACCTCCAGCCCGACGCCTGGCACGCCGTTCCGGTCCTCGCCGAACTGGCGCCGTCCCTACCCGGACTGGGCTCCGAAACCTCGCACTTCGTCCACCGCGTCGCCCCCGGCGTCGGCGTGGCCTTCGAGCCCGCGGACCACCGGCCGGCCATGCGCGGCCTCAGCTTCGGACAGCACCGCGCCGGCGCCGCCGCCGAAGCCCTGCTCGACCGGGCCCGGCACGGCACCCCGCTGGCCGAGGCGCTCACCGCCCGCTTCACGCAGGCCGGCATCGACCCGCACCGCCCGGCGCGCAACCTCACCTCGCCGGAACTCCCCGCACCCGCGACCCCGGGCGCGACCGGCACCGCCTCGACGGCTGCCGCGGCCTGAGGGGGCTGCAGGGCGTGAGTGCCCGCGCACCCGCTCCCTGCTTCCACCTCAGTACGTACCGCACGTGCACCACGTACGGCACACCTCTCAGGTGCCCACCGGGCACCCATCCACAAGGAGAAGAACCATGGACAACGCTTCGATGATGGACCTCGTCGCCGGCTACAACACCTACGCCGAGGCCTCGGAGCTGGGCATCCAGGCGGTCGCCGACGCCCCCGCCACCACCCCGGTCTGCGCCGCGACCATCGCCGCGTCCGCCGTGTCCTCCGGCTGGTGCGCCTCGGCCGCCGCCTCCGCCGCCGGTGGCGCCACCTACAAGCTCGGCTGCTGATCCCCCGCGGGATTCCCGCAGCCGCCGTCCCCCCGTACGCAACCAGCCGACGAAGGGAGGTGAACAACATGTCCCACGACCAGAACACCCTCGAGGAGCTGGTGACGGGCTACGAGTCCTACGCCGACGCCGACGAGATCGAGGTCGACGCGGTGACCGGCGCCCCGGCCACCACCCCGTTCTGCGGTGCCGCCGCGAGCTTCATGCTCAGCTACGTCACCACCAACGGACCCGGCTAAGCCGGAGCCTCACCCCAACCCACCGTCCACACACACCCTTTGAAGGGAGACGAACACCATGAGCAACGACCAGAGCACGCTCGAAGACCTGGTGACCGGCTACGAGTCCTACGCCGACGCCGACGAGATCGAGGTCGACGCGGTGACCGGCGCCCCGGCCACCACCCCGTTCTGCGGCGCCGTCGCGAGCTTCGCGCTCAGCTACGTCACCACCAACGGGCCGGGCTAAAACGCCCGCGGCGGGTGCCCGACACCGGGCACCCGCCGCCCCCCGGGGCCTCTCGGTCCCGCGCCCGCCCCCGGGCCCCCGCGCCCGCACCTGACTTCCGGGCACCGTGCCCGCCCCACTTCCGGGCCCCGTGCCCATCGACGCCCTCACCTCCACAACGGGAAGCCCAGGCGAATGACCGACAACAGCGCACACACCCAGACCCTCCTCGACATGTCCGACCTCCTCAAGCCCAACGCCGTCCGCGTGGCCGCCACCCTCGGCATCGCCGACCTGGTGGCCGAAGGAGGCGGCACCGCCGCGACGCTGGCCGAACGGGCCGGCGCGCACCCCGAGGTGTTCGCGAAACTCCTGCGCTACCTCGTGGAGCTGGGGCTGTTCACGGTCGACGCCGACGGCGTCCACGCGCTCACCGACCTTTCCCGCCCGCTGCTGCGCAGCAACGAGCCGAGCCTGGCCCAGTACCTCAGCATGGAGGGCCTGTTCGGCCGGGTCTCCCTCGGACTGGTGGGCCTGCTGCACACCGTGCGCACCGGCGAGGCCTCCCACGCCGCCGTGTTCGGCCGGGACTACTGGGACGAGATCAACACCGACCCCGTCTACGTCAGAGCCCTGGAGGCCGAGGGTCCGACCGAGGCCGGCTGGGACGCCGACGCCGTCATCCGCGCGTACGACTGGTCCGCGGTCCGCAGCGTCGCCGACGTCGGCGGCAACAACGGCACCCTGCTCATCGAGCTGCTGCGGGCCCACCCGCACCTGCGGGGCACCGTCATCGACCTGCCCAACGTGGCGGGGATCGCCGCCCGCCGCATCGAGGAGGCGGGCCTGGCCGACCGCGGCACCGCCGTCGCCGCCAGCTTCTTCGAGGAACTGCCCGAGGGCCACGACGTCTACCTGCTGTCGGGGATCCTCGCCGACTGGAGCGACGAGAAGTCCGTGGCCATCCTGCGCCGCGTCGGCGAGGCCGCCGGCCCCGACGGGCGGGTGCTCCTCGCCGAGATCAACCTGCCCGAGATGGGCACGGGCCTGGCCGCCGCCGACACCGCGCTGCGCGTCGCCGCCACCGTCCCGGTCCCCGCCCGGACCGTCGAGGCCGTCAAGGACCTCGCCGCCCGGGCCGGTCTCACCCCGACCTGGCAGGGCCCGGTCACCCCGGTCCGTTCCGTCGTCGAGTTCTCCCCGGCCCCCGCCGGGGACCGCGTCCCGGAGGTGGCCGGTGCTTGAGTTCGACGCGCTCACCAAGGGGTTCGGCGACAAGAAGGTCCTGCGCGGACTGTCCTTCCAGGTCCGCCCCGGTGAGCTGTACGGGTTCTGCGGCGCCAACGGCGCCGGCAAGACCACCGCCATGCGCATCGCGCTCGGCATGCTGGCCGCCGACACCGGCGAGGTCCGCTTCGAGGGCCGCCCGGTCGACAGCGCCAGCCGCCGCCTCATCGGCTACATGCCGGAGGAGCGGGGCCTGTACGGCAAGATGCGCCCCCGCGACCAGCTCGTCTACTTCGCCCGTCTCAGCGGCATGGGGGCCCGCGAGGCCAAGGCCCACGCCGACGAGTGGATCGAGCGCCTCGGGGTCAAGATGGCCCCCAAGGACGTGCTGGACAAGCTGTCGCTGGGCAATCAGCAGAAGGTCCAGCTGATCGCCGCCCTGATCCACCGCCCCGGTGTGCTGATCCTGGACGAGCCGTTCTCCGGCCTCGACCCGGTCGCCTCGGACGCGATGGCCCAGGCGCTCACGGAGTTCACCCGCGACGGCGTCCCCGTCGTCTTCTCCAGCCACCAGCTCGACCTGGTGGAGCGACTGTGCGACCGGGTGGGCATCGTCCGCGACGGCGCCCTGGTCGCCGAGGGGACGGTGGAGGAACTGCGCGGCAGCACCACCCGTCGCCTGGAGATCGCCCTGGAGGGCGCTCCGGCCGGGTGGGCGTCGGCCGTTGCGGGCACCCGCGTCGTCGAGGCGCGGCACGACCGCTACACGCTGGAGGTCGACGAGCAGGTCCCCGTACGGGAGATCCTCTCGGCCGCCCAGAGCCACGGCGACATCGTCCACTTCGCCTGGCGCGAGTCGTCCCTGACCGAAATCTTCCGCGAGGCGGTGACAGCATGAACCGGAACACCCCGCACGGGCCCCTCACCCTCGTCGGCCTCGTCGCCTGGCGCGAGATCGTCACGCAGTTCCAGCGCAAGGAACTGTGGGCCTCCCTGGTCATGATGATCGTGGTGTTCTGCGGTGCCCTCGGGCTGCAGAAGGTCTTCACCGGCGCCGCGGACCGTCCGGTCCTGGCCGTCATCGGCGAACACCGGGACCTGACCGAAGCGCTGCGCGCGCAGACCGCCGGGGCATCCGGCGACGGTGGCGCGGGCGGCGTGGAGGTCGTCTCCTACGAGGACGAGGCGGCCGCGGAGGCCGCCGTACGGGCGGAGAAGGCCGACGCCGCGCTGGTCGGCGAAGGCCGGGTCCTGGTCCGCGAGAAGCTGCCGGAGCCGCTGGCCGGCCCGCTGTACGAGGCCCACCGCACGGCTCAGACCACCGACCGCCTGCGGGAGGGCGGACTGACCGACCCGACCATCGCGCGGGCCCTGGCCGTACAGCCGCTGGCCGTGTCCGCGCTGGACCCGGACGCGGACCGCACGACCGAGCGGACCATGACCGCCGCGATCGGCGTGATGGCCCTGTTCTTCCTGACCTTCATGTTCGGCCAGGGCATCGCCCAGGGCGTCCTGGAGGAGAAGTCCAGCCGCATCGTGGAAGTGCTGCTGGCCAAGGTGCACGCCTGGCAGCTGCTGGCGGGCAAGGTGCTCGGCATCGGGCTCGTGGCGTTCGTGCAGATCAGTGCCATGGCCGCGGGCGGTGTCACGGTCGCCATCGCCGCCGACCTGGTGGACGCGCCGTCCGACGCGATCGGCACCAGCGTCTCCGTGGTGCTCTGGTTCATCCCCGGCTTCCTGGGCTTCGCCGCCCTGTGGGCCGTCGCGGGGGCCCTGGCCTCCCGCGCCGAGGACCTCCAGCACGCGGCCGGCCCGGTCAGCATGCTCCAGACCCTGAGCCTGATGGCCGCGCTGGCGCCCTTCACCGGGATCAGCGACACCCTCACCCGGGTGTTCTCCCTGGTGCCGGGCCTGTCCTCGGCCGTGATGCCGGTGCGGATGGCGAGCGAGAACGTGCCGTGGTGGGAGATCGCCCTGGCCGCCGTCCTGTTGCTCGGTTCGATCGCCGCGCTGCTGCGCGTCGGCGGCCGGATCTACATCGGCGGACTGCTCCAGCACGGCGGCATCGTCAAGGCGCGGACCGCCCTGCGCAACGCCCGACTGGGGGGAATGTCATGACCGTCACCACCGAAACCAAGGCGGCCGCCGCGGCGGAGGCCACGGCCGAGGCCGCCGCCGCCGAACGCGCCGAACGCGCCGCCGACTCCTGGGACGGCGAACTGCGCATCCTGCGGGAGCTGCTGCGCCCCGGCAACCGGCTCCAGATGGCCGTGATCGCCCTGCTCGCGGCGGTCTCCGCCGCCGCCACCCTCGCGCTGCCGCTGGTCGTCGCCGAGCTGGTCCAGCAGGTGCAGCAGGGCCAGGGCCTCACCCGGGCCGCCCTGCTGATGATCGGCACCGGTCTGGGTTCCGCCCTGGCGGGCGCGTTCGCCGCGTTCCTGCTGTCCCGCCTCGGCGAGCAGCTCGTCCGCCGGCTGCGCATCACCACGATGCGGCGCGGCCTGGCCATGCGGCTGTCCGACGCGAAGGCGGTGGGCAGCGGCGACCTCGCCACCCGGCTGACCGCCGACGCCATGCAGCTCAAGGGCGCCATCAACATCGGGCCGATCCAGCTTCCGATGGCCGCGATCACCCTGCTCGGCACCATCGTCATCATGGGCGTCCTGGACTGGGTGCTGCTGCTGATCACCCTGGCCGGATTCGTGTGCGCCCTGGCCATCGTGGCCGTCGTGATCCGCGGCCTGCGGCGCACGTACCAGAACATGCAGGACGACATCGGCACCCTGACCCACCAGTTCATCACCGCGCTCGACGCCCTCGTCATCATCAAGGCGTACCGGGCGGAGGAGCGGGTCGGCCGCACCCTGGACGGTCACGCACGGCGGCTGGAGAAGCTCGGCGTGGACGCGGCCCGCATGGAGTCGCTGGTCGTCCCCGTGATCAACCTGGGCCAGCAGATCGCCCTGCTGACCGTGCTGCTCGGCGGCGGCGCCCGGCTCGTCTCCGGCGACCTCGCCCTCCCCGACTTCGTCGCCTTCCTCCTCTACCTGCTCCAGCTGACCGCTCCCCTGATCATGGCGGCCTCCGGTGCCGCGCAGATCCAGGCCGGGCTCACCTCCCGGCAGCGGTTCAACGACGTCTTCGCCCTGCCGGTGGAGGACCTGGCGCCCGGCACGGCGGAGCCGGCCCGGACGGCGGGCGGCCGGAACACCCCCGGTCCGGCCCCCGCCGTCCGCTTCGAGGACGTGACCTTCGGCTACGGCGACGAACCCGTCCTGCGCGGCGTGGACTTCGAGGTGCCCGCCCAGGGCCTGACGGCCGTCGTCGGTCTCTCCGGCGCCGGCAAGTCCACCGCGCTGGCCCTCATCGAACGGTTCATGGAGCCGCAGTCGGGCCGTGTGCACCTGTTCGGCGAGGAGGCCGCGAGCCTGCCGCTGAACGACCTGCGCGGCCGGATCGCCTTCGTCGACCAGGCGTTCACCCTGCTCGGCGACACCGTACGGGCCAACCTGAGCCTGGGCCTGGCCGCCGTGCCGACCGACGAGGAGCTGTACGCGGCGCTGGCCGCGGTCGGCCTCGACGCCCCCGTCCGGGCCCTGCCCGACGGCCTGGACACCGTCCTCGGCGGCGCCCACGACCTCTCCGGCGGTCAGCGCCAGCGGGTCGCCCTGGCCCGCGCGGTGCTGGCGGACAGCAGCCTGGTCCTCCTCGACGAGCCGTCCTCGCAGCTCGACAGCGTCAACGAGCGGCGGCTGCGGCAGATCGTCGACACCCTCGCCGAGGACCGCGCGGTCCTGGTGGTCGCCCACCGCCTGTCCACCGTCCGGCACGCCGCGAAGGTCGTCGTCATGGACCGCGGCCGGGTCATCGCCGAGGGCACGCACGACGAACTGCTCGACTCCAGCCCCGCCTACATCGAACTGGTCAGCGCCCAGTTGCTCAGCGGCGGCGCCACCCCGGCCGCCCGGCCCACGAAGGAAGTCACGGCATGACCAAGTACTCGATCATGATGCCGTTCATGCCGACCCGGCACGAGCAGGCGCTCCCGCTGGCCGCGCTGGTCGCCTCCGGCGCCGCGGACCGGCTGTGGCAGGGCCAGGCCCTGATGTCCGAGCCGTACCAGACCTTCACGTACGCGGCGGCCTCCGGATTCCGGATCCCGGTGGGTACGGCGGTCACGCTGATGCCCTTCCGGCACCCGATCGAGGCCGCGCTCCAGGCCAAGTCCCTCGCGGTGACCACCGGCCACCCGGTGGTGGCCGGCATCGGACCGGGCGCGGCGATCCTACAGAAGAACGTCCTGGGCGCGCCCTACCGCAGCCAGCTCGGCGCGGTGCGCGAGTACTTCACCATCATGGGCGGCCTGCTGGCCGACCGCGAGGTCGAGCTGCGGGGCGAGTACTTCGACTGCCGCATCGGACTGCCGTCCCTGCCGGGGCCGCGCGTCGAGCTCGGTGCCGGGGTGCTGCGCCCGAAGATGGCCCGGCTGGCCGGCGAGGTCGCGGACGTGGCCATCACGTGGCTGACCCCGCCGAAGTACCTGCGGGACGTCATCGTCCCCGAGCTCCAGGCCGGGGCGCAGGCCGCGGGCCGGCCGATGCCGCGCCTGGTGGCGATGGTGCCGGTGGCTCTGACCGCGCCGGACCGGGACCCGGCGAAGCTGGTCCTGGCGGGCAACACCGGGCACCTGTCGATGCCGCACTACCAGGACATGCTGCGCCGCTCGGGCATCGACATCGACCAGCCCGACCCGCTGTCCGTCGCGAAGGCCGTGATCGAGGGCGGCGCGTTCGTCCACGGCGACATCAGCGAGGTCCGGGACCGGCTCGTGGAGTACGCGGCGGTCGGTGTCGACGAGATCGCGCTGAACCTGACCGGTGTGTGCCAGGTGGAGGGGCTGCCCTCCGCGCTGGCCGACCTGCGGGCGATGCTGCCGGAGCTGACCCGGTGAGCGCCGGTACGCAGGCCGTCGCGACCTCGGTCGCGCCGGCCCCGGCGGCCGTTGTGGCGGCGGTCGCCGCACAGGCCGCACAGGCCGTACGGCCCGCACCGGGTGCTCCGGCCGCACCACCCGCCCAGGCCGCCCCCGGTTCCGTGGCCGCCGTACCGGCGCCCGCGCTGGGGATCTCACGGCTGCTGCTCGTGGTGACCGGGGCCGTGTCCGCCGCCGAACTGCCGTACTGGCTGGGCTGGTTGCGCAGCACCTACCCGGCCCTGGAGCTGCGGATCGGGGTGACCGCGAGCGCCGAACGGTTCGTCAGCCGCGTCACGCTCGCCGGGCACAGCGGGGCCGAGGTACTGCCGGACCGCTGGGCCGAGGACGAGGTGCACGCGCGGCACGTGCTGTGGACCGAGTGGGCCGAGGCCGTAATCGTCGCCCCCGCGACCCTGCACTTCATGGCGCGTCTGGCCCTCGGGCTGGCCGACAGCCCCGCACTGCTGGCCGCCCAGTGCACCACCGCCCCGGTGGTGCTGCTGCCCGCGCTGCCGCCGGGCGGGCTGCACAGCGCCGCGTACCGGGCCCACCACGCGGCGCTGGCCGCCCGGCCCAACGTGGCCGTGCTGCCGCCGCGCCCCGGGCTCTCCATGACCACGGGCCGCGAGGACGCCTGGGCGCCGGCGCCGCTGCCGGACGCGCTCGCGATGGTCGAGCAGCGCCGCCGGGAACTGGCGGCGGCCGCCGTGTCCGTGCCCCTCCCGCCGCCGGCGAGCACGCTGTGACCGCCACCGTCGTCGAGGGCGCCGTCGAGGACGTCGCCGGCACCGGTCCCGTCCGTTTCGGGACCGGGCTGCTGCGCACGACCGTCCACGGCGGCCTGTGGGTCCGGGAGCCCGGACCGCTCGCGCCCGCCGGCTTCCACCCGCTCCCGGCCACCCTCCCCGAGATCCCCCGGACCCCCGGCGTGCGCCTGGTCTACGGGGAGGAGCTGCCCGGCGGCGCGCGCGCCTACCGGGGCCTGTCCGGGGACGAGTCCGTCGCGGGCCACCTGTTGCGGCACGGCCCGCACCCCGGGCTGCGCCCGGCCCTGCACGCCCTCGGCCGCGCCCTCGCCGCGCTGCACACCGCCCCGGCTCCTGCCCCGGCCCCGGTCCCGGCCGGCGCGCCGGCCCCGCCCACCGCCTCGCGCGGCTGGGCGCGGCTCGACGCGTGGCTCGCCGGTCGCGCGCCGGAGGTCTGGGCCGCGCAGGCCGCGTCCGTGCTGCGCGAGCGGCTCGGCGCCGAGCGCTGGCACCGGCTGCGCGACTGGACCGCCGAACTCGCCGCCGACCCGGCCCTCGTCGTCTCCCACGGCGCGCCCGGCCTCGGCTCGCTCGTCGCGAACCCCGTATCCGGCCCCGCATCCGGCCCCGCCGACGGCCCCGTAGAGCTGCTGGCCGGCGAGGACGTGTGCCTCGCCCCCTGGTACTCCGACGTCGGCTGGGCCGTCGGCGAACTCACCGAGCTCGCCTGGCAGCTCGGCGGCGACAGCGAGGCCTGGCAACGGCTCGTCGACGCCGTCGAGGAGGGGTACGGGCGCCCCCTCGGCCCGCTGCGGCCGCGGCTGGCGGCCCTGCGCATCGCCCTGCACCTGCACGACTACACCGCCTACGTCGGCTGGCAGCCGGAGACCGTCGAACGCTTCGCCGGTTTCCTCGGCTACCTCACCGGTTTCGGCGGTCCCACCGCACCAGGAGACCACTGATGCACCGCTTCACCCTGCCCAACGGGCTCCGGGTGCTGCTCGCCCCCTCCCACCGCCACCCCCGGGTGGCGGTGGCGGTGCACTACGGGGTCGGGTTCCGGTCCGAACCCCCCGGCCGCGAGGGCTTCGCGCACCTCTTCGAGCACCTCATGTTCCAGGGCAGCGAGCGGCTGACCGGCGGCGAGTTCTACGACCGGATCCACCGGCTCGGCGGCTCCGCGAACGGCACCACGCACCAGGACTACACGGACTATTACCAGGCCGTGCCCGCCTCCGCCCTCGACGGGGCGCTGTTCGCCGAAGCCGACCGGATGCGGGCTCCGCTGTTCACCCAGGAGGCCCTCGCGGAGCAACTGGAGGGCGTCGCGCTGGAGATCCACGGGACGACGGTGGAGCGCCCGTACGGCGGCTTCCCCTGGCCGCTGCTGCCCGCCGTGCTCTACCGCTCGTACGCCAACGCGCACGACGGGTACGGCGACGCCGAGCGGCTGCGCGCGGCGACCGTCGCCGACTGCCGGGCCTTCTTCGCCGAGCACTACGCGCCCGGCAACGCCGTGCTGACGCTCGCCGGCGGGTTCGACGCGGCCGAGGCCCGCGCGCTGGTAGAGCGGCACTTCGGGGACATCCCGGGGCGGCCCGTGCCCGCCCGCCCGGATCTGCGCGAGGAGGCGCCGGAGGCCGACCGGTGGGCGTACGGCACCGAACCGGGCGTGCCCGCGACCGCCGTGGCGCTCGGCTACCGGCTGCCGGACCCCGCCCGCGACCTGACCGGGTACCTCGCGCACACCGTGCTGGCCCGGCTGCTGCGCGCCACCGGCGCGCGCGGTGGCGGCGGTCCCGTCGAGACGAGCTGCGGGTTCTTCGGGCCGCTCGACGCCCTGGCCCCCGAGACCCTGGTGGTCACCGGTCTGCTGCCGCCGGACACCGCGCCCGAGCGGTTCGTGGACCGGGTCGACGCGGGGCTGGCCCACTGGGCGGATCCGGGCGCGCCGGGCCACGGCGAGGCGGTCCGCACGGCCGTCCGCGACCTGGCACTGGACCACGTGCGCCGGCACGACGACCTCCAGACCCGAGCCCGCGCCCTGGGCCGGCTGGAGCTGCTGTTCGGCCGCCCCGGCCTGCTCGCCGAACTGCCCGACCTGCTGGCCGACGTCGGCCCCGCCGAAGTGGCCGGGGCCGCGCGGGCGTTGCGTGAGAGCGCGCGGGCCGTGCTGGTGCTGACGCCGGGCCCGGAGCGCACGCGTCCGGCGCCGTACGAGGCCCCGGCCGCCCCGGTCCGGTCCGCCCGCGAGCCGGTCGTGCCCGCATGGGCCGAGACCCTCACCCCGGCCGGCACCCGCGTGGTCTGCTACCGGGACGAGCGCACCCCGCTGGCCGAGCTGCGCATCAAGGCACCGCTCGGTCCGGGCGGCTGGCGCGCCCCGGGCCAGGTCCGGCGGCTGGCGTACGAGGCCCAGCTGCGGGCCGGCGCGGCCTGGCGGGCCACCGGCCACTTCGGCACGGTCCAGGTGACCACGGACGACCAGTGGCTGGAAGTGAGCGGTCACGCACCGGCCGAGCGGGCCGGGGACTGGCTGCGGACGGTCGTCGGCACGGTCCTGGCCGCCGGTACGGGCGCAGCGGGTCTCCCGAACGGGCCCGCGCAGGCCGCGGCGTTGGCCGGCCCGGCCGCGATCGCCCTCCAGCGGACCGCCGACGCCGCGCTGCGCCTGCGGCTGCTCCCGGCGGCCGGCGCCGGCGCCGCCGCCCTGCCCGGACCCGCGGGTGCCGTGGTCGTCGTGACGGGTCCCGGCGACCCGGACGCCACGGCCGCCCTGGTGACCCGTACCCTCGCCGGGTGGAGCGCCGCCCACCCCGTCATGACCGAGGGGGCGGCGCCGGGGCCCGGAAACGCCTACGGGGAGGACACCGTGCTGACCCTGCACCGGCCGGGTGCCGCCGAGGCGCACGTGACCCTCTGCGCGCCCGCGGCGATGAGCACCGCGACCGAGGCCGCGGACTACCTGGCCACGGCGGCGCTGGGCGGCTGGTTCGGCTCCCGGCTGGCCGTCGACCGCACCCCCGGCCTGACCGTGATCACCGGCCGCGACACGGCCGCGGCGGGCCACCGCGCCTTCCTGCGAGCCTGGTACGAGGGACCGCACCGGCCGCAGGCGGTACGGGAGTTGCGCGAGCGGGTGCGCCGGCTGGCCCGCGAGCCGTTCACGGCGGCCGAGGCGGACGCCACGCGGCTCTTCTGCGCGGGGCAGGTGCTGAGCGTGTTCGACACACAGGAGACCCTTGCGGACATGCTCTGTCAGACGGCCGCCTACGGGCACGACGCGACCTGGCTCATGCGCCTGCCCCGGGCGCTGCGCGAGGCCCCGCTCGCCGACGTCTCCCGGGCCGCCGTACGGATGTTCGCGGAGCGGCCGCTGACGGCCCTGGCCGTGCAGACGGAGGCGGTGGACGTGGGCGCGGTGGAGGCGGGCGCGGTACGGACGGAGGCGGCGGCGGACATGGACAAGGCGGCGCGGGACCTGCCGGGCGGGCGGGCGGCATGACGAACGGCCCTCACGAGCCCGCGCCGCGGGACACCGGTGCGCTGACCTTCCTGCGCGTCCTGGTGATGCCGTCCCCGGCGGCGGCGTCCGCGCCGGCCCACGAACGGCCCGGGGCGCCGGAGACCACGGCGGTGCGGGTGTCGTCGCTGCTGCCGCCCGGATGGCGCGGAACGGTGCAGTTCTTCGCCGTGGGCTTCTCGCTGGCGGTCGTCCTGCCGGAGGCGACGGCCGCCGAGACCGTCACCGAGGAACTGCGGAGGCTGTGGCAGGACCCGGGGCTGATCGGGTGGGAGTGGCTGCTCGACCCCGAGGACACCCCGGGCCGCTGACGCGGCCCGGGGGTCCCCGGCCTGACGGGATCCGGCCCTCGTCAGATCCAGCCGCGGTCGCGGGCCAGCAGGGCCGCCTGGAAGCGGTTGGCCGCGTCCAGCCGGCCCATGAGCGCGGCCACGTACTTGCGGTAGGTGCGGACGGAGACGCCGACCTCGCGCGCGCCGATCTCGTCCTTGTCGACCATCTGCATGGTGGCCAGGATCTGCCGTTCCAGCTCGGACAGTCCGCCCTCGGGGCCCTCGCCCTCCGCGGGGCTGCCGACGACCTCGTCCAGCTCGCGGCTCTCGGCCCAGATCCGGTCGAAGAGCGAGATCATGCCGCCGACGAGGCCCGGCTCGCGGACGGCCACCGCGCCCAGCGTCGAGTCGTTCGGGTCGATGGGGGCCAGCGCGGTCTGCCGGTCGAAGATCAGCAGCCGTTCGGCGGCCCGTTCCACGACCCGGATCCTTACCCCCTTGGTGGTGAGTTCCTGCAGGTAGGCGGCGGTCGCCAGGTCGGCGACGGCGCCGCTCTCCACGATGGTGCGCATCGCGACCCCGCGCCGCAGCAGCTGCTCGGTGAGCGGCCGGGCGGCGGCGATGTTGTCCTTCGTCATCGGTCCGCCGGGCTGGGTGGCGAGCAGTTCGGTCCGACAGAAGAACGACAACTCGTCGAGTTTCTCCCGGACTTTGACGAGACCTTCGAGCCGTTCGATGAGCGGCGCGTCGGTCTGGGAGTCGGCGTACAAGCCGTCGTTCTCGAATTGCTGCTCGCGCAGCAGGGATTCGAGCAGGTCCCGGGTCTCCGAGACATGCCGCATTTCCTCGTGGAGGGCCTTGAGCCGCCGCTCGACGAGCCGGGCCACGACCGTGCTCGGGGCGACCGGCCGGTAGACCTCCGTCCCGTCGGCGGTGGCCATGCCCATGGCCACGAGCGCGTTCAACACGGATTCCACGGCCTCGGCGTCAGCACAGCCGAGGTGGACCGCCAGGGTGTGGGGCGTGGCCCGTGTACAGCGCAACAGGCCTCTGTATGCCTGCTCTTGCCTTTCCTCTACTCCGAGCCGTCCCAAATGGTGATGCATGTGATTCCCCCGCATCGCTTTCACCTGGGCTTCTGGTCAAGCCCAAGCAAAATCGGATGATAGTGCGGTGATCGTTCCACGGCTATGCTTTCAACTTTCGGACAGCCTTTTCACGCCACACGCACGCCCGCCCCATCCGGACCGAGGTCTGATGCGGGGGGGGGACCCGACGTCAGGACCGGATGCAGCCATCACCTCGATGCGGTCCGGTCAGCCGGGACCGACGGCTTCGAGCGCTCCAGGAGCCTGGCCTGGAGGCTGTCGTACGTCAGCCCCCAGGTCTGCCCCCTCTGCGGGGGTGAACACGTACACGGTGCGCGGTTCGGCGAGCTCGGACGCGTCCACGGGGATCACCCGGTTCAAGCGCGCGGCTGCGCCGGGGCCTCGGTCCGCTTCGCGGCCAGTCGCCGCTGGCGGCCGGGGCCGCCCGAGATGCGGTGCAGGCCGTATCCGCCGGGCTTGTGCCCCTCTTCGGCCAGGTGCTTGACGACGCCCTTGCACACCGCCTCCTTGAGCTTCGCGCCCAGGCCGCCGTGGACGTTGAACCACACGGCGACGTCGGACCGGTTGGCGAACTGGAAGATGCCGGTACGGCGGCCCAGACTGATGCACTGCGCGCCGAACGACTGGTTGAGGGTCTCGGGCCGCTCGCCCGCGATCCGGCTGAGCACCGTGTCGGCCGCCCGCGCGCCCATCGGCATCGCGGCCTGGCAGCTCATCCGCAGCGGCAGGTCCGACGGCGCGGCCGAGTCGCCGGCCGCGATGACGCGTACGTCGTCCACGCTGGTCAGCGTCTCGTCCGTGAGCAGCCGCCCCTGGGCGTCGGTGCTCAGCCCGCTGCGCACGGCCAGGTCCGGCACCGCGAAGCCGGCGGTCCAGATGGTCACCTCGCTCGGCAGCGTCCGGCCGTCGGCGAGCCGTACGGCGTCGGGCGTCACGGCCGTCACCTTCGCGCCGGGGCCGTCGAGCACGGTCACCCCGAGCGCGGCCAGCCGCCCGGCCACCGAGCGCCGGCCCCGGGCGTGCAGGTACGGCCCGAGGACCCCGCCGCACACGAGGGTCACCGACCGCCCCTGCTCGGCCAGTTCGGCGGCCGTCTCGATGCCGGTCGGACCCGCTCCGACCACCGTCACCGCGGCCGTCGAGGGAGCGCCGTCGAGCACCGGCCGCAGCCGCTGCGCCTCCTCCAGCGTGCCGAGCGGGTAGGCGAACTCCGCGGCCCCGGGCACGCCCGGGTCGGCGCTGCCGCTGCCCACCGCGTAGACCAGGTAGTCGTAACCGACCGCACCACCCGAAGCCAGCGCCACACTGCGCCCGACCGCGTCGATCCGCGCCACGGTGTCGACCACCAGCCGCACGCCGTCGGCCAGCACCTCCCGGTAGTCGACGACCGCGCTGTCGGTCCCGCCGACCAGCTGGTGCAGGCGGATCCGGTGGACGAAGGTCGCACGCGGGTTGACCAGCGTGACGCGCACGTCGCCGCGCTGCGTCAGCCGGTTGGCCGCCATCACGCCCGCGTACCCGCCGCCGATCACGACGACATCGAAGTTCTCAGCCATGGTGTCCTCCGCTTCTTGGGGTTTCGCTTCGCCCTATGGACACCGGCCGCTCGCCCGCTGTGACAGCGTGTGAGGCAGATCACTTCACCCGCACGGACCCACGGCCCGGCCCTCGGAGTCGGTGCGGCCGTTCACCCTCCTCGCCCAGGACGGCGGACTCCGGCTGGACGAACCGGTGTCCGACTACGTCGCCGGTTCCCCGTCCGAACGCTGCGCCGCCCGGGTGCCCGTACGCCGTGTCGCCCCGGGGCCGCCGGGCGACGGTACGAGGATGTGCCCGACGGAACGGGGCTCCCGGGGGCGCACCAGCGGATGGGGTGGACAGACGTGTCGACATCGAGTCACGAGACGTTCGGCGCACCCTGCTGGGTCAGTCTGATGGCCCGCGACCCCGGCGCCTCGAAGGCGTTCTACGGTGCGGTCCTGGGCTGGGAGTTCGGTTCGGCCCGGCTCGGGGACGGGTTCACCGTCGGCTTCAGCGACGGGGTCCCGGTGGCCGGGATCGGCGCCCTGCCGCCGGCGGTCACGGCCCCCGTCGCCTGGACCCCGTACTTCGCCGTCGACGACGCCGACGTCACGGCCGCGCGCATCCGCGAACGCAGCGGAACCGTCGCCGTCGGCCCCCTCGCCTTCGGCACCGGCCGGGCGGCACTCGCCTCCGACCGTGACGGGGCCGTCTTCGGGATCTGGCAAGGGGACGCCATCCCCGACTGGGGCATGGGCGGGGAGGCGGCCCCGGCCTGGCTCGAACTGCGCACCCGGGACGCCTTCGACGCCGCCATCTTCTACGGCGAGGTCCTGGAGTGGGCCTGCGGGCAGAGCGGCTGCTGCGAGGTCGCCTACGTGGAGGCGGACAACCGCATCCGGCTGCGCCACGCGGGCCGGACGGTGGCCCGCCTGCACGGCGGGAGCCTCGCGGCGGCCCCCGATCCGAGCCTGCGGCCGCGCTGGCACGTCCACTTCCGGGTGCCCGACGTGGAGACCGCGGTGAAGGCGGCCACCGGACTGGGCGGCAGCACCGTCTCCACGACCCGTCCCGTGCCCGGACCGGTGAGCGGCTCCGCGACCGGCTCCGCGACCGGCTCCGGTCTCTTCCCCCGCGAGGTCACCCTGCGCGACCCCGACGGCGCCCTGTTCGGCATCGTCGGCCCGGGCGGCCGCGGCCGCTCCTGACCCGGCTGGATCAACCGACCGGTCAACCGCCCGGATCAGCCGGCCGGTGTGAACTGCTCCGTGCCGACGACCCGGAGGAGGGCGAGGCGGTCGGCCGTGTCCGTGCCGGGCGGGGGCGTGAGCAGGACGAGGCGCTGCTCGCCCTCCGGTGCGAGGAGCACCTGGCAGTCGAGGTCGACGACGCCGACGACCGGGTGGATCACGCGCATCCGGCTGTGCCGGCGGACGGCGACCTCGTGCAGTTCCCACAGCGCGGTGAACTCCTCGCTGGCCCCCCGCAGACGCTCCACCAGCCGGGTGGCGGCCGGATCGGAGGCCCGCCGGCCGACGGCCGCCCGCAGGTCCGCGACGTGCGCCCGGCTGTACCGCTCGTGTTCCCCGGCCGGGTACGCGTTCCGTGCGGCCGGGTCGCCGAACCAGCGCCAGATCACGTTGCGGCCGTGCTCGGACACCGTGCACACGCCGCCGAGCAGGGCGCGGGCCATGTCGTTCTGGGCCAGGACGTCGCCGAGGTCGCTGAGGACCTGCGCGGGGGTGCCGGGCAGTTGGTCCAGCAGGTGCAGGAGGCCCGCGCTGACCTGGTCGCCGGCGACCCGCCCGGCGGGCGGGCGGTGCCCGGCGAGCAGGTACAGGTGGTCGCGCGCGTCGTCGCCGAGCCGCAGGGCGCGGGCGAGCGCGGACAGCATCTGCGGTGACGGCTGCGGGCCGCGGGCCTGCTCCAGCCGGATGTAGTAGTCGGCCGACATGCCCGCGAGCTGGGCGACCTCCTCGCGCCGCAGCCCGGGCGTGCGCCGCCTGGGTCCGGCGACCAGACCCGCGTCCTGCGGACGCACCCGCTCGCGCGAGCGGCGGAGGAAATCGGCGAGTTCACGGCGGTCGATCGTCATGTGGATCATCCTGCCGGACCGTTCCGCGCCGTAACCAGGGATCCCCGGTCCCAGGTTCAGCGGGGCTCTGCCGCCCCTCGCGGCGCGGCGGCAGTGTGGGCGGAGCCGGAGCGGAACACCTCCCCGGCACCCCCCACCCCACACCGCGTACCGCGTACCGCGTACCGCGCCACAAGGAGAAGCCATGTCCGCCACCACCGTCACCTCCACCACCGCCACCACCCTCGCCGCCACCGTGAGCGTCGCCGGCGCCCGGGTGCACTACGAGCGCTCCGGCTCCGGCACGGGCCCCGCGCTCGTCCTCGTCCACGGCACCGGATCGGGCGGCTCCGCCGTGAACTGGGCCCGGACACTGCCCCGTTTCACCGCCGGCCACACCGTGATCACCCCCGACCTCTCCGGTACCGACCGCACCACGGACGACGGGGCCCCGCTGACCGTGGAGGGTCTGGCCGCGCAGGTCATCGCCGTGATCGAGGACGCGGCCGCCGGCCCGGTGGACCTGCTGGGCTTCTCCATGGGCGCCCCGGTGTCCGCGGCCGTCGCCGCCCTGCGCCCCGACCTCGTCCGCCGCCTGATCCTGGTCGCCGGATGGGCCCACACCGAGGGCGACGAGTACCTGCGCAACCTGTTCACCCTCTGGAAGCAGATCGGCGTCTCCGACCCGGCCGCCTTCGGCCGCGCCGTCGCCATGACCGGCTTCAGCCGCGGCTTCCTCAACTCGATCGGCCGCGAGCAGATGGAACTCCTGATCCCCAACATGCCGGCCACGCCCGGCACCCTGCGCCACGTCGACCTCGACACCCGCGTCGACATCCGCGACCTGCTGCCGCGCGTCCGGGCCGAGACGCTCGTCATCGGCGCCGCCCGGGACCTCACCGTCCCGGTGGAGAACAGCCGCGCCCTGCACCGGGCGATCGCCCACAGCACGTACGCCGAGATCGACGCCGGGCACGTCGCGTTCTTCGAGAAGGAGGACGAATTCGTGCGGCTGGTCGGCGAGTTCATCCTCGCCTCGTGATCCCGTCTCCCCCGGAGGCCTCGGCCTCGCCGTCCTGCGGCGCGGTACCGAGCCAGCGGGCCGGCAGGGGCTCGCGGGCCACCACGTACCCGACGGCGATGGAGAGCGTGAGAACGATGAACAGCACGATCAGCCAGGACATCAGCGCGAAGACCGACCCGAGGCTGCCGAACTGCCGCATGCTGCGCTCCACCGCGTGCGGCATGTAGAGCTTCGACACCATCGACAGCAGCTGCTCCCCCGTCCCGGCCAGCACCGCGCCGGGCAGCAGCGGCAGCCACGGGATCCGGGCGCCGAGCAGCAGGTGCTGGGTCCACCACCAGAGCAGCGTCCCGCTGACCACGGCGAGCAGGAAGCCGCCGACCGGGCCGGCGCCGAAGGCGCTCTGGACCGGCCCCTGGAAGAGCAGTGCGCTCAGCCATACGAGGAGCCAGGCCAGCCACCGCCAGGCCGCGAGCCGGGCCTTGGCCTTGGGCAGGTGCCAGGAGCGTTCGCAGGTCATCTGGAGGGCGCGGCTGCACGCGGTGGCCGAGATCAGCGTCACCACGACGCCCACCGCGCCGGTGCTCGCGGTGGCGGTGGAATCGGTGGCGGAGTACACCTGCCGCACCTGGTCCAGGGCGGCGTCCTGGAGCCCGAGCGTGGCCCGGATGGACGAGACCAGCTCCTGCTGGAGCCAGTCGGGTGCGAGGGCGCCGATGACGAACAGGGCCGGCACCGCGCCGAGGAAGGCCTGCGCGGCCAGCCGGAACGCGCAGTCCAGGACCTTGACACTGGCGAGCTGTTCGAGGATCCGGGTCAGCAGCGGCGTGTGCTTGCGCATCCACGGGGGCAGGCGGAGCCGGCGCGCGGGGACTTGCGGACCGGACACGGTGCACTCCTCACGGGAACGGTTGCCGACGTCGGTGACCACCCTTCCACGAGAAACAGCGAACAGCGCATATCCGGCATTTCACCGCCCGGTCCCGTCACTCCCGTGATTGCATCCCTCCCGTAACCCACAACACGTGACCCAACCCGTGACCGTGACCGTGACCGTGAGGGGGCCTGGCCGCATGTTCCAACGGCCGACGCGCGCGATGCGCCGGGACCTGACCCAGCTGATCTGCGCGCTCGGCGGGCTGGCGCTGGGGCTGCTCGCCCCCCTGGCCGACGTGGGACCGCAGGTGGAAGCCGGACGCGTGACGACCATGCTGTTCTCGGTCGGGTTCGGCGTCATCAGCCTGGTGAGCATCATCTACTCGATGCTGTTCCTGGTCGTGCAGTTCTCCGCGACCACGTTCACCCCGCGCCTCGCGTTCTTCCGCGACGAACCGATCGTGTGGCGCGCCTTCGCCTTCGCCGTCGGGGTCTTCGTCTTCTGCGTCGTCGCGGGGCTCGGCATCGGCACCCGCAAGCAGGTCGCGGCCCTCCTCCCCTGCGTCGCCATGATCCTCACGCTGATCGCCCTCGCCCAGATGAGGACGCTGCAGACGAAGGCGTTCGACTCGATCCAGCTCGCCCACTCGCTCACCGCGATCGCCACCCGCGCCCACCGGTCGTACGACTCACTGCACCTGCGGCCGTACGTCCCCGGCCGCACGGCCCCGGCGCCGGCGCCCGCGGGGACCGGCGCCGCCTCGACCGTGCGCTGGTCGGGGCCCGCGACCGTGGTCCAGCAGATCGACGTACACGCCCTGGTGGCGATGGCTCAGCGGCACGACTGCGCGATCGACTTCCGGGTCACCCCCGGCCGGACCCTCTCGCGGGGCATGGCCCTGGCCGAGGTGACGGGCGGCGAACTGACCGAGGAGGTCCTGCGCGAGGCCGTGATCACCGGCGTGGAACGCACCTTCGACCAGGATCCCGAACTGCCGTTCAGGCTCCTGATCGACATCGCGCTCCGCGCGCTCTCCCCCGCCGTCAACGATCCGGCGACGGCGGTGGAGGTCGTGGACCGCCTGGAAGACCTGCTCACCCGGCTCGCCGACCGGGAGCTGGACTTCGGCCGGTTCACCGACGGGGCCGGCCGGGTACGGGTGACGGTCCCCGTCCCCGACTGGGACCAGTACGTCCGGACGGCCTTCGACGACCTCCTCTTCGCCGCCGCGGACTCCCCGATGGCCCTGCGCCGCGTACGCGACCTCCTCGGCCGGCTCGCGGAAGAGAGCCCCGAGAGCCGACGGGCCGTCGTACGGGAGCGGCTCGAATGGGCCGAGCGCACCGGGAGCGCCGCGTATCCGCTCATCTGGACGCCCAGGGCACTGCCTTGACCCGGGCGGCCCAGTCGTCCGCATGCGGAGATGCGGGGCGCGGCGGCGGGTGCTGCAATGGCCGGGGGGCTCTGCCCGCCTGCGCGAGGAGTGGTCCATGGACGGCACCACCACCGCAACACCCCGGGAGCGCCGGCGCGTCCTGTGGGGCTGCCTGCTCCGCTCAGCGGCCTCGATCGTCCTGATCACGGCGCTGTACTACCTGGCGCCCCTGGACGGCGTGTTCGGCGTGCGCACCGTCGTGACGCTCGTACTGGGCCTGGGCCTCTTCGGCCTCCTGGTGGCCTGGCAGGTCGCCGCCGTCACCCACGCTCAGCACCCGCGGCTGCGCGCCCTGGAGGTGCTGGCGACCGCCGTACCGCTGTTCCTGGTGCTCTTCTCCGTGACGTACTTCCTGCTCGCCGAAGAGAACGGGGCATCGTTCTCGGAGACGCTGAACCGAACGGACGCGCTCTACTTCACGGTCACGGTGTTCGCGACCGTGGGCTTCGGGGACATCGCCCCCGTCACCCAGACCGCCCGCGTACTGACCACCGCGCAGATGCTCGCCGACCTGCTCCTGGTGGGCGTGATCGCGAAGGCGCTCTTCGGCGCGGTCAAGGTCGGGATGCGCCGGCGCGGGGCGGGACCCGCCGATCCGGACGACGACGTCGACGCGTGAACGTACGGAGCGGGACCCCGGCCGGGGAGCCGGCCGGGGTCCCGCCGCGTCACCACCCCGTCAGCACCGGAGACCCTTGGCGGCCGCCGTCGTAGCCTCGTCCAGCTTCTGGATCTGCGGCTCGAGCTGGGTGCGCGCGTCCTTGCCCGTCGTGTCGCCCGGCAGGTCCTCGTAGCTCTTCTTGAGGTCCTCGGCGGCCGACTGCACCGCGGCCTTCTCCGCCTCCTTCATCTTGCTCAGGTTCTCCTTGACCCCGTTCCAGTCGTCCTGGACGGCGTCGTAGGCCTCCTTGACCTGGTCCTTGGTCGCGGTGGCGGGGTTCAGGGCCTTCAGCTTGGCGTTGTCGGCCTTCAACGCGGTCAGATCGGTGCAGAGGTCGGCCGCCGCCTGGGTGGCCTCCTCCTCGGGCGAACTGTCGTCCGAACAGGCGGAGAGACCGAACGCCACGCTGACGCAGAGCAGACCGATCACCGGGAAACGCTTCATGGGGGCCTTCCTCAGTCAGACAAACCGGAGGTACAGGATCTTCCGGTACACCTGACAAAATATGCAGATCCCGTGACATTCCGCATCCGCATGACTCCGGACGGCCGCGC
The DNA here is from genome assembly GCF_055563995.1 of Streptomyces sp. NPDC029164. Taxonomy (NCBI): domain Bacteria; kingdom Bacillati; phylum Actinomycetota; class Actinomycetes; order Kitasatosporales; family Streptomycetaceae; genus Streptomyces; species Streptomyces sp. NPDC029164. The sequence goes on along the minus strand of NZ_JBVHWW010000002.1, from coordinate 290,551 downwards.
CCCCGCTACGGCTTGATGTTCTGGTTCAGGTGGAACAGGTTCCCCGGGTCGTAGGTCCGCTTCACCTCGGCCAGCCGGTCGTAGTTCCCCTTGTAGTTGGCCCGGATGCGGCCCTGGTCGTCATCGGCCATGAAGTTGATGTAGCCGCCCTCCTCGGAGTGCGGGGCCGTGGCCGCGTAGTAGTCCCGCACCCAGGCGGTGTTGGCCTCGTTGTCGGCGGGGTCCGGCCACATGCCGGCGATGACGGTGGCGAACGAGGCGTCGCGGTAGGCGTAGGCCGTCGCGTCCGGGGCGACGCGGTGGCAGGCGCCGTTGACCGGGTAGATGTGGACCGTCGAGTTCACGGCGGGCAGGCGCGGGGCGTGCTCCAGGTGCGCCGCGATCGCCTCGTCGGTGAGCTCGGTGACGAAGTTGGCCTTCCAGTAGTGCTGGAGTCCGGGCGGTACGAGGGCGTCGAAGGCGCTGTTGAGCGCCGGATACGGCATGGGCCCCACGTGCTCGGCGACCACCGGCGCGAAGTCGTGGAAGGCCTCCAGGGCCCGCGGCCCCTCGTCGATCGGCCCGGCCCAGCAGGCCACGATCAGCGCGAACGGCTCACCGTGCCGGTCCTCCGGGATGAAGGGCAGCGGCGGGGCGATCTGGAAGGCCGGGAACCCGCCCAGCTCCTCCGGGGCGTCGGCGATGTGGTCCGCGAAGGAGCGCAGCACGGTGGCGGCGTCCTCCAGCTCGAACAGCATCGGCCCGCCGTAGATGTCCTTGACGGGGCCGAGCCGGTACTCGAAGGAGGTCACCGCGCCGAAGTTGCCGCTGCCGCCGCGCAGCGCCCAGAAGAGGTCGGCGTTCTCCTCCTCGCTCGCCACGAGCAGCCGGCCGTCCGCGGTCACCACATCGGCCGAGATCAGGTTGTCGCAGCTCAGGCCCATTCCGCGGCACAGGTAGCCGATGCCGCCGCCAAGGGTGAGCCCGCCGATCCCGGTGGTCGAGATGATCCCGCCGGTGGTGGCCAGCCCGAAGGCGTGCGTCGCCGCGTTGAAGTCGCCCCAGGTCGCGCCGCCCTCGGCGCGCGCCGTCCGGCGCGCCGCGTCCACGCGGACCCCGCGCATCCCCGACAGGTCGGCGACCACGCCGTCGTCGCAGGTGCCGAAGCCGGGCACGCTGTGCCCGCCGCCGCGCACCGCCAGATCGAGCCCGTTCTCGCGGGCGAAATCGACGGTGGCCATGACGTCGCCCGCGTTGGCGCAGCGCACGACGGCGGCCGGCCTCCGGTCGATCATGGCGTTGTTGACCTTGCGGGCCTCGTCGTAGGCCGCGTCGCCGGGCGTGACGACCGCCCCGCGGACCCGTTCGCGCAACTGGTCGATCGAGAGCTTGCCCATGGCCATCGCTCCTCGTACCTGGTGCTCTGGAAGCTGGTCCCCGTAGCCGGCCCTCTCAGCCGGTCCGCGCTACGGCTGGAGGTGGCTGAAGCCCACCTCGAAGTGTTCGACGGACACGATCCGCTGCCCCTCCCGCTGCGCCGTCTCCTCGCGGATGCGGGCGGCCTGCTCCTCGCTGTCGTCCATGGCCCGCTCGTCCTCCCACAGGGTCAGCGACTTGGCCTCCCCCGTGGCCCGGTCGACGAGGTAGTAGACGCCCCGGAATCCGGGAGCGTCCTTGACCTGCCTGACGGCCGCCTCCGAACTGGCGGTCAGGTCTCCCCCCGGGGGGACCGGTGATCCCTGGTAGGTGCTCAGCCTCGCGAACATGTCCAGTCCTTCCTGGCCGGGCGGCCGGTCGGCGAACAGGCGGCTCCACGACCAGGGTGCTCCGGCAGACCGCGCCCCGCATGCCGGGACGGCGCGACAATGGGTGAGGTACGCGTCTGCCGTTGCCGTTGCCGAGAGGCGGGTCATCGACGTGCCCTACATAGCTGTGACCGCCCTGAGTCATGTCGGGCTGGTGCGCGAAAGCAACGAGGACAGCCTCGTCGTCGGCCCGTGGACCCTGTGCGGGACCGTGACGCAGAACCCCCAGACCCTGCTCTTCCCCTTCGGCAGACCGCTCGTCGTGGCCGTCGCCGACGGGCTCGGCGGGCAGCCGGCCGGTGAGGTGGCCAGCGAACTGGTCGTACGGCACCTCGCCTCGCTCGGCGCCGAACTGGACGGCGAGGACTCCCTCGGTGACGCATTGCGCCGCTGCAACCACGCCGTGCACTCGGCCACCGACGGCCGGCCGGACCTGGTCGCCATGGGCACCACGATCGCCGGGGCCCTCGTCCTGCCGGAGTCGCTGATGGTGTTCAACGTCGGCGACAGCAAGGTGTTCCGCGCGGCGCCGGACGGCCTGCGCCAGGTCAGCGTCGACGACAGCCCGCCACCGGCCCCCGGACACCGCACCACGTCGGCCGTGACCCAGACCCTCGGCGGCAGCCGCGGCTACCACACGATCGAGCCCCACATCGCGGCCTTCGAGCTGACCGAGGGCGACCGCTACCTGGTGTGCAGCGACGGACTGACCGACCCCGTGCCCGACGAGGAGATCGAGGAGCTGCTGCGGGTGCACGACGACGGCAGGGCCGCCTTCGAGCTGTGGCGGGCCGCCATCGACGCCGGCGGCCCCGACAACATCACGCTCGCGCTGGTCCGCATCGGGGCGTAGGACGGCGGACGGCGCGGCCCCGCGCCGTACGGGTCACCCGCCGCCGCCCGGCCGGGCCAGCTGGTCCGTGAACCGCCGCAGCGCCCTCGCGCCCAGCGCGGACATCAGCGGGTGCAGCGCGCGCTCGGCCGGCCCGGTGCCCGGCAGGCGCAGGGCGCCGAAGAAGGCGAACCGGGTGCCGTCCCCCTCCGCCACCGCGGCCATCCCGCCCAGCACGAACCGGCTCTGCATCAGGCACCAGCCCGGCCGCAGCACGACGTCGAAGCGGGTCCGCAGGCCCAGCGGGCTGCGGGCCCGGGCCTCCAGGCGCTCGCCGGCCGCCGAGGTCACCGTGAAGGAGCGGATGTCGGTGATCAAGACGGGCAGCTGGTTCTCCAGGTCGGAGGCGAGCGCCCAGACCTGGTCGAGGGGAGCGTCGATCAGCTGCTCCGCGAAGCCGGCGCCGGGTGTGCTGCGCGCGAGGACGCGCAGCCTGCGGACGGCGTCGAGTTCGGCGACCGGCCAGGAGTCCTTCAACGTCCCCACGCCTTCCGGAAATTGCGACGGGCCCGGAAGAGCCGGGTCCGCACGGTGGGTTCGGGCACGCCGAGGAGCGCGCTCACGGAGTGCTCGTCCAGCCCCTCCAGGTCCCGCAGGACCAGGACGGCGCGGTGCGCCGGGGTCAGCCGCTCCAGTACGTCGCGCACGTCGGCGGCGAGCTGCGGATCGTCGCGCGCGGGCACGTCCTCCAGCGGGTCCGGGACCACTCGGGCCGCCGCCCGGGCGATGCGGACGGCCTCCCGTACGGCGATCACCCGGGCCCAGCCGAACAGGGCCTGCGGCTCACGGAGTTGGCCGATGTTGCGGAAGATCACGATCAGCGCCTCCTGCGTGGCGTCCGGCCCGTCCTGCAGCGCGATGGGGCCGCACAGCCGCCCGACGTACGGGGTCAGCAGGTCCAGCAGCTCCTGGACGGCCATCCGGTCCCCGCGCTGGGCGGCGCGGACGAGCGCGGCCGGCTCGGCCGCCGTCACCGTTCACCGGGTCCGGTCCACGGGATGCTCACGGCTTCCTCCTCCTCGACGGCGTCTCGGGAGGGAAGAGTGCGCCGGCGGGCCGGACATTCCGCATGACCTGCGTCACACCGCGCACGGCTACGACCAAGCGGGACACGCGTTTATATGATTTTCACGCGTGGATTTTTGTTCCCGCAGGTGCGGAATTACGCCAGACCTGCTACGGGGAAAAATCTACGCCCCCGAAGCCGCCTCCCGTGCTACTGTGAAGTCAGTTGCAGTTGTGGTTCCCAAAAACTTACAAGTGCTCTCACCTGATTTTTCGGTGGGTGCACTTTTTATTTCCGGCGCATGCAGTGAGATTTGCACATTCCGGTCGGGGCAATCATCGCGGCGACGCCGGGCTCGCACAGTGCGGTCCCGGGCACTGCCCCAAAGGAGAATTCATATGGCATCTGGCACCGTGAAGTGGTTCAACGCGGAAAAGGGCTTCGGCTTCATCGAGCAGGAGGGCGGCGGCGCTGACGTCTTCGCTCACTACTCGAACATCGCCTCTTCTGGCTTCCGTGAGCTTCAGGAAGGCCAGAAGGTTACCTTCGACGTCACGCAGGGCCAGAAGGGCCCGCAGGCCGAGAACATCGTTCCCGCCTGACGCTGACGCGTACACGCAGCTGAGGCCCGCACCTTGGGGTGCGGGCCTCGGCGCGTTGCTTTTTCCCCGCTCGCGCACCCTGTCGGTTCCCGACGGCCCGCGCGAGCGGCGGGTGACGGCGCTCGGCGCCGGCCCGCCTCAACGTCCGGCCGGGCGGCAGTGTCTCCCACGACGCACCGTCCCGCCCCCGCCCGCACACCGTCCGCCGCACCCCGGCTCTCCGACGCGCAGCGCGGCACACTCTCCACGACGGACCGGCCCGCCCCTGACGGCACGGCACGGCCCCGTCCCGGCTTTACTCCGGCTCGTTCTCGCGAATCCCCCTGCCCGGGAATTCCTCGATACGCGCCGCATCGAGGAAGGTTCTGCATGAACCGCACCACTCGCACGAACGACCGCACCTCCCGCGCCCCCCGCAAGGGCGGCTCCGCGGGCTTCGGCGGCTCAGGCGGCTCCGGCCGCGGCGGCAGCCGCTTCGGCTCCTCCGCCCCCAGCCGCTCCGGCGGCTCCGGTTACGGCGGCTCCGGCCGGTCCGGCGGCTACGGCGGCGGCCGCCGCCCCGCCGCCCTCCAGGGCGAATTCGCCCTCCCCGAGACGATCACCCCGGCGCTCCCCGCCGCCGAGTCCTTCGCCGACCTCGACATGCCCGAGCAGCTGCTGAGCGCGCTCGGCTCCGAGGGCGTCACCATGCCGTTCCCGATCCAGGCCGCGACCCTGCCGAACTCCCTCGCGGGCCGCGACGTACTGGGCCGCGGGCGCACCGGCTCCGGCAAGACCCTCGCCTTCGGCCTCGCGCTGCTGGCCCGTACGGCCGGACAGCGCGCCGAGGCCCGGCAGCCGCTCGCCCTGGTCCTCGTCCCCACCCGCGAGCTCGCGCAGCAGGTCACGGACGCCCTCGCCCCCTACGCCCGCGCCATGAAGCTGCGTACGGCCACCGTCGTGGGCGGCATGCCCATCGGGCGGCAGGCGAGCGCGCTGCGCGGCGGCGCCGAGGTCGTCGTCGCGACGCCCGGACGGCTCAAGGACCTCATCGACCGTGGCGACTGCCGGCTGAACCAGGTCGCGATCACCGTCCTGGACGAAGCCGACCAGATGGCCGACATGGGCTTCATGCCGCAGGTCACCGCCCTGCTCGACCAGGTGCGCCCCGAGGGCCAGCGGATGCTCTTCTCCGCCACCCTCGACCGCAACGTCGACCGGCTGGTGCGCCGCTACCTGACCGACCCCGTCGTGCACTCCGTCGACCCGTCGGCCGGCGCCGTCACCACGATGGAGCACCACGTGCTGCACGTGCACGGCACCGACAAGCACGCGACCACCACCGAGATCGCGGCGCGCGAAGGCCGGGTGATCATGTTCCTGGACACCAAGCACGCCGTCGACCAGCTCACCACCCACCTGCTGAACAGCGGCGTACGGGCGGCGGCGCTGCACGGCGGGAAGTCCCAGCCCCAGCGCACCCGGACCCTGGCCCAGTTCAAGACCGGCCACGTGACGGTGCTCGTGGCGACCAACGTCGCGGCGCGCGGGATCCACGTCGACAACCTCGACCTCGTCGTGAACGTGGACCCGCCGACCGACCCCAAGGACTACCTGCACCGGGGCGGCCGCACCGCGCGCGCCGGCGAGTCCGGCAGCGTCGTCACCCTGGTCACCCCGAACCAGCGCCGCGAGATGACCCGGCTGATGGCGGCCGCGGGCATCGTCCCGCAGACCACCCAGGTCCGTTCGGGCGAGGAGGCGCTGAGCCGGATCACCGGCGCCCAGGCCCCGTCCGGCATCCCGGTCACCATCACCGCGCCGCAGCCGGAGCGGTCCGGGCGCAGCGCGCGTTCCTCCCGCGGCCGGCGCAGCCGCCCCGCCCAGGAGCGCCGCCGCTCCCTGGGCATGGCCGCCTGACCGGCGCCCCGCAACGCCCCCGCACCGCCCTGTACCGCCCCGTCCCGCCCGCTCCGCCACGTCTGTGAGGCATCATGCGCTTCGTCATCGCCCGGTACCCCTTCGACCTCGAGAAGAGCGAGGTGGAGGAGAAGATGAAGGGCGTCAAGGCCGAGCCCGTCACGGGAGCGTCGGTGATCATCAGCCGCCGCACCTACCCCGTCAAGCAGGTCGGTGAGGTCATCACCCGGCAGGACCGGCGCGACTTCACGGCGGCCGAGGTGACCCGGGCGCTGACCCGTCTCGGTTTCACCTGCCGCGACCTTTCGGTACCCGTGCCGGCGCCCGCGCTCACCCCGCTCCAGGAGGCCTCGGCGCTGCTCGGAAGCCCGGCCGATGCCTGACCGCGCTTGCTAGAGTCGCTGTCCATGTCGATCCCTGACGACCTGCTCCTCGATCTCGCCGCCATGGTCGAGTCGGAGCAGACCAATCAGATGTCCCTGACCGTCGTGGTCCACGGTGCCGTCATCACGGGCCGGCTCGCCCCCGAGAGCGTCTGGCGTCAGCGGGTGGCCGAGGTCCTGCGGGACTCCGACCAACTGGGCCCGTTCGCCGAGATCTTCAGTTCGGCCGGCCGCGGTGACAGACAGGCCGCGGCGCCGCCCTCGCACCTGCACTTCCACGTGGCGCGCATTCTCCAGGGCACCCTGGGCATCCCCGAGACGGGCGGGATGTACCGGATCGCGGTGAAGGACGTCAGCGCGTGGACCGTCGGGGATTTCAGCTACTCCGACAAGTAGCCCCCGCGACGGGACGTTCCGGCGCAACGGCAGACGGCCCCCGCATTTCCGCCGCGGGGGCCGTCTTCCGTGAATCGGTTACTTGCAGGGCGGAACGAGGCGCACGCGGTCGATGATCGCGATGTTGTTGCTCTTCATGATCGCGGTGACCTCTCCGCACACGTCATTCACGCGCACCGGACCGGCGTACTGGCTGAAGTTCCCCTCGTCCGTCTGGCACGGACGCGGCGTGCCCGCGGGGCGCGGCTTCGAGGTCTCGCAGATCTTCAGCTTCATGTACTTCGCCGTGCCGAGGTTGTTGTCGAAGACGGCACAGGAACCCACACCCTCCTTGCGGTAGGTGAAGAGGGTCCCGAAACGGCGGGAGTCGGGAAGCTGCTCGGCGAAGGTCAGCTCGTAGCCGGCGCCGCACAGGTTGGCCGTCGCGGCCGCCGCCGCCGGCTGGGCCTTGACGACGGCGCGCGTGGTGGCGTCCGCCGCGGCGGAGATCTGCACGCCGCCGGCGGCCGGTACGGCCTCCACCGCGGAGGCCTGCGGGGCCGTCAGGGCGAAGGACGCCATGGCGACCGCGGCGACGGTCACGCGCATGGCGGATTTCTTGGAAACGAAAGACATGTTCTCCCCCAGATACTGATTCCGCGATCCCCGATTGCACTGCCGGAGCCGCGCGGACTAAAGTGTCGCTAAAGCGCCTGCGCCCCACCCTGATTGGTCGCGCCAGGCCGAAGCGACATCCAGTAGATCATCACCAACTGCCGCCATTTCGGGCCTATCCGGCAATCGCCGATAACGAAATGGCAATATCGGCAGGGCAAGTCGCACAATGTCGGCATGCGGTTCTCGATGCCGGGGCCCTGGCGGTACGGGCCCTGGCCCGGTACCCCGACACCGCCGCGCGGGTCCTGCGCCGGTGACCCGGCTCTCGGAGCTGCGGATGGCGTTCCTGGAGGACGACCCTTTCAGCTCCGCGGCAGCTCCTGGAGGAAGCGCTGCTGGTCGGCGAGGAGGCCGGGCGGGAAGAGGGCGCGCGGGGCGAACACGGCCGTCAGGGTCAGCCGCCAGGAGGAGCGCTCGACCGGGGTCCGGAGCAGGGAGTGGGCCGCCCCCGGATAGCGGCGGACCGTGAGCGTGCCGGGCGCGAGCAGGCTCCGGTACACGGCCTCGGTCTCGGCACCGTCCACGTTCAGGTCGTCGGCGCCGGAGATCAGCAGCACGGGGACGGCTCCCGCGGCCCGCATCGCCCGCAGGTCGGCGGTCGCGTCCGCGGTGTGGTTGCGGCTGATGAACGACCAGCGCTCCGCCGTGAGTTCCCGGTCGGCGCCCGGGCTCGCGCGGTACTCCACGTACGTGGCTCCGCGCCGCAGCAGCGCCAGGTTGTCCTCCCGGGTGCGCAGGGCGGCCGCCGTGCGCCCGGCGTCGGCCCCGGCGGCGCGGAGCTCGGCCCGCAGGTTGTACTCGCCCTGGCGCTCCCAGTTCACGGCGGTGCCGACGGCGATGACGAAGCGCACCCCGGGCGCCGGGGCCCGCGCGACCACCTTGGGCATGACCCACCCGGCCTGGCTGGCGCCCCACAGGCCGATGCGTCCGGCGTCGATCTCGGGCCGGGTACGGGCCGCCCAGGTGAGCGCGTCGGTGGTCTCGCGGGCCCGGTCGTCCATGCTCTGGCCGAGCCAGTCGGCGGGCTTGTCGAGGGAGAGGGAGGCGTATCCGGCCTTGGCGAAGGCCTCCCAGTAGGGGCGGTAGAAACCGTCGTGGGTGGCGTCGACCTCGCCGTCGCCGTGCACGAGGACGACGAGCGGGAAGGGGCCGGGCCCCCTGCCGACGGGGGTGGCGAGCACGCCGGGCAGGTCGTGGCCGGCGGCGGGAACGGTGACGCGCTCCTCGTGGAGGCCGTAGTCGTGCTGCCAGAGGACGAGGCCGGCGAGGCCCCCCGCGAGCAGGGCGGTGGCCAGGAGGAGCAGCAGGGCGGTGCGGAGCGTGCGGGACATGGGGCTCCTTCTCGAATTCGTCGATCCGTCGATCCGTCGACCCGTCGATCCGTCGATCCACGGCTTCGTGAAACTATCAACTCCGAAACGATCGTAGCGTGGATGAACGTATTAGACTCGTGCGTATGACGACATTGCTGCGCGGGGTGCCCGAGGGCGCCGAGGAGCGGGTGGCCGAGCTGTACTGGGAGGCCTTCGGCGGGAAGCTGGGCGCCGCCCTCGGCCCGGCGGAGGCCGGGCGGCGGCTCATCGCGAAGCACCTGCACCGGGACCGGGCCGTGACGGCCCGGTCGGACGAGGACGGCCGGGTGGTCGGCGTGGCGGGCTACCAGCTGGCCGGGCGCGGCCTGGTCGGCGGCGACGCGGCCGCGGTCAGAGCGGCGTACGGGCCCGTACGGGGCCTGTGGCGGGTCTTCCTGCTGGCCCTGCTGGAGCGCACCCCGGCCCGCGGCGAGCTGGTCATGGACGGCATCGCCGTGGACCGGGCCGAGCGGAGCCGGGGCATCGGCGGCCTGCTGCTGCGGGAGGTCGAGGCGATCACCGTGGAGCAGGGGTGCCGGCGGATCCGGCTGGACGTGGTCGCGGAGAACCCGCGGGCGCGGGCCCTGTACGAACGGCACGGTTTCCGGGCGGTACGGGTGCAGCGCACGCCCTGGCTGCGCGACGTGCTCGGATTCGGGGGCGTGACGACGATGCACAAGGCGGTGACGCGGTGAGCGGTACGGATGCGGCCGGCGGGATCCCGACGCGGATGGTCGTGCACGCGCTGGTCCGGGAGGACGGGACGGTCGCGGGCGGCGAGCTGTACGAGGTCGCAGGGCTGCTCGGGATGACCGACCAGCAGGTGCGGCTGTGCGTGAAACGGCTGGTGGCCGAGGGCCGGTTCACGGTGGAGGGGCGCGGCCGGCGGGCCGTGCTGCGCCTGGTGGGGGCGGCCGGGCCGGGGCTGCCGCTCGTACCGGAGGTGGAGTTCGTCCGCCACGCGTACCGGCAGGACCGGGGGCTGGAGCCGTGGGACGGCGTCTGGCACGTCTTCGCGTTCGCCGTACCGGAATCCGCGCGGGCCGCACGGGACGCCCTGCGGGACGCGCTGACGGGCCTGGGGGCGACGCCCGTGCAGGGCGGCCTGTACGTCACGCCCAACGCCATCGGCCCGTACGTGCGGGCCCGGGCGGCGGAGCTGGGTCTGGCCGAGGCGCTGAGCTGCCTGAGCACGCGCGATCTGGCGGTGGGCGCCGCCGCGGATCCGCGGACCCTGGCGGTCCGCCTGTGGCCCCTGCCGGAGATCGCCGCCCGCTACGAGGCCCTGCACGCCCTGGCCACCGGGGGCGGGGCGGCCGGGGACGCGGCGGCCGGGGACGCGGCGCCAGGGTCGACGCGGGCCGTCGCCGTGCGACCTGCGGACGGGGCCGGGCCCGCGGACGGGGCGGTGGCGGGGCTGGCGCACGCCGTCGCGCTGGCCGCGGCCTTCTCCGCCGCGATGGTTCCGGATCCGCTGCTCCCGCCGGAGCTGCTGCCGCGGCCGTGGGCGGGGGCGACGGCCCGCGCGGCGGCCGCCACGGCCTGGGACCGGCTCGCCGCCGCCGCTCCGGCCGACGGCCCGCGGCTGTTCCGCCTGTACGCCGAAGCCCTGTCCTGACCTGGCCGGGCGCCGGTTGGCCGCGCCGCTCGGGCGGGGGCGGGTGGTGGGCCGGCCGCGCCGGGGTCGGGCGCGCGCCGGGGCGTCTCCGCGGACGCCGGACGTGACGAGGAGCCGGAGGGCCGGGGCACCTTGCGTTCGACGCCCTGCGGGGATCACCCCGACACACACATCCGACCCCGCCACAACGAGCGGGCCGCAGGCCTGGGGCTTGCCGAGCGCCACGCAGTGGACACCGTGGGCGACCCCCGCGTGTCCACATCCCGGACAACTACGCTCGTTTCATGAACGCAGAAGCCGACGCCCTCGCCACCGTGAAAGACGCTGACCGGAAGCATGTCTTCCACTCCTGGTCGGCGCAGGAGCTCATCGACCCGCTCGCCGTCGCCGGCGCCGAGGGGTCGTACTTCTGGGACTACCAGGGCAACCGCTACCTCGACTTCTCCAGCGCCCTCGTCTACACCAACATCGGCTACCAGCACCCCAAGGTCACCGCGGCCATCCAGGAGCAGGCGGCCAAGCTGTGCACCGTCGCGCCCGGCTTCGCCGTCGACGTGCGTTCCGAGGCGGCCCGGCTGATCGCCGAGCGCACCCCGGGCGACCTCGACAAGATCTTCTTCACCAACGCCGGGGCCGAGGCCGTGGAGAACGCCGTCCGCATGGCCCGGCTGCACACCGGCCGGCCCAAGGTCCTGTCCGCGTACCGCTCCTACCACGGCGCCACCTCCACCGCGATCAACCTGACCGGAGACGCCCGCCGCTTCGGCAACGACTCCGCGACCGCCGGCGTCGTGCACTTCTGGGGGCCCTTCGCCTACCGCTCGCCCTTCTACGCGGCCACGGAGGCCGAGGAGTGCGAGCGGGCCCTGCGTCACCTGGAGGACACCATCGTCTTCGAGGGCCCGCAGTCCATCGCCGCGATCATCCTGGAGACCGTCGGCGGCGCCCCGGGCGTCCTCGTGCACCCCGACGGCTACCTGGCCGGCGTGCGCGAGCTCTGCGACCGCTTCGGCATCGTCTTCGTCCTCGACGAGATCATGGTCGGCTTCGGGCGCACCGGCCGGTGGTTCGCCTCCGAGCACTGGGACGTGCGCCCCGACCTGATCTGCTTCGCCAAGGGCGTGACCAGCGGCTACGTACCGCTCGGCGGCGTCGCGATCTCGGCCGCCATCGCCGAGACCTTCGCCCGACGGCCCTACCCGGGCGGGCTGACCTACTCCGGGCACGTGCTGGCCTGCGCCGCCGCCGTCGCGACGATCAACGTCATGGAGGAGGAGGACATCGTCGAGCGGTCCGCCCGCACCGGTGCGGAGCTGCTCGGCCCCGGCCTGCGCGCGCTGGCCGAGCGGCACCCGTCGGTCGGCGAGGTCCGCGGCCTCGGCACCTTCTGGGCCCTGGAGCTCGTACGGAACCGGGAGACGCGCGAGCCGCTGGTCCCGTACAACGCCGCCGGGGCGGACAACGCTCCGATGGCCGAGTTCGCCGCCGCCTGCAAGAAGGGCGGGCTCTGGCCGCTCGTCGCCGGCAACCGCATCCACGTCGCACCGGCCTGCAACATCTCGGCGCAGGACGTGGCCAAGGGGCTGGAGATCCTCGACCAAGCCCTCTCGGTGGCCGACGCGCACACGGTCTGACCTGGCGAAACATACGGTCGCCCAACCCGTGGGTGCCTGTCTTGGATGTTCCGCGCCATTACGAACACCACGTGAACGTGCTGAAATCCGAACAGAGCACCTACGGACCGGGATGCACGTCAGTCCCGGGGCGGTCCTCCGTGACCGAACGGCGGGGAGCGGGCCTTCCGCTGGACGCCGGGCGTACGGGATCCAGTCAGCACGTCAGCCGGACTCCGTGTACCCGAAGGAAGACAGCCATGAGCAAGCACGTCCTGGCACAGAACCAGTACGGCAAGGCCGAGAACCGCATCGTCAAGGTCACCCGCAAGGGCCGTGGGGGCACCTCCCAGACGGAGTCTGGGGGAGGTTCCTGGCACGAGATCCGCGACCTCAACGTCTCGGTCGCGCTCCGCGGCGAGTTCCGCGACGTCCACCTCACCGGCAACAACGCCAACTGCCTGCCGACCGACACCACCAAGAACACGGTGTACGCCTTCGGCAAGGAGCACGGCATCGACTCCCCCGAGGCCTTCGGCATCCTGCTCGCCAAGCACTTCGTCTCCTCGCAGCAGCCGATCCGCGAGGCGCAGATCCGCATCGAGGAGTACGTGTGGGACCGCATTCCGGTCCCGACGCGCAAGGAGCAGCACTCCTTCGTCCGCAAGGGCCAGGAGGTGCGCACCGCGCAGATCACCTACAGCGAGACCACGGGCCTGCAGGTCATCTCCGGTCTGAAGGACCTGACGGTGATGAACTCGACCAACTCCGAGTTCCACGGCTACATCAAGGACAAGTACACGACCCTCCAGGAGGCGTACGACCGCATCCTGGCGACCAAGGTCACCGCGCGCTGGGCGCACTCGGCGCTGGCCGCCGACGACGCCTCGTACGACTGGGACCAGTCGTACAAGAAGGTCCGCAAGAACATGCTGGAAGCCTTCGCGGAGACGTACTCGTACTCGCTGCAGCAGACCCTGAACCAGATGGCCGAGCGCGTGCTCGACAACTGCCCCAGGGTCAACGAGGTGCGGCTGAACCTCCCCAACAAGCACCACTTCCTCGTCGACCTGGAGCCCTTCGGCCTCAAGAACGACAACGAGGTCTACTTCGCGGCGGACCGGATGTACGGCCTCATCGAGGGCACCGTGCACCGCGACGGCGTGCAGCCGGTGATCGCGACGTCCGACTGGATCGTCGCGTAACGCCGGTCAGGACGGCGTGCTCGGCCCGGACCGCGTCGCGGGGTCCGGGCCGAACTGCTGCGGCGGCCCCTGATCGGCGTCCTCCGGCCGGCCCACGAGGAGGTTCCAGCGTCCCGCCCGGCCGGTGAGGGTGGTCACCGACTCCGGCCGTACGTCCAGCCGCCAGAAGACCGGCGCCGGCAGCTCCAGGGCGTACACCACGGCCGCCCGTACGACGGCCTGCTCGACCGCCATCCGGTGGGTGCCCGGGGCCAGCCCGGCCAGCTCCGCCCCGACGCGCGCGATCAGCCCGTCCACGGACTCCCCGCCCGGGGGCGCGTACCCGGGGTCCGTCATCCAGGCGTGCAGGGCCCCCGGTTCCGCGGCCGCCACCTCGTCCAGGGTGCGCCCCGCCCACTCCCCCGCGTCCAGGCCCCGCAGCCCCTCGTACCCGGGGCAGGGCCGCGCGTGACCGAAGCGGCCCTGGCGGGCGTCCGTGTCCAGTGGGAGCCTCGAAAGACGGACACGTATCAACGGGGTCTTCATAAGGGGAGCGTAGGCGCGGTACGGTCCGGACGACACAACTGAATGACGACGGTCCGACGGAAGCACCGGTGAGAATCCGGCACGGTCGCGCCACTGTGAAACCTCCCGGAGGGGGAGGCGAGTCAGACCCGTCACCGTCGTCGAGAGCACCACTGACCGGGACGCGTGTTTCCCCCTGGAGGTTCTGCCATGGCCCACTCCGCCGTGCCCACGACGAACGCCCCCGCCCTTGCCCCCATCTCGCTCTCCGCACTGGCCCCCTGGGCCGTGTTCGCCGGGGCCCTGATGCTGGTCCTGCTCTACTTCGTCGGCGCCGAGCAGGGCGCCACCGCGGTCTTCCAAGGAGAGACGATCCACGAGTGGTTCCACGACGGACGCCACCTCCTCGGGTTCCCCTGCCACTGATTCCCCTGCCACTGACCTCCGTCTCCGCAAGGGAACCGAACCATGAACGTTTCCCCCCGCACGCTGCTCGTCCGGGGCATGCTCGCCGGTCTGCTGGCCGGCGCCGTCGCCTTCCTCGTCGCGTACCTCCTCGGTGAATCCAAGGTGGACGCGGCGATCGCCATCGAGGAGGCCGCCCCGGCCGGACACGACCACGGCGAGGAGGCACCGGTCAGCCGGGCCCTCCAGGCCACGGCCGGCCTCGGCACCGGCGTCCTGCTGTACGGAGTCGCGCTCGGCGGCATCGCCGCGCTCGTCTACTGCTACGCGCTGGGCCGCATCGGCCGCTTCGGCCCGCGGGCCACGGCCGCGCTGGTCACCGCGGCCCTGTTCGTCACCGTCACCCTGGTGCCGTTCCTCAAGTACCCCGCCAATCCCCCCGCCGTCGGCGACCCGGAGACCGCCGGGCGGCGAACCGCGCTCTACCTGCTGATGATCGCCCTGAGCGCGCTGCTGGCGGCGGGCGCGCTGATCCTCGGCCGGCGGCTCGCGCCCAAGCTCGGCAACTGGAACGCGTCGATCGCCGCCGGTGCGTTCCTCGTCCTCGCCATCGGCGTCTCGTACGCCCTCCTGCCCGGCATCAACGAGGTCCCGGCGGGCTTCCCGGCCGCGTTGATCTGGGACTTCCGCCTCGCGTCCCTGGCCATCCAGACCACCCTGTGGACGACTTTCGGCCTGGCCTTCGGCTATCTAGCCGAACGGGCCCTTGCGCCCGCCTCTGCCCCCAAGGAGGCTGTGCAGCCGACAAGTTGACGATGAGGGGGGCCGGTAGCACATGCCGACGGCGATCAGGGAATGGCGAGGCTGGACGGGCGCCGCCCCGTTCTGGCTCAACTCGTTCCTGCTGCTCCTGGCCCCCTGCTGCGCCGTCACGCTGTTCGGCCAGATCGGCGTCATCGCCGCTCTGGCCGCCCTCGGCGGCCTGGCCCGCCACCTCTGGTACGGCGACTACGGCCACCCGGCTGTGCACCTCGCCGCCGTGGCGATGGGCGCGGGCACGGCCGCCGTCGTCATGTGAGACCCCGGCGCCACCTTCGGCATCACCCTTTCGGGCGCATCACCCACGGGCGCGGGAAGGGGCGCGGGCATGCGGTGCGAGCTGCGGAAACGCAGGCGCCCCGGGTCGACACGCCCGTGACGGTCTGTCAGTCCACCGCGTTTCACCCGGTGCCGACGGGCACAGGAGGTGTCCACTGCTCACATGACCCGGCCGCACGTGCCGGACAGGAGGGATTCCCATGCCCCGCGCCCAGTGGGTCGTCGCCTCGCTGACGGTGGCTCTGCTGTCCACCGGCATCGTGGTGTTGCAACGGACCGAGGGCGCCAAGCCCGCCGCCGTGACCACCGACGACGCACTGCCCTCGCGGGCGCTGGGACTGTCCGGGCACCGCCGGCTCGTGCGGGAGCTGGAACAGTCCGGGCAGTCCGGGCAATCCGGGCAGCACACCCCCGGCCGGGGGGAGCGGTCGCCGAGGACCGCCGCCGGACCGCTGCGGACGGTCACGGGACCCCTGCGGACCGCGCGGCCGCTGCGGTTGCGCATCCCCAGCCTGGGCGTCGACGTGTCCCTCACCGGCGACCACGACGAGGCCGTCTGGGACACCGACGGTCCCGCGCCCGGGGCGGCCGGGACGGCCGTGGTCACCGCGGAGGGGCTGCGCCTGGGCGAGCTGCGGCGCGGCCGGACCATCGAGATCCCGCGCGCGGACAGCCGTACGGCCGTGTTCACCGTCGTACGGGTCTCTCCCGGCGGAGCCGTGGCCCGGGAGGATCCGGCCGGGCGTCCCCAACTGCGGCTGCTCGGCGGCGAGACCGCCGTACTGGCCCGGCTGACCGGGCAGCGCCGCACCCACTGACCTGACCCTGTAACTCCTCGGTCCGGCGCGGCCCGCGCCCCCAACCCGCCCGCCCCCCACGGCCGTTTGTCAGCCGTGAGGGGTGTCTTCGTCCCCCGGTCGGGGGCTTCTTGGGACCGGCCGGGGAGTCGTCCGGCGTGGCGGGGCACACCCCTCGCATGAGCGGGAGTCAATGCACACGTTTGGCACTGACCCGGGCCCTGACCGCGGCCTGTGTCGTGCTGCTGTGCGTGTTCGGCGCCGGCCCGGCCGGCGCCGCGGCCGCCGAGTCCCGGCCCGCCTCCACGGCGCCCTCCGAGCCCGGCGAACCGGGCGAGGGCCAGTCCGATCCGGCCGCCGACCCCGAGGCACGGGCGGCCGTACGGACCACCGCGCGCGGGCTGCCCGGCGTACGGCGGGCGACCCTCTCGGTGTTTCACGTGAAACAACCGGACGCGCCGCCGTGCGGGCCGGCCGCGGAGACGGCCGAACCGGCCCTGTCCCTGCGGACGGTGCGGAGTGTGGTTCTGCGCTGCTGAGCCGGCCGAGAAGGTGTCCGCCCTTGCGGCAGGACATCCCCGGGACACCCCCGGTCACCGCGCAGCCCCCACACCCCCTGAGCACCGTGAGGTTCCGCCATGCCCATCGACCCGTACGCCGCACTGAACGCCATGCTCCGCGCCGAGGTCACGCGATTCACCCCGCCGGTCCGCAAGGCCGAGCCGACCGAGCCACCGAAGGCCGAGGCCATGGCCGCCGAGTCCGAGAGTGAACCGCAGCAGACGGCCACCGCCGACTCGGCCGCGTAGGGGCGACCCGAGGCGCCCGCAGGACCGTGTGGTCCTGCGGGCGCCTCGGTCCAGGCGCTGCTCCGTATCTCGGGTCCACGCCCGTCAGTTCTCGCGCTGGTAGTAGCGGTAGAACGCCGCCAGGCCTACGCCGAGGCCGACGAAGAGGCCCGTCACGGTGGCGCGGAGCACGGAGCAGTTGGTGAGGCTGTGCAGATAGCCCGCGGCGATGCCGAGGAAGACGCCGTACGAGGCGGCGTGGACCTCGCGCCTGAGGCGGGGGCCGATCCGGGCCAGGGCGAACATGATCCCGGCGAACAGTACGCCGCACAGGATCCCGTAGAAGACGTTGCCCGCGTCGACCGGACCCATCTGGCGCTGGATGAAGGCGGCCCATACGCCGTACACGAGTCCGGCGAGCAGGGGTCGCACGTAGGCGCTCTTGCTCAGGTGGGCCATGTCCGCCGACTGCCCGGGCTGCCGCCTGCGGGCGGTGGGTGCCGCATGTGCCATGACGGGCTCCTCTCTCCCATCATCCAGGGCACACCCGCCACACCGGGCCGGCAAGTGGATCAACGGTCAGTGCGTGCGCACCGCCACGGCGTCGATCTCGAAGAGCATGCCGGGCAGGGCCAGTGAGGCCACCCCGATCAGGGTCTGGGCGGGCAGCTCGGTGCCCCAGGTGGCGTGCAGCTGCTTGAGGAGGACCTCCAGCCTCGACTGGTCGTGGCCGACGATGTAGGTGCCGATGCGGACGACGTCGGCGGGGCCCAGGCCGACGGCCTCAAGGGCGGTCCGGAGGTTGGCGAGGGCCCGCTCGACCTGGTCGGCGAAGTCCTCTGAGACGACGTGGCCGCTCTCGTCGGAGCCGTACTGGCCGGCTATGAAAACCTGCTCGCCGGAGGCGGAGACGATGTGGCTGTAGCCGTAGTCGGTCGGGGTGTGGAGTCCTGCCGGGTTGATGATGCTGCGCGTCATGCCGAGCTCCCTGTTTCCGTTTTCGTTTTCCGTTTCCGTTTCCGAACGTGCGGTGCGGTGGGCGCGGTGCGGTCTCGCTACTGCGTGGCGAGCCAGGCGCGGAGCCGGGCCGGGGCCCCGGGGGCCTGCCGTTCGGCCTGCTGCCGGATCTCGTCGAGGTTCTGGGCGGCCAGCTCCCTGCGCCAGGCCAGTTCGGCCCGGGTCATGGCGTGCGCGATGGCGCAGTCGGCGGCATCGGCCGCCGGGGCGCCGGCGCCGGGACCCTGCTGCCGGATCTCCGCGCACCGGAAGGCCTCGTCGGGCCCCTCGACGGCGGCGACCACGTCCATGAGCGAGATGGCGGCGAGCGGGCGGGCCAGCTTGAAGCCGCCCCGGGGGCCGGGGGAGGAGGTGACGATGCCCGCCCGGGCCAGCGCCTGCAGCTGCTTGTTGAGGTAGGCGGCGGGCAGGTCGTGCCACGCGGCCAGCCGGGCCGCCGAGACGGACCGGTCCGGGCCGCTCCAGGCCAGGTTGACGCAGCTGTGCAGCGCCCACTCGACGCCCTCGCCCATCTTCATATCCTGGATATTAGATATCCAGATCACTGAAGGCAAGGGCGCGGCGCCGCGGGACGGCCCACCCCCCAACCGCAGCAACACCGCTCGCGTCCCGGCCCGCGCCCGCTTTCCCTGGTGAGGTGCGCACCATCCTGTCGGCGGTACTGATCGCGCTCGTGGCCCTCCTGGTGCCCGCGAGCGCCGTCGCGTACTGGGCGGACGACGAGCTCGGCAACGCCGACCGCTACACCGCCGCCATGTCCCCCCTCGCCGCGAACCCCGCCGTCCAGGAAGTCGTCGTCACCCAGGTCACCCGCGCCCTCGCCGGGCAGATCGACGCGGGCCCCTTCCAGATGGGGGTGGACGCGCTGCTGGGCGAGGCCCTGCATTCCTTCGCCGGCACCCCCGCCTACCAGACGGCCTGGGACGCGGCCAACCGCGCCGCCCACGCCGCCTTCCTCGACGCGCTCACCACCGGCCACGGCGACGCCCTCACCATCGACCTCGCGCCCGTCATAGCGCAGGTCAAGGGCGAACTCGTCGAGGGCGGCGTGCCCTTCGCCGACCGCATCCCCGTGACGCACCTGTCCGTGAAGGTCATGGAGTACGACAACCTCGCCGCCCTCCGGGAGGGTTTCCACATGCTGCAGATCGCCGGCGTCTGGCTGCCCGTGCTGACCCTGGTCCTGGCCGCGGCCGCCATCGCGGTCGCCGTCCACCGCAGGCGCGCCGTCATGGCCACCGGACTCGGGCTCGCGGTCGGGGCGGGGCTGCTGTGGCTCACGGTGGAGGTGTGCCGCCGGCTCACCCTGGACGACCTGCCCGCCGACATCGACCGGCCCGCCGCCGGAGCCGTGTACGACGCCCTCACCTCGTTCCTGCGCACCACCGCCTGGGTGGTGCTGGTGATCGGGCTCACCGCCGCACTGGCCGCATGGGTGACGGGCCGACTGCGCCGCACCCCATAAGCTCGGAAGGTACCAACACGCGCAGAACGACGCAGAAGAACCCAGAAGAACCGATTCGCGAGCGGCGGCACGGAAGCGGGATGAGCACCGAACGCACCGAACACATAGCGTCGCGGCGAGCCCGGCACCATCCGCTCGCTCCGCCCGACTGGCTGCTCAACGGGCTGAAGCCCAGTTCCGCCCCGATCCCCTGGGCCGCCGTGGCGCGCGCCGCCGTCGCCCTGGCCACCCCGCTCGCCGTCGGCTTCGCCCTGGACGAGCCCGAATACGGGGCGCTCGCCTCCATGGGCGCCCTCGCCGGAGTCATCGGCGACACCGCCGACGCCTACCGGATGCGGGTCCTGAACATCGCCGTCCCGCAGCTCTTCGGCGCCGTCGGCGTGGCCCTGGGCACCCTGGTCTACGGACACGGCTGGCTGGCCGTCGGCGCCCTCACCCTGATCGCCCTGGTCTCCGGGATGATCTCCTCCATCGGCACGGTCGCCTCCGTGTCCGGTCTGCTGCTCCTGCTCAACGCCGTCATCGGCGCCGGACTCCCGCTCCCCGAACCCTGGTGGACGGCCCCGCTGCTGCTGGGCGCCGGCGGACTGTTCGTGCTCGCGCTGACCCTGCTGGGCTGGCCGCTGCGCGGCCGGCAGCCGGAGCGCACCGCCGTGGCCGACACCTACCGGGCGCTGGCCACCGCCCTGGAGGCCGCCGGCGGCCCCGGCACCCTCTACGACGAACGCCGCCAGCAAGTCACCCAGGCCATCAACCACGCCTACGACCTCGTGCTCGGCCGCCGGGCCCGGGTGCACGGGCGCAGCCCCTCGCTCGTGCGGATGCTGGCCCAGCTCAACGTGGTGATCCCGCTGGTGGAGGCCGCGCCCGCCGCACACCTGCGCGGCAGGCCGCTGCCGCCCGAGATCCCGGCGGCCGTACGGGACCTGGCCGACGCCATCGAGGAGGGCCGCACCGGAACCCCGGTACTGGAACTGCCCGCCGCGCACACCCCGGCCGAACGGGCCGTCGACGCGGCCCTGCGCCATGCCGCGAAGATCGTCTACCTCGCCGCACCGGACCTGCACAACGTGGACGACCGCCTCGGCCGGCCCGCCGCCCTGCGCGTGCGGGCCCGGCGGGCGGTGCGCGACATGATGTTCTCCGAGGCCTCCTGGCGGTACGGGCTGCGGCTCGCGCTGTGCATCGGGCTCGCGCAGTCACTCGTCTCGGTGATCGAGGTCGAGCGCTCCTACTGGGTCGCGCTGACCGTCACCTTCGTCCTCAAGCCCGACTTCGGCTCGGTGTTCTCCCGGGCCGTGCTGCGCGCGGTCGGCACCGCGGGCGGGCTCGTCATCGCGGCCGCCGTGCTCGCCGAGGTGCCGCGCGGCTGGTGGGACGTACCGGTGATCATGGTGCTCGCCGCGCTGATCCCCGCCTTCTCCGTCAAGGGGTACGCCTTCCAGACCGCCGCGATCACCCCGGTGATCCTGCTGCTCTCCGACCTCCTCAACCACCAGGGCTTCGACCTGATCCGCCCCCGGCTGCTGGACAGCCTGATCGGCTGCGCCATCACCCTGCTCGCGGGATACCTGCTGTGGCCCGAGAGCTGGCACACCCGGATCGGGGACCGGCTCGCCGACACCGTGGACGACGCCGCCCGCTACGTGGAACGGGCCTTCGCCCCGCTCCCGGACGAGGCCGCGCACGCGGCGGCGCGCACCGCCCGCCTCCAGGCCCGGCGGCGCATCTACCGCGACCTGTCGGGCGTGCGCAGCGAGTTCCAGCGGGCGCTGACCGAGCCGCCGCCGACGGGGGCGCGGGCCGCCGCCTGGTGGCCGCTGGTCGTCGCCGTCGAGCGGATCGTGGACGCGACCACCGCCGCGCGGGTCCGGGTCAACCACGGGGCGGCGCCGCCCGACCCGGGCGAGGTGGAGGAGATCGCCTCCCGGCTGCGCGAACTGGCCGAGCGGGTCCGCAGCAGCACCATTCCGGAACGCGTCGAGGCGGAGCCCCCGGGCGGGACGTCGAGCGTCCTGGCCCCCGTCCACCAGGAGGTCGCGGCGGCCCGCGCCATTGCCCAGCCTGAGCCCTGACCCCGGTCCCCCGGATGGGCCTGAGTCCGGGCCGGGAACCGCCCGCCGGGAGAGCATCGGAACATGCACCGCGCCCCGGCCGTGATCGTCCTCGCCGTCCTCCTGGCGGGGTGCGCCGATGTGGAGGGGCTGAAGAGCGAGGGCGACCTCGGCACGGTGCACGCACCGCTGAGCCTGTGGAAGGACGTCCGCCCCGACCCGCCGGAGCCGGACCAGAAGCCGGGGACGGCCGCCGTGGTGCCCGGGCTCCCCACGGTGGCGGGCCTCAGCATGCGCGGGGTGAACGCGCTGGGCGTCGTACGCGCCGACGTCACCTCCGCCACCGCACAGGACGGCGGGACCGGCCGGCTCGTCGACCCCCGGGCCGTCCAGCGGCTCGCGCTCTGTACACAGGCTGTGGACGGCGGCCCCGACTGCCCGGTGCGCCCTGCGGTCCTGCACGACCTGACGGGCAACGGCCGGGAGGAGTTGATCACCGCACTGGACATCGACGGCCGGCTCAGCGAACTGCGCGTCTACACGGTCCAGGACGACGGGAGGATCGCCCGGATCCTGTCCCGGCGGGCGGTGCTGGAAGGCGTGGAGGTGGCCGCCGAACACCTCGCGGTCCGCGAACCGACGTCGAACCCCACGTACGTCGCCGTCTCCGACTACGCGTGGGACCCCAAGGCCGGGATCATGAACCTCTCCCAGCTCACCCTCGACGACTGCCCGTCCCTCACCGGCGTCCCGCTCAGCCCGGACGGGCAGCGATGCACGCGCTGAGCAGCCTCCGCTGGAAGATCGCCCTGACCACCACGATGGTGTGCTGCATGGTCGCCGCCGTGCTGGGGATCCTGGTGCACAACGTGGTCGCCGAGCAGATCGTCGGCGCGGTCCGCAAGGACGCGGACACGGCCCTGGAGCACGCCCTCAGCCACTACGAGTACGGCACCACGCACGGCGACGTGAACATCGTCCTCGACCCGCCCCAGCTCCCCGGGCTGCTGCGGGAACTCGTCGCCCGCGGTGACACCGGCAGCATGGTCGGCGCATACGACGGCAAGCCCGTCATGTGGGCCGCCGCCCCCGCCGACAAGCAGGCACTCGCCGTCTGGATCCCGTTCCAGAGCACCCGCAGCCGACTGCGGGACATCGACACCGCGATCCTCGCCTCCGCCGCCCTCGCCGCCGGCGTGGTGGCGCTGGCCGGCCTCTTCCTCGCCGACCGGATCAGCCGGCGGCTCGCGACCACCGCCGCCGTGGCCCGCAGGATCAGCGCCGGGGACCTGGACGCCCGGGTGGGCTTCCCCACCCGGGCGGACGACCGACGGCAGGGCCGCCGCTCCCGGGACCGGGACGAGGTACGGGACGTGGCGCAGGCGCTGGACTCGATGGCCGGCTCGCTCCAGGACCGGCTGGAGGCGGAGAAGCGCTTCACCGCGGACGTCGCGCACGAGCTGCGCACCCCGCTCACCGGCTCGCTGGCCGCGGCGGCGCTGCTGCCCGAGGGCCGCCCCAAAGAGATGATCAACGACCGGCTGAAGGCCCTGCACCTGCTGACCGAGGACCTGCTGGAGATCTCCCGGCTGGACTCGGGCGTGGAACGGGCCGATCTGGCCCGGGTGGAACTCGGCCGGGCCGTGGAGCGGGCCGTCGCCGGGGCCGGGCCGACCGCCTCGGTGCGGGTGGTCCGGGACGCCGTGGTCCTCACCGACCGGCGACGGCTGGACCGGATCCTCGCCAACCTGCTGGCCAACGCCCACAAGCACGGCCGGCCGCCGGTCGAGGTGACCGTGGAGGGCCCGGTGGTGACGGTTCGCGACCACGGGCCCGGCTACCCGCCCGAGCTGATCGAGCAGGGCCCCCAGCGGTTCCGGACCGGAGACCCGGGCCGCGGACGCGGCCACGGGCTGGGGCTCACGATCGTGGCGGGACAGGCGGCGGTCCTGGAGATCACGCTGAGCTTCGCCAACGCGCCCGACGGGGGCGCGCTGACGACCCTCGCGCTTCCGGTCGGGCGGTTGCCGGACGGCAGTTGACCGGGCGGGCGGATGTTTCACGTGAAACACAGCTCACGTGAAACATTCGCCCAACCAGCGGATCAGACGCCGATGTTCTTGCCGTCCTTGCGCCAGACCGAGACGACGGCCGGGCGGACGATCTTGCCGGGACCGTCGGGCCACACCGACTGCGGCTTCTCGACGGACGCGCCGTCGATCTCGCCCGGGTGCTGGACGGCCACCAGGACGCGCTTGTCCTGGATGAGCGGGCCGCAGGTCTCGGCGCCGCGCGGGACGGTCAGGAACTGCTTCAGTTCACCGCGGCGGTCGCCGGCCGTCGCGACGCCGAACAGGCCGTCGTGGGAGCCGAGCTGGTTGCCGTCCGTGGAGATCCACAGGTTGCCGTGTGGGTCGAAGGCCACGTTGTCCGGGCAGGAGATCGGGCTGACCTTGTCCTTCGGGAAGCCCGCGAAGTACGTCGCCGGGTCGTTCGGGTCACCGGCGACCAGGAACAGGCGCCAGGCGAAGCCGTCGCCCGCCGGGTCGTCGAAGTTCTCGGCGAGCTCCAGGATCTGGCCGTGCTTGTTCAGGTTGCGCGGGTTGGACTCGGTCGCGCCTTCCTTGCCCGGCTTGCCACGGTCGCTGTTGTTGGTCAGCGCGACGTAGACGCGGCCGGTGCGCGGGGAGGGCTCGACGTCCTCGGGGCGGTCCATCTTGGTGGCGCCCACCTTGTCGGCGGCCTGGCGCGTGAAGACGTACACCTCCTCGGCGGTCATGCCCTCGACGTGCGAGACGTTGCCCGTGGCCAGCTTGATCCACACGCCGGAGCCGTCGAACTCGCCGTCGGCGGGGAGCTTGCCGGAGCCGTCGAACCCGGCGGCCGGGGAGTCGCCGGTGAGCTTGGCGACGTACAGGGTGCCCTCGTCGAGCAGCGTGAGGTTGTGCTCCTTCGCCGCGCGCGAGTGGCCCTTCTTCATCTGCTTCGACGAGACGAACTTGTAGAAGTAGTCGAAGCGCTCGTCGTCGCCCATGTAGACGACCGGGCGGCCGTCCTCGGTCAGCCGGGGCTGCGCGGCCTCGTGCTTGAAGCGGCCCAGCGCGGTGCGCTTGCGCGGGACGGAGTTCGGGTCGTACGGGTCCAGCTCGACGACCCAGCCGAAGCGGTGCGACTCGTTGGGCTCCTGCGCCACGTCGAAGCGCTTGTCGAAGAGCTCCCACTTGCGCTCGGTGGCGCCGGCGGTCACGCCGTAGCGCTTCAGGCGGGCGGCGGCGGTCGGGTCGGTGACCTGGCCGGCGTTGCCGAAGTACTGGTTGAAGTTCTCCTCGCCGTGGAGGGTGGTGCCCCACGGGGTGGTGCCGCCGGCGCAGTTGTTGAGGGTGCCGAGCACCTTGGTGCCGGTGGCGTCGACGGAGGTCTTCAGCAGGGCGCCGCCCGCGGCCGGACCGGTCAGCTTGAACTCGCTGGTGGCGGTCAGGCGGCGGTTGAGCTGGTGGCGGGTGACCGCGGTCAGCTTGCCGCTGCGGTGGTCCTCCTGGACGACGACGACGGACAGGCCGTGCGCGGCCCAGGCGATCTCGACCTGCTCGCGGGTCGGCTTGGCCGGGTCGTAGCCCTTGAACATGAGGATCTCGTCCGTGTACTCGTGGTTGGCCACGAGCAGCTGCTGGCGCTCGTAGTCGCCGCCGAGCGGGAGGAGACTCAGGAAGTCGTTGTTGTAGCCGAACTGACCGGCCTGCGCGGCGGCGGTCTGCTGGTCCGGGTTGAAGCCCGGAGCGCCCTTGATGATCGGCTCGCCCCAGCGGATGACCACGTTGTGCTCGTGGCCCTCGGGGACGGTGACCTTGTCGTCGGTGTTGGGCGCGACGGCCTTGAAGCGCAGGCCGCGGGCGGCCTCGCCACCCTTGCCGGCGCCGGCGGCCGCGGCCTCACCGGACGGGGTGGCGTTGGCGCTCTGCCCCGGGCCACTGAGGGCCACGGCGGAGCCGGCGGCGGTGGCGACCGTCACGACGGCGGCGGAACGCAGCATCGAGCGGCGAGAGTACGCGCGGGCTATGACGTCGCCCGCGTACTCGTTGTCGCTTGTGTTCGGCACCTCGTGGAAGCAGGCGTCGCCACAGCGGTAGCGACAGGTGAGAGCGGACCGGCCGCTCCCATGCGGGTTGCCGATGAGCGGCAGAAGCTTGCGCACGAGTGTCCTCCGAGTAGCTGCGTGGGCGCCGACAACGTGTCGGAACAATCCAGCCGTGACGCTAGGCCCGGGTTGCGCCGAAGTGGCGGCGCGGGGATGAACGGTCGGTGAACCCGGCACGTCGGAGCGGCAGTTCGGGCACGGTGTGGGCGTGTTTGGAAGCCGGACGCCACGAAAGGCGACCCTGCCGAAGATCCAGCCGGGCGGCCGATAACCTTACGTGTCCACTCTGGGCAGGGATCATCCGCGCAGCACGGACAAATGACGCACGCACTCATGCGAAAGGCCTGGCCCATGGGTATTCGGAGCTTGTTGCGCAAGGTGTTCGGACGGACTGAAGAACCCGTTCCGGAGACTACGGACGCCCCCTCGGCCGCTGTCCCCAACCAGGCGGAACGTACCCCCCTGGACGTGGCCGCCGATCTGGTGGCGGCGTCCTTCGACAACCCCACTGTTCCTCCTCAGTCCGCTCCGCGGGACCGCGAGCCCGGGACGGTCCTCACGGCCCCCGCCCCGGCCGCGGACCCCACGGTCCCGGAAGCCCGCCGTGCGCCCTCGCCTGCGGCGACGCCCGGCCCGGAATCCGCCCCGCCCGCCGGTTCGCCTGCGGCGACGCCCGCCCCCGAAACCACCCCGCCTGCCGCAGAGGCCGCACCCGAGACCGACGCACCCGCGCCGGAGGCGGAGCCCCTGGCCCCGGCTGCGGAGCAGGCTCAGGACGAGCCGGCCGCCGCCGAAGCCCCCGCGCCGGGGGCGGACGCTGAGCCGGAGGCCGGCGCCGCAGAGCCGGAAGCGGAGGCCGCACCGGCGGCCGAGCCGGAGCCGCGGAGCGCCGCGGCCGCTGAGCCGGCTGTCGCCGAGGCCGACACCACCGCTCCTGCGGAGCCGCAGGCAGACGCCCCGGCCGCCGCGGAGCAGGCGGAGGCAGAGGCCGCTGCGGAGCCCGACACCGCGCCGCAGGCGCAGGACGAGCCGGCGGCAGCCGAAGCCACCGCCCCGGAGGCGGAGCCCCTGGCCGCCGAGGCCGACGCACCCGCGCCCGAGGCGCAGGACGAGCCGCCTGCCGAGGAGACCACCACGCCGGAGGCGGACGCCCCCGCCGCCGCGGAGCAGCCCGAGGCCGAGCCGGTGGCGGCCGAGGCCGAGGCCGACGTACTCGCGCCGGAGGCGGAGGACGAACCCCTGGCCGCCGAGGCCGACGCACCCGCGGCCGCGGAGCAGGCAGAGACCGAGGCCGTGGCGGAGCCCGAGGCGGAGCCGCAGGCGCAGGACGAGCCGGCGGCAGCCGAGGCCATCGAGCCCGAGGCGGAGCCGGTGGCCGCCGAGGCCGACGTACCCGCGCCGGAGGGGGACGAGGTCGAGGGGGCCACCCCGGACGCCACCCCAGCGGCCGCACACGCGCCCGCCGCCGTACGGCGTCGGGCGCCCGGGATCGCCGGCGCCTACAAGGCCGCCGGCCAGGTGCTCCGCGGGAAGGGCAAGGCCGGGGCTCGGGCGAGGGTGTACCTCGTCCTGGACCGGTCCGGGTCGATGCGCGGCTTCTACAAGGACGGCAGCGCGCAGTACCTCGCCGACCACGCCCTCGCCCTCGCCGCGCACCTCGACGACGAGGCGACCGTGCACACCGTGTTCTTCTCCACGGAGGTGGACGGCACCGCCGACCTGGCCCTCGACTCCCACGACGGGTCCTGGGTCGAGGCCCGCCACGCCGAGCTCGGCCGGATGGGCCGCACCAGCTACCACGTGGCCGTCGAGGCCGTCGTCGAGCGCTACCAGAAGGACGGCGGCGAGGGCCCGGCCCTGGTCGTCTTCCAGACCGACGGCGCCCCCGACAACCGCCAGCCCGCCCGTCAGGCGATCACCGACGCCGCCGCCACCGCGCCCGGCATCCACTGGCAGTTCGTCGCGTTCGGCGAGCACGACAACAAGGCCTTCGACTTCCTGCGCAAGCTGGACGCCGAGAACGCCGGCTTCTTCCACGCCGGCCCGGCCCCCGCGGACCTGACCTCCGCCGCCCTGCTCAAGGGCATCCTCGACCGGTTCTAGCCCCTGGCCCCCGGCCGTACGCAGGCAAAAGGCGGCGCCCCCTCCCGCGAGGAGAGGGGGCGCCGCCTTCGGCACATCAGCGGGCTCAGGCCCGCGGGGACCCGGCGTCCGGGGCGACCGCGTCCGAGACCGGCCGCTCCGCCGCCTTCGTCTCGACCGGCTTGCGCAGCGCGATGTTCAGCTCGCGCAGACGGGCCTCCTCCAGGACCGTCGGCGCGCCCATCATCAGGTCCTGCGCGTTGCCGTTCAGCGGGAAGGCGATGGTCTCGCGGATGTTCGGCTCGTCGGCCAGCAGCATCACGATGCGGTCCACGCCCGGGGCGATGCCACCGTGCGGCGGGGCGCCGAGGCGGAACGCGCGCAGCATGCCGGCGAACTCGCGCTCGACGGTCTCCGCCTCGTAGCCCGCGATCTCGAAGGCCTTCAGCATGACCTCGGGCTCGTGGTTGCGGATGGCGCCGGAGGACAGCTCGATGCCGTTGCAGACGATGTCGTACTGCCACGCCAGGATGTCGAGCGGGTCCTTCTCCTCCAGGTCCTTCATGCCCCCCTGCGGCATGGAGAAGGGGTTGTGCGAGAAGTCGATCTTGCCGGTCTCCTCGTCCTTCTCGTACATCGGGAAGTCGACGATCCAGCAGAAGCGGAAGACGTTCTCCTCGAACTGGCCCGCACGCTTGGCCGCCTCGACGCGAACGCCGGACATGATCTTGGAGACCTCGTCGAACTCGCCCGCGCCGAAGAACACCGCGTGGCCGGGGGCCAGGCCCAGGCGCTCGGTGAGGACCTTGACGTTCTCCTCGGTGAGGAACTTGGCGATCGGGCCGGTCAGGGCGCCGTCCTCGCCGACGCGGACCCAAGCGAGGCCCTTGGCGCCCAGCGAGATCGCGTACTCGCCGAGGCCGTCGAAGAACTTGCGCGGCTGCGCGGCGGTGTCCGGGACGGCCAGCGCGCGGACGTGCTTGCCGGCGAACGCCTTGAACTCCGAGCCCTCGAACACGTCGGTGATGTCGACGAGCTCCAGCTTGGCGCGCAGGTCGGGCTTGTCGTTGCCGTACTTGAGCATCGACTCGCGGAACGGGATCCGCGGGAACGGCGAGGTGACCTCGTGGCCGTTGCCGAACTCGGTGAAGAGCTCGGTCATCAGGCGCTCGATCGGCTGGAAGACGTCCTCCTGCTCGACGAAGGACATCTCCACGTCGAGCTGGTAGAACTCGCCCGGCGAGCGGTCGGCGCGGGCGTCCTCGTCGCGGAAGCAGGGCGCGATCTGGAAGTACCGGTCGAAGCCGGAGATCATCAGCAGCTGCTTGAACTGCTGCGGGGCCTGCGGCAGGGCGTAGAACTTGCCCGGGTTCAGGCGGGACGGCACCACGAAGTCACGGGCGCCCTCGGGGGAGGTCGCGGTGAGGATCGGCGTCGCCATCTCGTTGAAGCCGAGGGCCACCATCTTCGAGCGGATGGAGGCGATGACCGCCGAGCGCAGCATGATGTTGCGGTGCATGCGCTCGCGGCGCAGGTCGAGGAAGCGGTACTCCAGGCGCCGCTCCTCGTTCACACCGTCGTCGGTGTTGATCGTGAACGGCAGCGGGGCGGAGGCGCCGAGCACCTCGACCTCGGAGACCTCGATCTCGATCTCGCCGGTCGGCAGCTCGGGGTTCACGTTGTCGGCGCCGCGGGAGACGACCTTGCCGTCGATGCGGACGACGGTCTCCTTGGTGACGCTGCTCAGCGCCTCGTTCGCCGCGGTGCCCGGCCGGGCGACGAGCTGCGTGATGCCGTAGTGGTCCCGCAGATCGATGAAGAGGATGCCGCCCAGGTCTCGACGGTTGTGCAGCCAGCCGCTCAGCCGGACGTCGGCGGCGACGTCAGAAGCGCGGAGCTCGCCGCAGGTGTGGGACCTGTACCGATGCATCAGTCATCCAGTTCTACGCGATACCAGGGTGGATTCAACCGTCCCAAGGTTACCGTCCGGGAGGGTGACGGGGCGGGCACTCCCTCCAGCCTGCGCAAATGCGTCCGGCGGTCCCTCCTGACAGGCACTTGACGGATATGACCTGTAAAGATGGCCGGGTGCGCACCGAGGACGTCCTGGCCGCCATCGCGACAGGCCTGTGGCGGTGGGACAACGCCTCCGGAACGGTCACCCTCGACGGTGAGGCCGCCCGGCTCCTCGGGCTGCCCGCCGAGCCCGTGGTGCTGCCGGAGGTCTCCGTGCGGTCCCGTTTCCACCCGGTGGACTGGAACGAGATCAACGGGATCGTGAACCTGGCGGTCGCCGAGGGCACCCTCGCCGAGGCCCGGCTGCGGATCATGGACGTGGACGGGCGGGTCCTGCGGACCGTGCGCAGCCGCTCCAAGCCACTGGAGAGCCGCTCCGCCGACGGGCGCGTGGACTACGAGCTGATCGGCACCATCCAGGAGATCGCCGAGCCGCAGCCCGGCACGACGGCCGCCCACACACCCATCACGGGCGACTGGCGGCGCTCCCGAGAGGCCTTCCTGCTGGACGCGGGGCGCGCGCTGGCGGAGGCCCGGTCCACGGCCGAGGTGCTGCGGGTCGCGGCCTCGCTGTCCATGCCGGGCTTCAGCCCGGACGGGCTGGCCGTCTTCGGCGTGGCCGGGGACCGGCTGTCGATCATCGGGCACCACGGGCACGATCCGGGGGACGAGGAACCCTTCACGGACATGCTGCTGGAGACGGACTATCCGGCCGCGGAGGTCGTCCGTACCGGCCGGGCGATCTACCTGGCCACGCCGGAGGACTACAAACGGCGGTTCCCGGCCACCTGGCCGCTCGTCCAGCGCTTCGACCGGGTGTCCTGGGCCTTCCTGCCGCTGACCGTGGCCGGGCGGACCATGGGCGCCTGGATGGCCGCGTTCAAGCACCCGGCGTCCTTCTCGCCCGACGAGCGGTCCGTCCTGACGACCGTGGCCCGGATGCTGGCCCAGGCGCTCCAGCGCGCCGGGGTGGCCGAATCCGAGCGGGAGCTCACCACCGGCCTGCAGCGGTCGATGATGCCGCAGCTCGGCCCCGAGATCCCCGGCATGCAGATCGCCGCGCGGTACGTCCCGACCGGCGGCGGGCTCCAGGTGGGCGGCGACTGGTACGACATGATCCCGCTGCCCTCGGGCCGGTTCGCGCTGGTCATCGGCGACGTACAGGGCCACGACGTCCGGGCGGCCGGGCTGATGGGCCAGCTGCGGATCGCCGTACGGGCGTACGCGTCCGAGGGCCACCGGCCGGACGCGGTGCTCTCCCGCGCCTCCCGCTTCCTGGCCGGGCTGTGCGTCTCACAGGAGTCCGACCCGCACGAGGACGCGGGCATGGGCCCGGGACCGGGCGCCGAGGTGGACGCGGACTTCCAGAGCCCGCGGTTCGCGACCTGCCTGTACGTGGAGTGCGACCCGAAGACCGGAATGCTGGAGGTGGCCCGCGCGGGCCACCCCGACCCCGCGATCCGGATGACGGACGGCACCGTCCTGATGCGCCCCACCGCGGGCGGGCTCCCCCTCGGGATCGTCCCCGACACCGACTACCCCACCACCCGGTTCACCCTGGAACCCGGCGAGACGATGATGCTGTGCACCGACGGGCTCATCGAGACCGGCGGGCACGACCTGGACACGGGCTGGGCGCGGCTGCGCGCCGTCCTGGAGTCCGACACCCACGTCCCCGCCGGCGCGCACGAGCCGGAGGGCCCGGCCGCCGGACGCTTCGAGCCCCCGCACCTCGAAAGGTTGGCCGACCTGCTGGTGCAGGCCGTGCACGGGCCGTCCTCGCACCACACCACGGGCCCGCTGGCCGACCGCCGCGAGGACGACATAGCCGTGGTGCTGCTGTGCCGCGAGGGTGAGGGCGACGGCTGCGCCTGCGGCACCCCGCCGGCGCACCCGGCCCGCCCGGCGCGCCGCACGGCGCTGACGGTGGCCCAGGACGAACCGGAGCGGATCGCGGGCGCCCGGCGCCAGGTCCGCGAGCTGCTGCACGACTGGGCCGACGCGGACCAGGTGGACTCGGCGGTGCTGATGGTCTCCGAGATCGTGACGAACGTGCTGCTGCACACGGACGGCGACGCGCTGCTGGTGGCGGAGGCGGTGGGCGAACTGGGCGCGCGCCGGCTGCGCGTGGAGGTCGCGGACGGGAGCGACGAGCTCCCGCACAAGCGGCACCCCGGCGAGATGTCCTCCAGCGGCCGCGGGGTGCTGCTGATGGAGATGCTCGCCGACACCTGGGGCGTGGACCCGCGGGGCGAGGGCAAGTCGATCTGGTTCGAGCTGCACGAGCAGTCGAAGACGGGTCCCGCCCAGGCGCCGTGAGCCCCGGGCCGGCGGGAGGGCCGTGAGGGGACCGGTACGCCGGGGCCGGGACCGGTACGCCGGGGCCGGGACGCCGGGGCCGGGACGGCGCCCGCCCGGTCCCGTGGACCCGGCGGACGCCGCGTAGGGCGGGACGGGCTCCCTGCCGGGAGCCCGTCGGAGCCGGTCAGTCCTCCGCGTCGCCGGCGCCGCGGTGGCCGAGCCCGGTGCGCGCGGTGGTGGGGATGCGGCCCAGCCGGCCGGCCTGGAAGTCGTCGAAGGCCTGCTGGAGTTCGTGCTGGCTGTTCATGACGAACGGACCGTAGTGCGCCATCGGCTCCCGGATCGGACGACCGCCGAGGAGCACGATCTCCAGGTCGGGGGCGTGGGAGTCCTGGGACTCGTCCGCCCGCACCGTGAGCGAGCCGCCCTCGCCGAAGACGGCCGTCTGACCGGTCCGCAGGGGCCGGCGGTCCTCGCCGACGGACCCGCGTCCGGCCATGACGTACGCCAGGGCGTTGAAGTCCTCGCGCCACGGCAGGGTGATCTGCGCGCCCGGCGAGACGGTCGCGTGGATCATCGTGATCGGGGTGTGGGTGATGCCCGGGCCCTGGTGGCCGTCGAGCTCACCGGCGATCACGCGGAGCAGGGAGCCGCCGTCCGGGGTGGTCAGCAGCTGGACCTGGCCGCCGCCGATGTCCTGGTAGCGCGGGGGCATCATCTTGTCGGAGGCCGGGAGGTTCACCCACAGCTGGAGGCCGTGGAAGAGCCCGCCGGACACGACGAGCGACTCCGGCGGGGCCTCGATGTGCAGGAGGCCCGATCCGGCGGTCATCCACTGGGTGTCGCCACCGTTGATGACTCCGCCGCCGCCGTTGCTGTCCTGGTGGACGAAGGTTCCGTCGATCAGGTACGTGACGGTCTCGAAGCCGCGGTGGGGGTGCCAGGGGGTGCCCTTGGGCTCTCCCGGCGCGTACTCCACCTCGCCCATCTGGTCCATCATGATGAACGGGTCGAGGTACTGGTAGTTGATCCCGGCGAAGGCGCGCCGCACCGGGAATCCCTCGCCCTCGAACCCACCGGGAGCGGAGACGACGGCCAGCACCTTGCGCGGGACGGCGGCCTGCGGCTCGGCCACGCGCGGAAGGGTCAACGGGTTCTCAACAGTCACTGCGGGCATGGTCAGGACCTCCTTCTGCTTCGAGTTTAGTTGAAACTCGAACTTTCTGCCACACCCCACAGAACAGAAGTGGCCCCGGGGGAATTCCCCCGGGGCCACCGTGTGCTCAGGCGCAGGTCAGCAGTGGTCGAGCCCGTACCAGTCCGGGTGCGCGTCGAAGGCCGAGGACGTGTTCACGTACTGAGCCGGAACGAACCCGAACGCGCCCCGTACGTCCCCGCGGGCGCCGTACCAGGTGTTGTTGCCGCCGCCGTGCCGGTCACCCGTGGTCCAGCAGTCGAACCGGCTCGGGTTGGTCTTCAGCGTGTCCGCGTACGGCGCACCGAAGCCCGCCCACCGGTACATGTCGATGTTCGGGGTGTTGCCGCAGTACAGCGTCCCCCCGCTCACCCCGCACCCGGCGGCCTGCGCGGGCGACGCCGCCAGGACCCCCGTACCCAGCGCCATCACCCCCGTGGCCGCCACAGCCGCGAGCTTCATGCGAAACGACGTACGTGACATCGCAGTCTCCCTGTCCGTAGGAGCGGGCGTCCCCCGCAGCACCGATACTCGGGAGCGCCGGCCGCGGCCGCGATGGTTTCGGGCAGGGCCGAAGGGTGCGTCAGCCGCCGCTGCGCAGCAGGTCCACGCCCAGGCCCGTCACCGAGTGCAGCACCGCCCTGCCGTCCCGCTCGGTGGTGATCAGCCCGGCCGCGCGCAGGGTGCGGGTGTGCTCGGAGACCGAGGGCAGGCTGATGTCGAGGTCCCGGGCCAGTTCGCTCGTCGTGCGCCGGCGCACCAGCTGCTGGAGCACGGCCGCCCGGGTGCGGCCCAGCAGGGCGTCCAGGGCGCCCTCCGCGGGCCCGGCTCCGACCAGGGGCAGCGGGGTCAGCGCCGGGTACATCAGCACGGGCGGCCCCTGCGGCCCGCCCGGGCCCTCCGCGACCAGCGGACGCCCGGTCCAGAACGGCGAGGGCATCAGCAGCAGCCCGCGCCCGCCGAGCCGGACCTCGTAGTGCGGCGGCCGGTCGACCTCCAGGACGGTGCCCGACCACTCGGCCCGCGGGTGCGTACTCGCCAGGCAGGCCTTGATGCCGTGCGTGGCCAGCAGCCGCGCGCGCCAGGCGACGTCCGCCTGGAAGGACTGCCGGATCCGGGGCCAGTGCGGGGCCACCACGGCCTCGTGGCCGGCCCTGAGCGCCCCGCCCAGCTGGTCCCACGCCACCCGGTCCCGGCCCCACAGCGCCCGCAGCCAGGAATCCGGTCCGGGCGCCCGGGCCGCGGCGCGGGCGAGCTGCGCGCCGGTCAGCGCCGGCGCGGCCTCCCGTACGGCGGCGAGCCCCTCGTCCAGCGTGCCCGTGTACGGCTCGACGAACTGGGGGTTGTCACCGTCCGGGCGCAGCAGGTCCAGCAGCGGGCGCACCCGGCCCGGCAGCTCCCGGCCGACCCTGCCCCGCCACCGGCCGAAAACCGCCGGTTCGTCGGTGCGCTGCCAGGCGACCAGCGCCATGGCCAGCTCCACCATCGGCAGCGGCTCGCTCACGAAGGTGACGTTGAGCAGGTCCTCGGCCGTGAAGTGCACCCGCAGCATCGCCCCGCCCCCCGTCGGACTTCAGCCGGTACGGCTAGCCGTACATGCGGCGCATGGCGAAGTCGACCATCTGCTCGACCGCCTTGGCGTCGAAGACCATCCGGTGGTCGCCCTCCATGTCGAGGACGAAGCCGTACCCGGTGGGCAGCAGGTCGATCACCTCGGCGCCGGTGATCACGAAGTACTTGGACTCCTTGCCGGCGTACCGGCGGAGCTCCTTGAGCGTGGTGAACATGGGGATGACCGGCTGCTGCGTGTTGTGCAGCGCCAGGAATCCGGGGGTCTCGCCGCGCGGGCAGTAGACCTTCGAGGTGGCGAAGATCTGCTGGAAGTCCTCCGCGGACAGGGACCCCGTGGTGAAGGCCCGCACCGCGTCGGCGAGGGAGGGGGGCGACGGCTCCGGGTACAGCGGCGGCTGCTGCCCGTACCCCTGCTGGGGCTGGGGCTGCGCGTAGCCCTGCTGTTGGGCGCCCGGGTTCTGGTCATAGCCGTACATGAGGCGAAGCCTACCGAGACGGCGGCCCCCCGGTGCGTCCAGTTCCGGTCAGCGGGCCTTGAGCTCGGCCACGAAGGGTGCCCAGGCCGCCGCCGAGACCACGAGGACGGGCCCGTCCTCGACCTTGGAATCCCGGACGGGCACCATCCCGTCCAGGCCGTCAGCCACCTGGACGCATTCACCGCCGGTGCCGTTGCTGTAGCTGCTCTTGCGCCAGCAGGCGGACGTCAAGTCAATGTCGGTGCTTGCCATGTCGGAAGTCCTCTGCAGCTGCGTCGATCCTCGCCAGGGAGGCCTCAGGTGACAGCGCGGCAGCCCTGAGCAGATCGTACGACCTGCGGTACTTCTGTACGAGCGCCGGAAAGTCGATGAGTTGCCCGCTGTGCAGACTCTCGGTGTACACAACGGGGGGCGCGTCCCCGAAGGTCATCAACCTGGCCATTCCCATCATGAACGGGTGGGCGGCATCGGTTTCCGGAACGATCTGCAAAATGGAGCGAGTGGTTCTGACCACGCTGGCGATGTGCTCGAACAGCTCGGCCATCGCCGCTGCTTCCAGCACCGGCCGCCGGAGCAGCGACTCATCCAGGATCCCCCAGTACTCAGGGGGGTTCTCCTGGCTGAAGAGGCGAGCCCGCGCCATGCGCGCGGCCACCTTCTCCTCGACCTCACTGTCGAGGGCCCGGGGCATCGCGGCCCGGGTGAGAGCCCGCGCGTAAGCGGCTGTCTGCAATAGCCCCGGCACGAGCATCGGCGCCCAGTCCTCGATCGTCTGGGCGCCCGGCTCCATCTCCGCGACGTCCGCGAAGTACTCCGCGTGCCCGGATTGCTTCGCCTTGCGCGCATCTTCACAGCGGCGCTCGAAAAACCCGTCCGTCCCCAGCTTCGCGTCCACGTGCCGGGCCAGATCCGGCGGCATCCGGCGCTCGCCCCGCTCGATCTGGCTCAGGAACGGGACGCCCCTGAAGCTGCCGTCCGCCAACTGCTCCAGCGTGAGCCCGGCCGCCTCTCGCTTGTAGCGCAGCTCGGCACCGTAGAAGGACGGCACGTTCGCCGACGCGTTGGTGTCCTTACGAGGGGGCACAACCCACCACCGCCATTTGCCACTTGTCCAGCGGAACTCGAAACCCTTCCAACGGTACGCCGGGGCACGCCAGCCTGTGAGCGGTTCGTCACTCCCTGTCTCGAAGGAATCCCCCCATGAGCGACCACGTCCACGACCGCGAGGCCATCGAGGTCCTCGACCGGCTCCGCGCAGCCCTCGCCGCGCACGGGATCACGCTGCCCTCCCTCGACCTGCACCTCCCCTCCTACGCCGGCAGCTACGACATCCCGCCCCTCATCTCCCTCGGCAACTGCAACCCCGCCACCGCGCAGCGACTGGCCACCGCCCTGGCCAAGCCGTGACCAGCCTCACCATCCGGCTGCTCGCCGTGCCCAAGGCGGTCCCCCTCGCCCGTTACGCCGTGCGCGAGCACCTCGGCGAGACATCGCCCGACGCCGAGCTCTGCGTCAGCGAGCTGCTGACCAACGTGATCACGCACCTCGGCGAAGGCACGCCGGTCACCCTGCGCATCAGCGGCGGCGGAAGGGCAACCCGTACGCGGGTCGAGCTCACCGACCGCGATCCGCACGGACGCCCCGTACGGCGGGAGGCGGCCGAGGACGACGAGTCCGGGCGCGGGCTGGCCCTGCTCGACGCCGTCGCGCTGCGGTGGGGGGTCACCCGGGGGCTGGGCACCAAGACCGTCTGGTGCGAGCTTTGACCCTGGTCACAGTCCGCTTGGAAGGGTTGCCGTTATTACCGACGGGTAGCATCATGTTGTTACCGATTGGTATGTACGAGGAACCTGTCTCCCCGAACCTTTAACGGAGCCGTCGCCATGGGGCACTACAAGTCGAATCTCCGCGACATCGAGTTCAACCTCTTCGAGGTGCTCGGCCGCGACAAGCAGTACGGCACCGGTCCGTTCGAGGAGATGGACACCGAGACCGCCAAGAGCGTCCTGTCCGAGCTCACCCGCCTCGCCGAGAACGAGCTGGCCGAGTCCTTCGCGGACGCCGACCGCAACCCGCCGGTCTTCGACCCGGCCACCAACACCGCGCCGGTCCCGGCCTCCTTCAAGAAGAGCTACGAAGCCTTCATGGACTCGGAGTACTGGCGCCTGGGCCTGCCCGAGGAGATCGGCGGCACCACCTCGCCCCGCTCCCTCATCTGGGCCTACGCGGAGCTGCTGCTCGGCTCGAACCCGGCCATCTGGATGTACTCCTCCGGCCCGGCGTTCGCCGGCATCCTCCACGAGGAGGGCAACGAGGCGCAGAAGAAGGTCGCCCAGATCGCCGTCGAGAAGCGCTGGGGCTCCACCATGGTCCTCACCGAGCCGGACGCCGGCTCGGACGTGGGCGCCGGCCGCACCAAGGCCGTGCAGCAGGAGGACGGCTCCTGGCACATCGAGGGCGTCAAGCGCTTCATCACGTCCGGTGAGCACGACATGGAGGAGAACATCCTCCACTATGTCCTCGCGCGCCCCGAGGGCCACGGCCCGGGCACCAAGGGCCTGTCCCTCTTCCTCGTCCCGAAGTTCCACTTCGACTGGGAGACCGGCGAGCTGGGCGAGCGCAACGGCGTCTACGCGACGAACGTCGAGCACAAGATGGGCCTCAAGGCCTCCAACACGTGCGAGATGACCTTCGGCGACCAGCACCCCGCCAAGGGCTGGCTGATCGGTGACAAGCACGACGGCATCCGCCAGATGTTCATGATCATCGAGTTCGCCCGCATGATGGTCGGCACGAAGGCCATCGCGACGCTCTCCACCGGTTACCTGAACGCGCTGGAGTACGCCAAGGAGCGCGTGCAGGGTCCGGACCTGGCGAACTTCATGGACAAGACCGCGCCCAAGGTCACCATCACGCACCACCCCGACGTGCGCCGCTCGCTCATGACGCAGAAGGCGTACGCCGAGGGCATGCGCGCCCTCGTCCTGCACACCGCGACCGTCCAGGACGAGATCCAGGTCAAGCAGGCCGCGGGCGAGGACGCCTCCGCCCTCATAGGCCTGAACGACCTGCTCCTGCCGATCGTCAAGGGCTACGGCTCGGAGAAGTCGTACGAGCAGCTCGCGCAGTCCCTGCAGACCTTCGGCGGCTCCGGGTACCTCCAGGAGTACCCGATCGAGCAGTACATCCGCGACGCCAAGATCGACACCCTCTACGAGGGCACCACGGCCATCCAGGGCCAGGACTTCTTCTTCCGGAAGATCGTCCGCGACCAGGGCGCCTCGCTGAACCTCCTCTCCGAGACGATCAAGAAGTTCCTGGCCGAGGCCGTCGGCGGCGAGGAGCTGGCCGGCGCCCGCGACGCGCTCGCCAAGGCCGCCGTGGACCTGGAGGCCATCGTCGGCCAGATGATCGTCGACCTCACCGCCACCGGCGAGGACGTCAAGAACATCTACAAGGTCGGCCAGAACACCACCCGCCTGCTGATGGCCTCCGGCGACGTGGTCGTCGGATACCTGCTGCTCAGGGGCGCCGCCGTGGCCGCCGAGAAGCTTGCGACCGCCTCCGCGAAGGACGTCCCCTTCTACACCGGCAAGATCGCCGCCGCGAAGTTCTTCGCGGCCGAGGTCCTCCCGGGCGTCTCCGTCCAGCGCGCGCTGGCCGAGGCCGTCGACAACTCCCTCATGGAGCTCGACGAAGCCGCCTTCTAGGCCGCTCGCGGGAGCCTCCCGCCCGCCACACCAGTACGCCGTGTACGCACAGCGGCCGGGTCCCCCACACGGGGTCCCGGCCGCTGGCGCATGCCCGGACCTGTCGCCCCGGGGCCCCTGTCCTGCGGCTTTCCCCTATGTCAGTCGTTCATGGGACGCTCGTACGCATGAGTCCACAGGATCAGCACGGCAGCAGGGGGTACTCCGTCCCCACCGGGCGCCCGTACGCCCTCAAGGAGCTGCAGGCGAGCCTGGGCAGTCTCGGCGACCACCTGCGCGAGCTGTACGACGGCGCCCACCCCGCCGAGTACGACACCATCGCCGACGCGCTGTACGTGGCCTTCCAGACCGCCGCCGGACTCGCCCCCGCCAGGAGCTACACCGGCTGCTCCGAGCACCCCAACGGCGCCCTCGACCCCGAGGCGCCCGACGGCTGGGGCCGCTGCCTCATCTGCAACGACCGGCGGCGCCTCGGACAGCGCCGGCACGGCGGCCCCGCCGCCGCCCCCGCCGGGGAACAGCGCCGCCTCGGGTACCCCGTACCCGAGGGCCCGTACACCCTCCAGGCACTGCGCGCATGCGTGCGCACCGTCGAGGACCAGCGGTTCCACCTGGGCCTGTCCTCCCCCGCCGAGGACTTCGTCCGCATCGCCGACGACCTCCACCGCGCCTTCATCGTCGCCCGCGAACTCTCCCGGCCCCGCAACGCCTCGGGCTGCTCCGAACACCCCGGTGCACCCATCGACCCCGACGCACCCCCCGGTGAGGCCTGTATCTTCTGCGCCGGACGCAAGAGACGCGCGCAGCGCTCCCCGCAGACCCCGGAGATGCTCCCGCGCATCCGCCGGGGCGAGCGCAGACAACTGCAGCGCCGATTCGAGCGACCGCCGGGCTGAGAACCGACGGGACCGCAGACCAACCACCCTGCGGACCCTGACCTCCGGCCATCCGTCGCAGTCCGGCCATGGCGAACACGACCGTCGTTAAGGTGAACCACATGAGCTCTCCCGCCCGCTTCGACCGCGGCCACACCGACGATCTGATGACCTTCCTGACGGCCAGTCCGTCGCCGTACCACGCCGTGGCCAACGCGGCCGAGCGGCTGGAGAAGGCAGGCTTCAGGCAGTTGTCGGAAACGGACGCCTGGGATGCGGGCACCGGGGGCAAGTTCGTGCTCCGCGGCGGTGCGCTCATCGCCTGGTACGTCCCCGAAGGCGCGGCCGCGCACACCCCGTTCAGGATCGTCGGCGCGCACACCGACTCCCCGAACCTGCGGGTCAAGCCGCAGCCGGACACGGGCTCCCAGGGGTGGCGGCAGATCGCCGTCGAGATCTACGGCGGCACCCTGCTCAACACCTGGCTGGACCGCGACCTGGGCCTCGCCGGCCGGCTGACCCTGCGCGACGGCAGCGAGCGCCTGGTCAACGTGGACCGCGCCCTGCTGCGCGTACCCCAACTCGCCGTACATCTGGACCGGTCGGTGAACACCGACGGCCTCAAGCTCGACAAGCAGCGGCACATGCAGCCGATCTGGGGCCTGGGCGACGTGCACGAGGGTGACCTGATCTCCTTCCTGGAAGAGGAAGAGGGCCTGGAACAGGGCTCGGTGGCCGGCTGGGACCTGATGGTCCACTCCATCGAACCGCCCGCGTACCTGGGCCGCGACCGCGAGCTGGTGGCCGGCCCGCGCATGGACAACCTGCTGTCGGTACACGCGGGCGTCGCGGCGCTGGCGGCGGTGTCGGGCTCCGAGAAGCTCGACCACATCCCGGTGCTCGCCGCCTTCGACCACGAGGAGAACGGCTCGCAGTCCGACACCGGCGCGGACGGCCCGCTGCTGGGGAACGTGCTGGAACGTTCAGTCTTCGCACGCGGGGGCTCGTACGAGGACCGCGCGCGGGCCTTCGCCGGCACCATCTGCCTGTCCTCCGACACCGGGCACGCCGTGCACCCCAACTACGGGGAACGGCACGACCCGACGCACCACCCGCGCGCCAACGGCGGCCCGATCCTGAAGGTCAACGTCAACCAGCGGTACGCGACGGACGGCAGCGGGCGCGCGGTCTTCGCGAGCGCCTGCGAGCGGGCCGGCGTGCCGTGGCAGACCTTCGTCTCCAACAACTCCATGCCGTGCGGCACGACCATCGGCCCGATCACGGCCGCCCGCCACGGCATCCAGACCGTGGACATCGGCGTCGCGATCCTGTCGATGCACAGCGCCCGCGAACTGTGCGGCGCGGACGACCCGTACCTCCTCGCCAACGCCCTGGTCGCCTTCCTGGAGGGCTGACCCCCCAGGAAGGCGGGCGGTACGTCACTCCGCGGCGGCCTCGTCCATGCCCGCGAGGACGAGGGGCAGCCGGGAGGCGCCGTCGGCGGTGACCCGGACCGGCACGCCCCAGTCCTGCTGGTGGACGTGGCAGGCCGGGTACTCGTTGGCGGGGTCGTCGTCGCACGACGCCGCCATCGCGGAGACGTGCAGCACGCCCTCGGTGACCTCCGGGTTCAGCGCGAGCTCCCGGAACAGATCGGTCCCGGCTCCCTCGCCCCCGGCGAGGAGCTCGGGCGGGGTCGAGGAGACGAGCAGCCGGGTGGACGGCCCGTAGCGGGTGTCGAGCTTCTGCCCGCCCGGCGCCTGGAACACCACGTCGAGCCGGAGCGTGCCGGGCGCCACCTCGGTGGCGGCCCGCTGCGTCCGGTGCGCCACGGACTCGACCCGTACGGCCTCCTCCGGGAGCCGCAGCCGGGTCAGCCGGTGCCGGGCCGACTCGACGACCACGATGTCGTCGCCGACCAGCACGGCGTCGCTGGGCTCGCGCAGATCGGTGGCGAGCGTGGACACCTGCCCGGTGGCGGGGTCGTAGCGGCGCAGCGCGTGGTTGTACGTGTCGGACACCGCGACCGAGCCGTCGGGCAGGGCGGTCACCCCGAGCGGGTGCTGGAGCAGGGCCTGGCCCGCGTCCCCGTCCCGGTGCCCGAAGTCGAACAGGCCGGTGCCGACGGCGGAGGTGACGGCGTAGCCGGTGCCGGTGGGGTGGACGTACCGGAGGGCGCTCGTCTCGGAGTCGGCGATCCACAGCCGGTCCCCGGCAGCCGCGAGCCCCGAGGGCTGGGCGAACCAGGCCTCGGCGGCGGGCCCGTCGAGCAGCCCCTCGTTGGTGGTCCCGGCGGCGACGGCGACGGTGCCGGCCTCCGGATCCCAGGTCCACAGCTGGTGCACACCGGCCATGGCGATCCAGACCTTGCCCTCCCACCAGGCCACGTCCCACGGCGAGGACAGGTCCACCTCCAGGGCGGGGCCTGAGGTCGGCGAGCCCTGCCACCACTGGCGCCCGGTGCCGGCGACGGTCTCCACGTGCCCGGTGGCCGGGTCGTAGGTGCGCAGCGCGTGGTTGACGGTGTCGGCGACCACGACCTTGCCGTCGGGCAGCAGCGCGAGGCCCTGCGGCTCGCTGAAGCTGTCACCGCCGAAGCCGCGCTCGCCGGTGCCGATGCGGCGTACGACGCTCTCGCCGCCCGCGTCCAGCTCGACGAGCTGGTGCCGCGTGGTGTCCGACACCAGCAGGTTCCCGCCCGGCAGCAGCACCGCCTTCCCGGGGAACCGCAGGTCGCTCGCGGCCGGCTCCGGCGCCACGTACGGCCCGTCCCCGCGCCGCAGCGTCCCCTTGGCCTCGTGCTCGGCCTCCAGCTCCTCGACCAGCTTGGCGATGGCGTGCGCGTGCCCCTCACCGGCGTGCTGGGCGACGATGTACCCCTCGGGGTCGATCACGACGAGCGTCGGCCAGGCCCGCACGGCGTACTGCTTCCAGGTCGCGAGCTCCGGATCGTCCAGCACGGGGTGGTGCACCTCGTACCGCTCGACGGCATCGACGACGGCGGCGTGCTCGGCCTCGTGCACGAACTTCGGCGAATGCACCCCGATGATCACGACGGTGTCGCGGTGCTTCTCCTCCAGCTCGCGCAGCTCGTCGAGGACGTGCAGGCAGTTGATGCAGCAGAAGGTCCAGAAGTCCAGGATCGCAATCCGTCCCCGCAGGTCGGCGAGGGTTAGCTCCTTCCCTCCGGTGTTCAGCCAGCCGCCCTTGCCGATCAGCTCGGGGGCACGGACACGGGCACGTCGGGGCGCGGGCGCAGGGGTGGGCGCCGTGGCAGCATCGTTCATCCTTCAAGCTTGCCATCCGGGTATGAACACCGGGTCACAGGTCCAAGTGCACCCGCGGGGGTGACGACGGGCGCACGGGACACGTGGAAGCCTGAAAGCAGGCAGCGAAGGAGGCGTCCGGCATGACCACCGCGCACGACTACAGCGAGGGCATCGACCCCGAGCGCGCACTGAAGTACGCCATGCAGCACCACAGCGGGGACCGCACCGAGATCGTCGAAGGGGTCATCAGCAACGTGACGCCGAGTTGGGACCGCGAGAACGCGGCTGAAGAGATCCGCGATCAGATCCGCCCCCGGGTCAAGGAGCTTGACTGCGTCACCGGTTCGGGCAACCTGGACCTTCCAGGTTCGCCGAACTGGTACGTCCCCGACCTCGCCGTCGCCCCCAAGGCACTGGCCAAGGGCGGGAGTGCTCTGCTGCCGGACCAGGTGCTGCTCGTCGTCGAGATCACGTCCGAGTCGAACGCCGAGACCGACCCGACCGTCAAGCGGAAGCGGTACGCCGAGTACGGCGCGCCGCTCTATCTACTGGTCGA
Organism: Streptomyces sp. NPDC029164; assembly: GCF_055563995.1. NCBI lineage: Bacteria > Bacillati > Actinomycetota > Actinomycetes > Kitasatosporales > Streptomycetaceae > Streptomyces > Streptomyces sp. NPDC029164. The sequence goes on along the minus strand of NZ_JBVHWW010000002.1, from coordinate 246,829 downwards.
CCGGTTGGACAAGACCGTCACGCTGTTCGCGGGGCCCGGGCGGCTCGGGTACACGAAGGTCGACGGCCCCCACCCCTTCGGGACGACCGTGCGGCTGCCCGAGCCCTTCGAGATCGATCTCGACACCAGCGGGCTCTAGGCGGTGATCACCCGGTAGCGTCCGGGGGCGTGACGATATTCGATGCCTTGAACGCCACCGCCGTGCGGAGCGCGGGCCAGTTGCGGGAGTTGTACGAGGAGCCCGGGGAGATGGCCCGGCGCAAGGCCGTGGACCGGATCCACGAGGCCGCGCGGGCGGTCATCGGGCGGTCGTCGCTGGTGTTCGTGGCCAGTGCGGGGGCCGACGGGACCTGCGACGTCACGCCACGGGGCGGGCCGCCCGGGTTCGTGGCCGTCCTCGACGAGTTCACCCTCGCCGTCCCCGACGCCACCGGCAACAAGCGGCTCGACACCGCCCACAACATCGTGGAGACGGGACGGGCCGGGCTGATCTTCGTCATCCCCGGCCGGGCCACCACGCTGCGCGTGAACGGACGCGCCTGCGTCTGCTCCGACCCCCGGCTGCTGGAGCAGCTGACCGCCGTCGGCAAGCCGCCGCGCAGCGCGATCGTCGTGGAGGTCGAGGAGGCGTACCAGCACTGCCCGAAGGCGTTCCTGCGCAGCGGCGCGTGGCAGCCCGGACAGTGGCTCGCCGAGGACGCCGTACCGAGCTCCGCCGAGGTCACCCTCTCCCACCTGGACATGCCGGGGCTGACGGTCGAGGACATCCGCCGGCAGGAGCGCGAATCGCTCCTGCACCGCTACGAGTAGGCGAAGAGGGTGCTCAGGCGGGGCAGGCGGGGCGCGAGTTCGGCCGTGTCGTCGAAGTCGAAGTCCCAGGACGGGTCCAGCGGCGGGTAGCTGATCGTGAAGGAGTCCGCCGGGAGTTCGCGGCCGGTGGCGGACTCGTAGGCGGTCCAGGCGATCGAGAGGGCCTCCTCGTCCCACAGTTCGTGGCCCTCGGCCGCGGCCTCGCGGACCGCCGGGTGGGCCGCCAGGGAGTCCGGGTCGGCCAGGGCCGCCTCGAAGGCCGCCCGGCCCTGGGTGAGGAGCCAGCCGCGGAAGTAGTCGAAGCCGTCGTCCGAGCAGCCGCCGTTGATCACGTAGGCCGCGGCCCAGAGCGGGCTGCGGTAGGACTCCGCCAGCAGGTCCCACAGCACCTGCTGGGCCGCGGCTATCTCCGCCGCCGGACGGGCCGCCAGCAGCTCCGCCGCCCGCCCCGCCACCTCGTCCGCCGCCGTGCCCGCGCGGGCCGTCTCGATCAACTGCCAGAACGTCTGCTTGTCCATGGGAAAAGCCTGGCACCCGGCACTGACATCAGCCGAGGAAGGAGTGGAGAGATCTGGTGAGCGATGTGATGAAGGCGTTCTGGACGTCCGCCGGGAGGAGGTCCAGGGAGAGGTAGGGGTTGAGGTCCTCCAGCTCGACGAGGAGCAGTTCGCCCGAGGGGGCCCGGCAGGCGTCGACGCGCTGGATGCCGTGGTCGAGGGTGTTCCAGTCGATGAAGGCGCGGGCGAAGGCCAGGTCCGCCTCGGTCGGGGCGTAGCGCTCCAGCTCCCAGCGGCGGGCCGGATCCGGGGCGTACAGCGCGTACTGGAAGGCGTCGTCGACGAAGTAGAAGGACACCTCGTACGTGAAGTCGATGCGCGGCTGGATCAGCACGGCCCCGGCCGGGCCGTCCGGTGTCGCGGTGAAGGTGAGGCCGATGGAGTCGGCGCCCTGCTTCGGCTTGACCGCGTAGGTGGGGACCCGCGGCAGCTCCGAGAGCCTCGCCGGGTCGTCGATCGTCGGGATGACCGGGTAACCGGCGGCCGTCAGGTCGAGGAGGTACTGCTTGCCCGCCATGTCCGCGCGGCCGGTGAGGGGGTTGTAGACCGGCGTGCCGGCGGCGAGGGCGGCGGCGCGGAAGGAGTCGTAGGCCTCCTGGTAGTGCAGGACCGGGCCGCTGTTGCGGACGATCACGGCGTCGAAGCCGAGCGGGAGGAGCGCCTCCGCGTCCGCGGGGTGGCACAGGGCCAGGCCGAAGCCGGCCCGCAGCCGGGAGGTGAGGAATATGTCCTCGTCGCAGTAGCGGCGGCCGCGCGCCGGGTAGGCCAGGTCGGTCACGTAGAGGAGTGGCATGGCGGAAACCTATCGCGGGCACTGATCAGCGCATGAAATACCTCGTACGGGACAAAGTGCCGGCCGTCGGGGACGACTACTGGATCGAGGACGAGGACGGGCGCCACGCCTTCCTCGTCGACGGGAAGGCGCTGCGGGTCCGGGACGGGCTGGAGCTCGGGGATCCGGATGGCGGAGAAGGAGCGGGAGGACGGGCTCCCCCGCCACCGGAGTGAGTACGCGTGCGTGGGGAAGTGAGCATGCGCGCTCATGCCGGGGCCGTGGGGGGAGACGAGGATCGTGCACGTACCCACGGATCGCGCACGTCCCCTCGGAAGGAGCCCACGGTGAACCCCAGCACGTACGCGGCCTTGTACGGCCCGTGGCAGCCGGCGAAGCCCACCCCCAAGGAGCGGCCCGCCGTCGCCGTGATCGCGGCCCTGCTGTGGACGGTCACCGGCCTCTCGCTCCTCTGGCTGGCCAGTCTCTTCTCCATCGCGCTCGTCTGGGGCGCGGCGGCCGGGCAGCCGGTGGGCGGCCTGCTGCTGCGTCTCCTCCTGGTGCCGGTGGGCGCGGCCGCCGCACTCACCGCTCTGGCCTTCGCCCCCGGCGTCCGCCGGCTGGCCGTGTCGAGCCGGCTGCTCCTCCTGGGCGTCCTGGCCTGCCCGGCGCCCACCATCCTCGCGGTCATGGTCTGGTTCCGCACCGCCTGAGCCCGGCGGACGGTCCCGCGCTACGGCCCGGTCGCCGGGCCGCGGCCGGGCACGGGCAGCACCATCACGTCGCAGGCCGGGTGCCCGTCCCCGTACCGGGCCCGGCCGACCTTCCGGTAGCCCCACGAGGCGTAGGCCGTCCGCGCGGGCGCGGCCTCGGGGTCGGGGCGCACGGTCAGCGTGATCCGCTCGGCCTCCCGGTCCGCGATCAGGAGCCGGTGCATGGCGGCCGCGATCCCCTGCCGTCGCCAGGCGCCGCGCACGGCGAGTTCGGCCACGTTGAAGGTCCGCCGCCCGTCCTCCTCGGCGAATGCGTCGTCGAGCGGCTCCTCCAGGGCCTTCCACCACCCGGTGTCCGCGGGCAGCCGGTAGCCGTACGAGAAGCCGACGAGCTCGTCTCCGTCCCGCGCCAGGACCAGCCGGAAGCCGTCCCGCATGGCCTGCCGCCCGGCGCGCACGCGGAAATCGGCGGCGTCCCGGGGGCCCTCGCGGTACGGGGGTTCCGCGTAGACCTCCTGGTAGACGCGGGCGAGCGCGTCCAGCCGCCGCCCCGCCTCCCCGGTCCACTCGTACGTCACGCCTGCGGTCGTCACGCCAGTGGTCGTCACCCCTGCGGTCGTCACCCCTGCGGTCGTCACCCCTGCGGTCGTCATCCCTGCGGTCGTCATCCCTGCGGTCACGCCTGGCCGCCGCGACCCAGGCGGCGGTCCTTCAGGGCCGGGAACTGGGCGCGGGTCTCGGCCACCTTGGCCGGGTCCAGGTCCACCGTGAGGACGGCCTCGCCGGGACCGGCCTCCGCCAGGACCTCGCCCCACGGGTCCACCACCAGGCTGTGCCCGGCCTGTTCGACGCCCGCGTGGGTGCCGGCCAGCCCGCACGCCAGGACGTACGACTGGTCCTCGACGGCGCGGGCCCGGTTGAGCAGCGTCCAGTGCGAGCGGCGGCGCGCGGGCCAGCCCGCCGCGACGACCATCGTGGTGGCCCCGGCGTCGACCAGGCCGCGGAACAGCTCCGGGAAGCGCAGGTCGTAGCAGGTGGCGATGCCGAGGGTCTGCTCCGGCAGCTCCACCGTGGTCAGGGAGTCGCCCGGTGACATGAGCACCGCCTCGCCCTGGTCGAAGCCGAAGCGGTGGATCTTCCGGTAGGTGGCGGCCAGCTCGCCCGCCGGGGAGAGGACGAGGGCGGTGTTGTAGAGGGAGCCGTCGCCCGCGCGCTCCACGACCGAGCCCGCGTGCAGCCAGACCCCGGCGTCGCGGGCGGCCTTGGACATGACCTCGTAGGTCGGGCCGTCCAGGGGTTCGGCCTCGGTCTCGAACTGCTCGTAGGCGAAGGCGCCCACGGGCCACAGTTCCGGCAGCACGACGAGGTCGGAGCCCTCCTGCTCCCGTACGAGCTCGGCCACGCGGGCACGTCGGGAAGTCACCGACTCGCCCTCGTTCACTGCGATTTGGATCAGCGAGGCGCGCACACTACCACCGTCCTGGCGTTCAAGCCGTCAACTCGGGCCTACGATCGTCACACGAAAGCACTGCCGGGGTGCTCACCGGCAGCGTAGTTTTGGAAACTGAGTCCACTGCTTCCGAAAACGCGCCACTGAACAGCACCGCGAGGGGTCCCGTTGACCGTCCATCCCAGCCTTCAGCCCTATGCCGACGCGTGGACGCACTCCATCGAGGCGATATCCGAGCTGGTCCTCCCCCTGCCGGAGGGCGAGTGGAACCGGGCGACGCCGTGCCCCGGCTGGTCGGTCCGTGACGTCGTGTCACACATCATCGGCATCGAATGCGAGCAGCTCGGGGATCCGCGGCCGATCCACACGGTGGCGCGGGACCTGCGGCACGTGGTGGACGAGTTCAGCCGGTACATGGAGGTGCAGGTCGACGTGCGGCGTCACCACACCGCGCCGGAGATGACCTCGGAGCTGGAGTACACCGTCATCCGGCGCTCGCGGCAGCTGCGCAACGAGAAGCGGGATCCGGACACGATGGTGCGGGGTCCGCTGGGTGACCAGGTGACGCTGGAGCACGCGCTGCGGCTGCGCGCGTTCGACGTGTGGATCCACGAACAGGACCTGCGGGCGGCGCTGGGCGTGCCGGGGAACTGGGACGCGCCGGGTGCGTACGTGGCGCGGGACATGCTGCTGGCCGGGCTGCCGAAGGTGGTGGCGAAGCGGGCGGGCGCGCCGGCTCACTCGGCGGTGGTCGTCGACGTGCACGGTCCGCTGGAGTTCATGCGGACGGTACGGGTGGACGCCGACGGCCGCGGCACGGTCGACAAGGCGCCGTCGCTGGGCCCGGCGGTGACGCTGACGCTGGACTGGGAGACGTACGTCCGGCTGGCGGCGGGGCGGGTGCGGGCTCGTTCCGTCGCGGACCGGGTGAAGGTGGAGGGAGACGCGGAGCTGGCGGAGGCCATCCTCACGCAGTTCTCCGTCACCCCGTAGGAACGCCGCCGCAGGAGCCGCCGTACGGGCCGCCGTACGGGCGGGCTTCTGCCGCGGCCCGGCGGAACGCGGCGGGTCTGATCCCGTACGCCTCGCGGAAGGGCGGGGCACGCTCGGCGCGCTGGTCGACGGTGGCGGCGGGCAGCTTCGTCCGCATTCCTGCGGTTCCCCCTCCTGCGGCCGCTCCCTCCCGGGACTGCGGCCCTACGGCCTCTCGCGCCCTGCGGCGTCCGGCAGGGGACACGCCCGGGGCACCCGCTCCGGTTCCGCCTCCCGGGCCAGTGCGCGGCGGCGCAGCCGGAGGATCTGGGAGACGCCCAGCGCTTCGAGGACGAACACGGTCGAGAAGGCGATGCGGTAGTTGTCGCCGGTGGCGTCGAGCAGCACGCCCACGGTGAGCAGGGTGGTCATCGACGCGATGAAGCCGCCCATGTTGGTGATCCCGGAGGCGGTGCCCTGGCGTTCCGGCGGGTTGGCCGGGCGGGCGAAGTCGAAGCCGATCATCGACGCCGGACCGCAGCCGCCGAGGACCAGGCACAGGATGATCAGCAGCCACATCGGCGCCGCGTCCCCCGGGTAGGCGAGGACGGCCGCCCAGAGGAGGGCCGTGAGGCCGACCGTGCCCAGCGCGAGCGGGATCCGCGCGGACTGACGGCGGCCGACGGCCTGGCCGTAGACCAGCCCGAGCGCCATGTTGGAGGCGACCACCAGCGTCAGCAGTCCGCCCGCGGTGGTCCGCGACAGCCCCTGCGCCTCCACCAGGAACGGCATGCCCCACAGCAGCAGGAACACCATCGCGGGGAACTGCGTCGTGAAGTGCACCCACAGGCCGAGGCGGGTGCCGGGTTCGGCCCAGGACTCGCGGATCTGACGGCGGACGAAGCCACCGGGGCCACCGGAGCCGCCGGAGCCGCCGGACCCGCGCTGCACCGGCGCCGGACCGTGCCCTTCCGGGTGGTCCCGCAGGAACAGCACCAGCGGCACCAGCACCACCAGCCCGGCCACCGCGCTCCCCGCGAAGGCCGCGGTCCAGCCGACGCCGTGCAGGACGGGGGCGAGGACGAGCGTGGAGACGAGGTTGCCCGCCATGCCGACCAGCCCGGCGAGCTGCGCCATCAGCGGCCCGCGCCGGGCCGGGAACCACCGGGTGCCGAGCCGCAGTACCGAGATGAAGGTCATCGCGTCGCCGCAGCCGAGCAGCGCCCGCGCGGCGAGCGCCATCCCGTAGGAGGGGGAGAGCGCGAAGCCGAGCTGGCCGACGGTGAAGAGCACCGCGCCGAGCGTCAGCACCTTCTTGGTGCCGAGCCGGTCGACCATCAGGCCCACGGGTATCTGCATGCCCGCGTAGACGAGCAGTTGGAGGAGGGAGAAGGTGGCCAGCGCCGAGGCGTTGACGTGGAAGCGGTCGGCGGCGTCGAGACCGGCCACGCCCAGGCTGGTACGGAAGATCACCGCCACGAAGTAGACGGCGACGCCGATGGACCAGACGGCGACGGCCCGTCCGCCGCCGGGAGGGTCCCGGAACAGCTGCGGCGCGCTCCCCCGCGCGCTCCCCGGCTCGCTCCCCGGCTCGGTCCCCCGCGCGGTCACCGGGGCGGTCACCGGCCCGGCCCCCGGACCAGTTCCCCGACCCGCCCGATGTGCCCGCGGACCACCGCGGCGGCCGTGTCCGCGTCCCCGGCCCGCAGCGCGTCCAGGATCTCGGCGTGCTCGGCCAGGGTGCGCTCCAGCCGGTCGGGGTGGGCGTGCAGCAGGGCCACGCCCATCCGCAGCTGCCTGTCGCGGAGCTGGTCGTAGAGCCGGCACAGGATCTGGTTGCCGGCGTTGCGCACGATCTCGGCGTGGAAGCCGCGGTCGGCGGCCATCATCGCGGCGAGGTCGCCCCCGGCGGCGTGCCGGCGCTGTTCCTCCAGCAGGGCCGCGAGCCGGTCCAGCAGGCCGGGCGGCGCCGGTACGGCTCTGCGTACGGTGAACTCCTCGACCAGCAGCCGGGTTTCGAGCACGTCCGTGATCTCCTGCGCGGAGACCGGCAGCACCAGCGCGCCCTTCTTCGGGTACAGCTTCAGCAGCCCCTCGGTCTCCAGGCGCAGCAGCGCCTCGCGGACCGGGGTGCGGGACACCCCGACGGCCTCGGCGAGTTCGCCCTCGGTGAGGAGGGTGCCGCCTTCGTAGCGGCGGTCGAGAACCCCCTCCTTGACGTGCCGGTAGACGCGTTCGGCGGCGGTGGGGGGAGTGCTGGGGGTGGGGGTGGCGCTCTGGGCGGGAGGCGCGGCGGACGGCATGCGCACAGGATAGATACATGAGGGGTGCACCGGCCGCCCCGTCCGGGATGTGGACCTCCGCCCCGCGCCGGTGCGTCGAAGGATGTACGCGGGCCTCGTCCACCCGCAGGACGTACGGGGCCCCGCGCGCCGGGACGCTGGAGTCATGGCCCACACGACCCTCGTCGCCCCCGAGGTGACCACGACCCGGCTCCCCCTCCTCGACGTCCTGCGCGGCGCCGCCATCCTCGGCACCCTCATGACCAACGTCTGGATCTTCACCTCCCCCGGCTCGGAGTGGAGCGTGCTCCAGGGCGGTCTGGGAGCGCCCGACCCGATCGCGGACCCCTCCGCGGCGCACCTCGCCGAGACCGTGTTCCGGTTCCTCGCCGACGGGAAGTTCCTGTCCCTGCTGACGATCCTGTTCGGCGTCGGCCTGGCCATCCAGTACGACTCCGCCGCGCGCCGCGGCGAGCCGTGGCCCGGGCGCTACCCGCGGCGGGCCGCGTTCCTCTTCCTGGAGGGCACGGTCCACTTCGTCCTCGTCTTCGCCTGGGACGTGCTGATGGGGTACGCCGTCACCGCCCTGCTGGTGGCCTGGCTGCTCGCCCGCTCCGAGAAGGTGCGGCGGGTGGCGATGTGGACCGCGGGCGGGCTGCACCTGGCCCTCGTCGGCCTCGTGACGCTCGGGGAGCTCGCCAGTCCGGCCTCCGGGCCCGAGGCCCCCGACCCCGAGGCCGTCCGGGTCTACGCCCACGGCAGCTGGGCCGACCAGATCGCCTTCCGGCTCGACCACGCCCTCGTGCTGCGCATCGAGCCCGTCTTCTCCTTCGGCCTGCTGGTCTTCCTCTTCCTCCTCGGCGTCCGGCTGCACCGCGCCGGCGCCTTCGCGCCCACCGCCGTCGGGCACCGGATCCGGGTCCGGATGGCCGCCTGGGGCCTCGGCGCCGGCCTGCCGCTGGGCGCCGCCGCCACGCTGGGCGGCACCGACTTCTTCCTCCTGAGCCGCTACGGCACCGCCCCGCTGATCGCCGTCGGGTACATCGGCCTGATCGGCTGCGCCCTCGACCGCTTCCGGGTGCCCGGCGCCGACGCCCTCGGCTCCGTCGGCCGCACCGCCCTGTCCTGCTACGTCGGCCAGAACCTGCTGTGCATGCTGCTCTGCTACGGCATCGGACTCGGGCTCGCCGACCGGCTGGGCGGCAGCGGCCCCTGGTGGGTGATGGGCCTGTGGGCGGCGGTGAGCCTGACGCTGGTCGCCGCGTCCCGGCTGTGGCTGCGCCGCTTCGAGCGGGGTCCGCTGGAGGCCGTGCAGCACCGGGTCCTCAGGCGCCGCCCGTCCGCGGGGTGACCTCCACGTCCAGCACGAACTCGTCGTACGGGGCCTCCTGCGGGTAGGGCGGCCGGATCTGCGCGAAGCGGATCCGGGCCCGGCCGCCGCCCGGGGGCAGGCCCCGTACGACGTACGTCCGCTCGACCGCGGCCCCGGGGAGGCGGTCGCCGGCGGCCGGCGGCCCCTCCGCCACCGCCACCACGTCCGCGTCCCCCGTGACCTGCCAGGTCCACACGTAGCCGCGCGCGCCGCGTCCGGTGAGCCGCAGCTCGTACGGCTCACCGGGGCTCAGCACGACGCTCCGTACCTCCACGCCCGCCCGGTCCTCTCCGCTGCCGGATCTCAGCCGACGGGGCCGATGACAGCCCCCTCGTGCCAGCCCGCGCGGTCCCGCCAGTAGTGCTGGAGGCGGCGGTCGGTGCGCAGGACGACGACTTCCAGGTTGAACCCGAAGCTGCCCTGGAGCATCCCGGTGACCGCGGCGACGTCCTGCCCGAAGACGGCGCTGCGGGTCCAGGCCGAGCCGGCCGCGTTGCCCCGCCACCAGTGCTCCACGCGGCCGCCGGCGACGGCCACGCACAGCTCGTAGTTCCCCGCAGTGTCCTCGTCGGCCGCCCCGTACTGCCCCTCGATCAGGCAGGGCGCGGAAACGGCCGCCGTGCCGCTGCCGAAGACCTCCCCGGCGCGCCAGGTGAAGCCGTTCGGATCGTCGCGCCACCACAGCTGCATGCGGCCGTCCGTACGGGCGGCGACGAGGTCGAGGTGACGGCCGCGGGTCTGGACGAGGGCGGGCCCGAAGTGGGCGATGCCGGAGGCGAAGTGCCCGGCGTCGTTCCAGGTCCAGGGGGCGCCGTTGATGCGCCACCAGTGGTTCAGGCGGCCGTCGGCGGTGCGTACGACCACCTCGAAGTTGCCCGGCTTGCCGTAGTCGCTCTGGATGAAGGCCGGGGTCGAGCCGACGGCCGCGTCGCCCGGCCCGAAGGCGCCGCCGTCGCGCCAGACGCGCACGGACTGCTCGAAGTACCAGTGGCGCAGCCGGCCGCCGGTGGTCACGTGCAGGGACTCCATGTTGCGGTTGTAGGTGGTCCCGGTGAAGGCGGGCTGGCCGCAGGCGTCGTTCGCGAAGGTGTCCGCGCGGGCCCACGCGAAGGGGGCGTCGCCCTCGCGCCACCAGTGCTGGAGACGGCCGCCGGTGGTGGTGGCGAGGAGCTCGAAGTTGCGGTGGGCGCGGCCGTTGCCGCTCTCGTAGACGTTGCCGGTGTGCAGGCGGCGCTTGGTCCACGGGTCGATGTTGGTGCCGCGCAGGCCGCACTTGGCCCAGTGGTCGATGCCGACCTCGCCGTAGGCGATCCGGCCGTAGCCGCCGACGTGGTAGCCGGTCCCCCAGGAGTTCCTGAACAGCCAGCAGCCGGCCGCGTCGTCGTAGCCGACGATGAGCACGCAGTGGCCGCCCGCGAGCTGGTCACCGGTGCGGTGGTAGACGCCGGAGCCGAGGCCGAAGAAGTCGTCGTACACGTCGAAGCAGGCGGTCAGCGGGCCGACCGTGTCCAGCCAGACCTTCTGCTGCTCGACGTCGCCCAGCCGCACGTAGTCGGGGATCCGGACGGTGCGCCCGGACCGGTCCCAGCTGGGCGTGTACTCGGCGCGCCAGGCGTCGCGGCGGGCGGCGGGCAGACCGGCGGGCGGGGTGCTGTACGGCCAGCAGTCCGGGTCGGCGAGCCCGCCGTTGTCCTTGATCCAGTCGAGCGCGGTCTCCGGATGGGAACCCTGCCCGCAGGTGAAGCGCAGGCCGTCGTGCACGTCCCCCTCGGAGCGCTCCGCCCATACGCAGTGCTCGATGCGGGCCATGGACTCCACCAGGCCGACGGCGCCGAAGGCCCAGCAGGAACCGCACGGGTTCTGGTCCTTGACCTTGGTGATCCACGGCCAACCCCAGCGGTTGCGCCAGTCCACGGCGGCGGGCCGGGCCGCGCCGGCCGTCGGCGGGCCCGCCAGGAACCCGTGGGCGGCGCGGCGCCGGGTCAGATGGGGATTGCCGCTCGCGTGCCCGAGGAGTGCCCGCAGATCGACGAGCCCCACGTCCTCGGCGGGCGTCAGGTTCGCCCCGGGCTCCAGACCGAGCGAGGGCCGCGGCACCGGCTCCTCGTCGGCCAGGTGCTCCAGTACGGACCAGCGCGCCCCCCGAGCCGCGAGCCGCGCCCGCAGCTCCCCCACCGTCTGGACAGACTCCTCCGGCATACCGGCCCCCCAGTGTGCAACCGCTCGGATGCGAGACCCGCGAGCGTCCCTCCCTCACCGGGGGGCGTCAAGGGGGTTCGCACGGTCGCGCGGTGGCACGGGGGGGCGTGCCGCCCGGACCTCCCCCGGGGCCGGGCGGCGGCTGCGCTCGGGGTTACTCGACGGGGAGCGGGGGAACCGGGAGCGGGAGGGCGGGCAGGGCCTCGCGGATGCGGCGGACCGAGGGGTTCACCATGGCCGGGCGGTCGCCGACGACCACCGTCGGAACGGTCTCGTTGCCGTCGGCGACGCTGCGGACGAAGGCCGCCGCCTCGGGGTCCCGCCAGATGTTGACCTTCCGGTACGGGATCCGGGCCAGGCGCAGCTGCGTGCGGAGCTTGATGCAGAACGCGCACCCCGGCCGCCAGTACATCGTGACGGTGTTCGCCGTGACGTCCTTCGCCGTGACGTCGTTCATCGCGCCGCCGGGTGGAGGGACTTCGCGCACAGGAGCCTGGTCATGCCTCGAAGCCTATGCCGGAAACCGCCGATCAGGGTGAGGACCGTACGGGCCCGACCGCCCGCGCAGGGGCCCGTATAAGGTCCCCGTATGGGCACCTGGATCGCGCCGAGCGTCATCGAGAGAGAGCTGTACGAGGCCAAGACCGCCGGCGACTGGGCCGCGTACTTCGACGTGCTCGCCCGCGCCCAGCTCTACCTGCTCCAGCACCGCGTGCAGTCCGACGCGCACCCCGACTCCGTGTTCTTCCACGCCACCCCGGACCGCATGCTCGTCGTCCACACCGCCGGCATGCTGCCCGCCCCCACCCCCGAGACGGTCTTCGAGTCCCGGAGCCTGGGCTGGTTCTCCAAGGTCTGGGGACCCGGGGATCCCGCCTTCCTCGCCGTGAACCCGGGCACCCCCACCGAGGCCTACCTCACCACCACCCCCGCCGACCTGGCCCGCTGGCGGGCGCACGCGGACGCCGCGCCCCTGTACGGCCTGCTCGACGGGAAGGTCCACGCCCTCTTCACCGGCGGCCCGCTGCACGGGCCCATCGCGCACGGCCTCGCCATCGGCGGCCATCTCGCCGTGACCAACGGTGAGTTCTGGAACGCCCTCGCCTACCACGGCAGCGGCTACCAGCACGAGCGCCGCCGCGTCGGGAAGAGCTGGAGCATCACCGACCGCGCCGACTGGCTGTCCACCCTGGAGCAGCTCCTGAGCGTGGACATGGTCAGCCCCGTCTGGGAGTTCGCGCTCCGCGTCCGCCGCGTCCTCGCCTCCGACTTCGCGGGACCCGTCGACGTCGAGCACTGGCGGCACGCCGCGGAGGCGAGCCTGCGCCGCAGCGCCGAGCGGTCCGCCGAGCCGCAGCTCACCCCCGACGGGGTCACCGTCGCCCAGCCGCGCCCCACCGCCGAGGTGGAGGGCGAGATCGCCGGGGTCAAGCGCCTCATCGGCCGGATCGCCCGCTACGAGCAGCGCTTCCGCGCCGACGGACTGCTCCCCGAGGACGGCTGGGTCCGTTCGGTGGAGGCCTGGGACCTCGGCCGGGCCTCCCAGATGGCCCGCTGGGGCATCGGCTGCCGTTACGGCACCCTCCACGAGGCCGAGAAGGCCGTACTGCGCGCCGGGGAGGCGGCCCGCCAGACGTACCGCTCGTGGGAGGACTTCTCCGCCGGGTACGTCCTCGGCCGGTGCCTGCACTTCGACGAGGAGGAGTTCGGCACCTGGTACACGAGCGCCCTCGCCGCCCACGTGGAGCTGACCACCGATCCGGCGAGTCCGTGGCGCAACATCCCCTGGAACTGAGCGACTTCGGTTAGTCACCGGACGCCACCGGAAACGGGGAGCGGCCCGCCACACGCCCCGACTAGCCTCGCCGCCATGACTGTTGAGCTGAATGAGACCGTGCGGGGTCTGCTCGACTCTCCGCACCCCGCCGTGCTTTCGACCATCAACCCCGACGGCAGTCCGCAGAGTTCGGTGATCTGGGTGACCCGCGACGGCGGCGACCTGCTGATCTCCACCGAGCAGGGCCGCCGCAAGGAGCGCAACATCGTCCGGGACGGGCGGGTCGGCGTCACCGTCTTCGACCTCGCCAATCCCTTCCTCTACGCCGAGATCCGCGGCACCGCCACCGTCACCGAGGACGTCGGCCGGGCGGTGGCCGTCCGCATCGCCGAGGAGTACCTCGGCCCGGGCGCCGGCAAGGAGTACCGGGACGCCCCGGCGTCGGACGTCCGCGTGGTCGTCCGCGTCACCCCGACCAAGGTCCTCGGCAACGCCGCACGCGCCGCGGGCTAGGCCCGGTCAGCGGCCCGGACCCGGTCACGGCAGGTCGGGCCGGACCGCCGACCAGGCGTCGACCGCCTCCGCCACCGGGTCGGCGTCCGGCAGGTGGGGGCGTACGGCGGTCAGCCAGGGGATCAGGCTCTTGATGCGGCGCAGGTGCCGGATGCGGTGGTGCGGGAGGTCGCGCCAGCCGCGGCCCTGCGCCGCCGCCTGCGCCGGGGTGAGGTCGATGAGGGCCAGCAGCTCCCGGGCCAGGGCCGCCGGGTCGCCACCGCGGTCCGGGCCGAACTGCTGGATCAAGTAGCCCTGTACGCAGGCCAGTTCGGGAGCCCGGACCAGTTCGGGCGTGCCCTCGGCCCGCGCGCACCGGTGGGTGGCGGCCAGCGCGATCCGGCCCCAGCGCAGCCGGACCTCGTCCGGGAGGCGGTCGTCGCGCATCCGCACTCCGGCGAGGACGCGCAGGGTCCGCGGCTGGGGTTCGTCCCGCAGCGGCGGCCCGGTGGCCAGCCAGGCCTCCAGGTCCTCCAGCGAGTGCCCGTCGGGCGGCACCGACGTCAGCACCTGCCCGCGGCTGAGCAGGGCGACCATGGCGCCCGTGAGGTGGACCTTCGCGGTGTGTCCGGCGTCGAAGGAGCCGACGGGCCGCCCGTACCGCTCGATGTGGCGCAGGCCCATCCGCGACTCCCCGACGGCGTAGACCTGTCCGGCCCGGGCCACCCCGCCGACGCACCGGACCACGCACACGCCGCCCGTGACGTCGGCCTCCTCGACGGAGTACACCTGCAATTCGGCGATGGACACCCGACCCCCTTCCCCGGGCGGGAGATTACCGCCGCCGCGGGGCCGGGCACACGGCCCGGGTCAGATCGAGGGGCTCTCCAGGACGAGGCGGATCTCGGTGACCTCGTAGCCGGCGCGGTCGAAGGCGGCCGCCATAGGGACGTTGACGGTGTCCGTGGTCGCGGTGATGCGGCGCGCGCCCTCGGCCGCGTGGAAGCGGGTGATCTCGCCCAGGATCTCGTCGATCAGGCCCTGGCCGCGCTGCTCCGGTACGACGCCCAGGTAGCCGACGTTGCGGTGGTACGGGGTCGCCGACGGGATGGCCAGGCCCGCGAGGGTGCCGTCAGGGAGGTGGGCGAGCCGCCACCAGGAACGCTCGCCGGGGCAGTCGAGGTAGAACTCCACGTCCTCACGGGCCAGTTGTTCCGCGTCCATCGACTGGAGCTCGGTCTGCGTGTGCAGGTCGAGGCTGCCGGTGGACAGCCGGACGAAGGCGTCGAGGAACTCCTCGTCGGTGCCGTCGCGGAAGACGAGCCGCCCGGTGGGCTCCGCCGTCCCGGCGGCCGGGGTCCACTCGTAGCGCAGGCGCTCGATCTCGCGCGTCAGGCCGGTCTTGTACGCGGCCTCCTGGCGCCAGGCGATCGCCGCGGCCAGCTCCGGGTCGGCCCGCCAGCCGCGGGGCAGGGAGATGTTGTAGCCGGGCAGCCGGCCGAAGGCGGCGTGGCCGGCCTCCAGCAGCCCGGCGGCGACCGCTGCCGGGTCGGCCACGGAGGAGCGGACCTGGAGGCAGTCGAGCGCGATGGGCTGCTCGCTGTCGGAGCGGCCCCACCACAGGGCGCGGGCCAGGATCTCGCCGTCCTCGTCCTCGGCGAACCAGATCCACTCGGGGCGGAACTGGTTCTCGGCGAGCTCCTCGCGGATCTTCTCGGCGCTCAGGGAGGGGACGGGACCGTCCTCCGGGTAGGCGATGGCACGGTCGAGGTCTGCGGGGTCTGTGGAGGCGGCACGGAAGATCATCCGGCGATGATCACACAACCCCTTCGCCCTGACCAGGGCCTTCCCGGCCGCTGCCGGTCAGAGTGCCCCTGGAGATACACCCGGCTCCGCACAACCGCGCACGCCGACGGCCGATGGCCGGCCTCCGCGGGGGAGGCCGGCCATCGGGTGGAGCCATCGGGTGGAGCGTGGTGCGGGGCGTTACGACCAGGTGATCAGGCGGCGGGGGTGTTCCAGGACCGCCGCGATGTCGGCCAGGAAGCGGGAGCCGAGCTCGCCGTCGATGAGACGGTGGTCGAACGACAGCGCCAGGGTCGTGACCTGCCGCGGCTTCACCTTGCCCTTGTGGACCCACGGCTGGAGCTTGATCGCGCCGACCGCGAGGATCGCGGACTCGCCCGGGTTCAGGATGGGCGTACCGGTGTCGACGCCGAAGACGCCGACGTTGGTGATGGTGATGGTGCCGTTCTGCATGTCGGCCGGCGAGGTCTTGCCGTCGCGGGCCGTGGCGACCAGCTCGGACAGGGACGTCGACAGCTCGCCGAGCGTCTTGGCGTGGGCGTCCTTGATGTTCGGGACGATCAGCCCGCGGGGGGTGGCCGCCGCGATGCCCAGGTTCACGTAGTGCTTGAGCACGATCTCCTGGGCCGCCTCGTCCCAGGACGCGTTGACGTCCGGGTTGCGGCGGATGGCCACCAGGACGGCCTTCGCGATGAGGAGCAGCGGGTTGATGCGCAGCCCCGCGAGGTCCGGGTCGTCCTTGAGCTCCTGCACCAGCTTCATCGTGCGCGTCACGTCGAGCGTGATGAACTCGGTGACGTGCGGCGCCGTGAAGGCCGAGCCGACCATGGCCTGGGCGGTGACCTTGCGGACGCCCTTGACCGGGATGCGGGTCTCCCGCGCCGACGCCGGCACCTCGGCCGCCTGGACGGCCGGAGCCGCGACGGGGGCCGCTGCCGGGGCCGCGGCGGGCACGGCCTGCGGGGCGATCGCCGCGGCGGCCGCCGCGTGGACGTCCTCCCGGGTCACGACCCCGCCGTCACCGGTGGGGACCACCGAGGCCAGGTCGATGCCAAGGTCCTTGGCGAGCTTGCGCACCGGCGGCTTGGCCAGCGGCCGCTCGCCGCCCGGCTGCGCCGGGACCGCGGGGAGGACCGGAGCCGCGGCGGGAACCGCGGGCGCCGCCGGGGCGGTGCCGTTCTGCGCGGGTGCCCCCGCGACCGCCTTGCGCGGGCGGCGCTTCGTGGACGCGGTGGAGACGCCGTAGCCGACCAGGACGGGCTGGCGGGCCGCGGCGGCCGGCTCCTCCGCCTCGGCGGCGACGGCCGGGGCGGCAGGCGTCGCTGCGGCGGCCGGGGCCGCCTCCTGCACCGGCGCCCCGGCACCGGCGCCGGCCTCCGTCTGCACCGAGATGATCACCTGGCCGACGTCGACCGTGGTGCCCTCCTCGAAGAGGAGCGCGTGCACGACACCGTCGAACGGGATCGGCAGTTCCACGGCGGCCTTGGCCGTCTCGACCTCGCAGACGACCTGACCGTCGGTGACGGTGTCACCCGGCTGGACGTACCACTTGAGGATCTCGGCCTCGGTGAGGCCCTCGCCCACGTCGGGCATCTTGAATTCGCGGATCGTCATGAACGTGGCTCCTCAGTACGCCAGCGAGCGGTCGACGGCGTCGAGCACCCGGTCCAGGCCCGGCAGGTACTCGTCCTCCAGGCGGGCCGGCGGGTACGGGGCGTGGAATCCGCCCACGCGCAGCACCGGCGCCTCCAGGTGGTAGAAGCACCGCTCCGTGATGCGGGCGGCGATCTCGGAACCCATGCCCAGGAACACCGGGGCCTCGTGCACGACGACCAGCCGGCGGGTCTTCTCGACCGAGGTCTGCAGACCGTCGAAGTCGACCGGGGACATCGAGCGCAGGTCGACGACCTCCACCGACTTGCCCTCCTCGGCGGCCGCGGCCGCCGCCTCCAGGCAGACCTTCACCATCGGACCGTAGGCGGCCAGGGTGAGGTCCGAGCCCTCGCGGGCCACGCGCGCCTTGTGCAGCTCACCGGGGATGGCGTCGGCGTCGACCTCGCCCTTGTCCCAGTAGCGGCGCTTCGGCTCGAAGAAGATCACCGGGTCGTCGCTGAGGATCGCCTGCTGGAGCATCCAGTAGGCGTCGCTCGCGTTCGACGGGGAGACCACCTTGAGGCCCGGGACGTGCGCGAAGAGCGCCTCCGGGGACTCGCTGTGGTGCTCGACCGCGCCGATGCCGCCCGCGTACGGGATGCGGATGACGACCGGCATCTTGATCTTGCCCAGGGCCCGCGCGTGCATCTTCGCGAGCTGCGTGACGATCTGGTCGTACGCGGGGAAGACGAAACCGTCGAACTGGATCTCCACGACCGGCCGGTACCCGCGCAGGGCCAGGCCGATCGCGGTGCCGACGATGCCCGACTCGGCGAGCGGGGTGTCGATGACCCGCTCCTCGCCGAAGTCCTTCTGCAGGCCGTCGGTGATCCGGAAGACACCGCCCAGCTTGCCGACGTCCTCACCCATGATCAGGACCTTCGGGTCCTGCTCCAGGGCCTTGCGCAGCGACTCGTTGAGCGCCTTCGCGATCGACATCTTCTCGACAGCCATCAGTGACCCTCCTCGGCCGACTCGAAGGACGCGAGGTAGGCGGCGAACTGCGCGCGCTCCTCGTCGACGAGCGCGTGCCCGTCCGCGTAGACGTTCTCGAAGATCGCCATGGTGTCCGGGTCGGGCATGGAGCGCACGGCCTCGCGCACGCGCTTGCCCATGACCTCGCTCTCGGCCTCCAGCTCGGCGAAGAACGCCTCGTCGGCGCCGCCCGTGGCCAGCAGGTGGGCCTTCAGGCGCAGGATCGGGTCCTTGGACTCCCAGGCCGCCGTCTCCTCGTCCCGCCGGTACTTGGTCGGGTCGTCGGAGGTGGTGTGCGCGCCCATCCGGTACGTGAACGCCTCGACCAGCGTCGGGCCCTCGCCGCGGCGCGCCCGGTCCAGGGCCCAGCGGGTCACGGCCAGGCAGGCCAGCACGTCGTTGCCGTCGACGCGGATGCCGGGGAAGCCGAAGCCCTGCGCGCGCTGGTAGAGCGGCACGCGCATCTGGCGCTCGGTCGGCTCGGAGATCGCCCACTGGTTGTTCTGGCAGAAGAACACCACGGGGGAGTTGTAGACGGCGGAGAAGTTGAAGGCCTCCATCACGTCGCCCTGGCTGGACGCGCCGTCGCCGAAGTAGGCGATGACGGCCGCGTCCGCGCCGTCCTTGGCCACGCCCATCGCGTAACCGGTCGCGTGGAGCGTCTGCGAGCCGATGACGATCGTGTAGAGGTGGAAGTTGTTGGTGTTCGGGTCCCAGCCGCCGTGGTTCACGCCGCGGAACATGCCGAGCAGGTTGGTCGGGTCGACCCCGCGGCACCAGGCCACGCCGTGCTCGCGGTACGTCGGGAAGACGTAGTCCTGGTCGTTCAGCGCCCGGCCGGAGCCGATCTGCGCGGCTTCCTGGCCGAGGAGCGAGGCCCACAGGCCCAGCTCGCCCTGACGCTGCAGGGCGGTCGCCTCACCGTCGAACCGGCGGGTCATGACCATGTCGCGGTACAGCCCGCGCAGGTCCTCGGTGGTGATGTCGGCGACGAAGGGGGCGAACTCGGCGTTCTCCGCGTTGTCGACGCGGTCCCCTTCGGGCGTCAGCAGCTGTACGAGCTGAGGTACGACATCCTGCGTCTGCGCGGTGGCAGCGGCGGGCTTGGCGGCGCTCGCCGCGCCTGCCGCCCGCTTGGTGCCGCTGCTGCGTCGCGGCTTGCGCGCGGCAGTGCTCTCCACGGTCACGTGTGCTCCTCCGTCGGTCCGGCACCCGGGTTCTCCGGGGTCCAGTGCGGCTCACCTGCATCCGTGACGAGCGCACGGGGTGTGTGCGCGTCGCGTACGGGATTCAGGCGTGACAGGTGCCCCGGCGAGTGCCCTGCGCAATGCACGTTACCCAGTGCGCCGCATAACTGCGAAACCCCGTTTGACCTGCGTTTTTGCTTGGATTTCCAAGTAAATCCGCGACAACGGGAACAACCACTGGTCACAGCCTTGCAGGGGCCGGGAACAACGGCACGTTATCCCGGGTAACTCCGGCAGGGAAGGGGTGAGTGTGTGAAACTGACTTCGTGCGCGAAGCCGGAAAAATCAAGGTATTCCTCCTGGACGACCACGAAGTGGTACGTCGGGGCGTCCACGAGCTCTTGTCGGTCGAACAGGACATCGAGATCGTCGGCGAGGCCGGTACGGCCGCGGACGCTCTGGTCCGCATCCCCGCCACCCGCCCCGACGTCGCCGTCCTCGACGTCCGGCTGCCCGACGGCAGCGGTGTGGAGGTGTGCCGCGAGGTGCGCTCCATGAACGAGGACGTCAAGTGCCTGATGCTGACCTCCTTCGCCGACGACGAGGCACTGTTCGACGCGATCATGGCCGGCGCCTCGGGCTACGTACTGAAGGCGATCCGCGGAAACGAGCTGCTCAGCGCGGTGCGCGACGTGGCCGCCGGCAAGTCCCTGCTGGACCCGGTCGCCACCGCCCGCGTACTGGAGCGGCTGCGCGACGGCAAGAACGGCAAGCGCGACGACCGGCTCTCCCACCTCACCGAGCAGGAGCGGAGGATCCTCGACCTGATCGGCGAGGGCCTGACCAACCGCGTCATCGGCGAGCGGCTGCACCTGGCCGAGAAGACCATCAAGAACTACGTCTCCAGCCTGCTCTCGAAGCTGGGCATGGAGCGCCGCTCCCAGGCCGCCGCCTACGTGGCCCGCCTGCAGGCCGAGAAGCGCTAGGCGGCCCGCGGCCGGCGTTCCCCGGGCGCGCCGTGTCTGCCTTCCTCGCCCTCGCCCGCCACATCGTGGTGGACGGCGGGGTGGTACGGAGAATGCACTCCCGTTTCGGCTGCCACCAGGCGTGCAACGGCAGTGTGGTGGCCTATGGGGCGGACAACTTCAATTCCCCGGACCCGCGGCTCTGGTCGGTGCAGTTCACCGGAACGGCGCAGCTCATCGAGCCGACCACCGCAGAACTGGAACTATTCGGTCCGGGTCTGCATTCCGTGGACGGCGCGGTGTTCGACCCCGTCTGCCTGCGGATCGAACCCCAGTTCATCACCGTGCACTCGCTCGCCGGGAATCCCGAACGGCAGTACCAGCACGCGCTCTGATCGCTCTGAATTCCCCGTCCGTCATTCCTCGGACAGGCCGCCGGGGCCGCCCGTCTCCGGGGGCTTCGTCGCCGCCGTCGGCGTGGGCTTGGTCGACGGGGTCGTCGAGGGCTTCGTCGTCGCCGTGTTGGACGGCGAGGTCGAACCGGTCGGCGAGTGCGAGACGGTCGGCGAGTTCGACGGGCTGAAGCTCTGCGTCCGGCTGCGGCTCGGCGTGGGCTGGTTGTCGTTGTTCGACGGCGTGTTCTCCGTGGCCTGCTGCGAAGGCTGGGCGTCCGGGGATTTGGACGCGCTCGGCGCGGCGCTGGAGCTCGGCTTGGTGCCCGGCGTCTGCTTCTCGTCGCCCTTGCTGCCCACGCTGTTGACCGCGAAGGCCACGCCGCCCGCGATCGCGACGATCGCGAGCACCGCGAACAGCCACATCTTCCAGCGGCTGCCGCTGCCGCCGCGGTCGTCGTAGCCGTCGTAGCCGCCGCCGTTGCCACCGGGGCCGCGGCCGCCGGGGAACGCCGAGCCGTCGTCCGGGTTCAGCGGCGGCACCATCGGCTGCTGGAACTGCGAGGTCGAGGAGTGCGCGGGGTACTGCCGCTGCCCGCCGGTCCCGGCCACGGGCATGACGGTGGTGGCGCCCCCGCCGCCCCGGCCGTGCGGCAGGGCCATGGTGACCGGACCGGTGTTCCAGGTGCCGGTGTTCGCCCCCTGGTCGTGCAGCATCTGCAGCGCGTACTGGACCAGCCCGCGCATCTCCTCGGCGCTCTGGAACCGGTCGTCCGGGTCCTTGGCGAGGGAGCGCATGACGAGCCCGTCGAGCTCCTGCGGGATGTGGTGGCCCTCCGGCAGCTGCGAAGGCGGCACGGGCACGTCCTGGACGTGCTGGTAGACCACCGACAGCGGGGTCTCGCCGGTGAACGGGGGCCGCAGCGCGAGGAGTTCGTAGAGCAGACAGCCGGTCGCGTACAGGTCGGAGCGGTGGTCCACGGCCTTGCCGAGGGCCTGCTCGGGCGACAGGTACTGCGGGGTGCCCATGACCATGCCGGTCTGGGTCATCGTCGACTGGACGCCGTGCAGGGCGCGGGCGATGCCGAAGTCCATCACCTTCACCGCGCCGGCCTCGGTGATGATGACGTTCGCCGGCTTGATGTCGCGGTGCACGATGCCGTGCTGGTGCGAGTACGCGAGGGCCTCGAGCACGCCCGAGGTGATGATGAGCGCCTGCTCGGGGCCCGGGGCCTCGGCGCTGACCAGCAGGTCGCGGATGGTGCGGCCCTCGACCAGCTCCATCACGATGTAGGGGACGGTATTCGGGCCGACCCGGTCCTCGCCCGAGTCGTACACGGCGACGACGGCGTGGTGGTTCAGCCCGGCGACGGACTGCGCCTCGCGGGTGAAGCGGGCCTTGGACACCGGGTCCTCGGCCAGGTCGGCGCGCAGCAGCTTCACGGCGACGGTGCGTCCCAGCCGTACGTCCTCGGCCGCGAAGACCTCGGCCATGCCGCCCCGGCCCAGCCGGTGCGTCAGCCGGTAACGGCCGTCTCCCACCAGGCCGCCGGCGCCCCAGTGCTCAGGACCATCGGTCATCCCGGCGCCGTTTCCCTCGGGTTCGGGTGCCATCAGTCCTCGCCGTCGTCTCTCTCGGCCGCCGCTGAGCGGTAGTCCTCTTCTTTGGTGTTCCGACGAACGCTACAGCCTCGGAACCGGTCACCGTTCGGACAAGACCACCCTGTGCCCATGTGGTCACGGAACGGGCACCTGGCTTGACGTCTGCTTGCCCTCGGGCAGACTGGGCGCCATATGCGCCCGGCCAACGGCGTAGGGACACATCCCGAGGGGAAGCAACAGTCATGAGCCAGGACGGCACTCAGGGCCAGTACGCGGGCGGCTCTCTGGCCGGTGGCCGTTACCAGCTAAGGGACTTGCTGGGGGCGGGCGGCATGGCGTCCGTCTACCTGGCGTACGACTCGGCGCTCGACCGGCAGGTCGCCATCAAGACCCTGCACAGCGACCTCGGCCGCGAACAGTCCTTCCGCGAGCGGTTCCGCCGCGAGGCGCAGGCTGTAGCGAAACTGTCGCACACGAACATCGTCTCGGTATTCGACACCGGTGAAGGCGAAGTGACGTTCAGCGGCTCCGGCGCGGGCGACGGCGCCGTGATGCCCTACATCGTCATGGAATACGTGGAAGGCCAGCCCCTCGGCTCGGTGCTGGAGGCGGACATCCGACAGTACGGGGCCATGCCGGCGGACAAGGCCCTGAAGGTGACGGCCGACGTGCTGGCCGCCCTGGAGACCAGCCACGAGATGGGGCTCGTCCACCGCGACATCAAGCCCGGCAACGTCATGGTGAACAAGCGCGGCGTGGTCAAGGTGATGGACTTCGGCATCGCCCGCGCCATGCAGTCGGGGGTCACCTCGATGACCCAGACCGGCATGGTCGTCGGCACCCCGCAGTACCTCTCGCCCGAGCAGGCGCTGGGGCGCGGGGTCGACGCCCGCTCCGACCTGTACTCGGTCGGCATCATGCTGTTCCAGCTGCTGACCGGGCGGATCCCCTTCGACGCGGACTCGCCGCTGGCCATCGCGTACGCGCACGTGCAGGAGGAGCCGGTCGCCCCGTCCTCCGTCAACCGCTCGCTCACCCCGGCGATGGACGCGCTGGTGGCGCGGGCCCTCAAGAAGAACCCGAACGAGCGCTTCCCCACGGCCGCGGCCATGGGCGACGAGGTGGCGCGGGTGCTGGCCTCCGGGCAGACCGGGGCGCCGGTCATCATCCAGGGCCAGGGGCCGCTGAGCAGCGGTGCGGGCGTGGGCTCGGCCGTGTTCCCGCCGGTGGACTCCGGGTTCCAGGCGGCGCCGCAGTCGGTGCAGCAGCCGTACCAGGCCCCGCACACCCCGACGCCCGCCCCGTACGCGCCGACGCCCGCCCCGCAGCCGCACGCGCAGGGCGGCTACGCCTACCCGCACACGCCCGCGCCGCAGCCGTACGCGCTGCAGCAGACCGGGCAGCCGTACACGATCTCCCCGGTGGCCGCGCAGAACCCGTCCGCGGCGGGCGGCGACGGCAAGCGGAACATGCCGGTGGTCGCGGGCGCGGTCGCGGTGGCGCTGCTGGCCGTCGGCGGCCTGATCGCGGCGATCGCGATGAACGGCGACGACAAGAAGGGGGGCACCACGGCGGACCCGGGGGCCTCCACGTCCGCGTCCGCCTCGGCCAAGGCCGGGTTCAAGGGGCCCGACACCACGCGCACGATCGACCCGAAGAAGTGCTCGGAGCCGGTGAAGCACTACAGCGAGGCCGGCAAGTACTCGGCGCCGGACCTCAAGTACAAGAACCTGCTCTCCGTGAAGGAGTGCATCCAGGCCTCGCGCGGCAAGTACAAGATCGAATACAAGGACGAGGCCGTCTACGGCAAGGACACGGTGCTGATCCAGTCGCCGGCCGCCGGCGACAAGATCGACAAGGAAGGCACGGAGTACACGCTGACCGTGTCGACCGGCAATCCGGAGTAGTCCCGGGCAGTCCCGGGCAGCCCCGAGCAGTCCCGAGCAGTCCACGGTAGAGGCGCCTCGCGACACACCTCACGACACACCGGCATCCCGGGCACCCCAATAGGGCGCCCGGGATGCCGGTTTTGCCCCACTATGTAACTCTGGGCGCATATCTCTGACGCTGAGCGAACGACTCGGCCGCTCGGGACGGGAGGGGCTCCCCGTGATCCAAGGCTTCCGTCCGCCGCGCTGGCTGGCCTGCGCGGCACTGGCCGCCGCCGCCCTCGCGCCCGCCGCTTCCGCGTACGCCGGCCCCTTCGCGCTGTCCCCCGGCGCCGCCTCGCACACCTCTGCCGCCTCGCGCACCTCTGCCGCCTCCCCCGCCTTGCCCGCCTCACCCACCCGCTCCGCCTCGCCGTCGGACGAGGCACACCGCGAGCTCGCCGGCAGCTTCGCCGGGGTCGGGCGGGAGCGGCCCGGCCGGCCGGTGGGCGAGCCCGCCAACCCGGAGCCGGCCGTGGCCGCCCGGCCGCTGCCGGTCCGCCCGCACGTCCGGCCCACACCCCCGGCTCCACCGCCGCCACTCCCACCGTCCCCACCGGCCGTGGCCCCGAGCCCGCGCGGCCCGCAGGGGGAGGTCACCGCCCTGGGCACCGAACCGAACGACCGGGCCGCCGACCTGGCCGCGCACATACTGCCGCTCGGCACCGGATTCGCCCTGATGGGACTGGGTCTGGGCTACCTCGGCGTGCGCCTGCGCCGGAGCATCTAGGAGGGCGCGGCGGCGAGCCGCGCGCAGGCGTCCGCCTTCCGGCGTACGCCTGAGGATGGTTGCCGAGCGTGAACATACTCGGTATACATACTCAGTATGTCGATCCGTCACGGGCTTCTCGCCCTACTGGAACGGGGTCCTCGGTACGGCTCCCAGCTGCGCACCGAGTTCGAATCCCGCACCGGCTCCACCTGGCCGCTCAACGTCGGGCAGGTGTACACCACCCTCGCCCGCCTCGAACGCGACGGTCTCGTCGCCCCCGGCGGCGAGGACGCCGCCGGGCACACCCTGTACGCCATCACCGACACCGGGCGCACCGAGCTGCGCGAGTGGTACGAGCGCCCCGTCGACCGGGCCAATCCGCCCCGCGACGAGCTCTCCATCAAGCTCGCGATGGCCGTGGGCGCGCCCGGAGTGGACATCCGCGCCGTCATCCAGTCCCAGCGCCACGCCACCATCAAGGCGATGCAGGACTACACCCGGCTCAAGGCCACGGCGCTCGCCGCGGTCGAGAGCGGGCAGTCCCGCGAACGCGACGACGTGGCCTGGCTGCTCGTCCTGGAACAGCTGATCTTCCAGACCGAGGCCGAAGCCCGCTGGCTCGACCACAGCGAAGCCCGGCTCGTACGGCTCTCCCTGCCGGCCGACCGGAGAGCCGGTGAAGCCGAACCACCCCAGGCCACCGCAGCCGAGAGCCCGGCACCGACCACCACCGACCGGCCCCGCACCGCCCGTACGCGGCGAGGCTGAACCACCGTTCCAGGGGGGACCCCTCATGCCCGATCAGCACCAGCCCCAGCAGCCCGTACTGCAGTTGGACCAACTCGTCCGCACCCACGGCAGCGGCGCCACCGAAGTGCACGCCCTGCGGGGGATCAACCTCTCGGTCTTCCCCGGCGAACTCGTCGCCGTCATGGGCCCGTCCGGCTCCGGCAAGTCCACGCTGCTGACCCTCGCGGGCGGCCTCGACACCCCGAGCAGCGGCCGGGTCATGGTCGAGGGCACCGACATCACCGCGGCGAGCCGCAAGCAGCTGGCTGCCCTGCGCCGCCGCAGCATCGGGTACGTCTTCCAGGACTACAACCTGATCCCTGCCCTCACCGCCGCCGAGAACGTGGCCCTGCCCCGGGAACTCGACGGGACCTCCGCCCGCAAGGCGCGGGTGTCCGCGCTCGCCGCGCTGGAGGAGATGGGCCTCGGCACGCTCGCCGACCGCTTCCCCGACGAGATGTCCGGCGGCCAGCAGCAGCGCGTGGCCATCGCCCGCGCCCTCGTGGGCGACCGCCGCCTCGTCCTCGCCGACGAGCCCACCGGCGCCCTCGACTCCGAGACCGGCGAGTCCGTCCTCTCCCTGCTGCGCTCCCGCTGCGACGCGGGCGCGGCCGGGGTCCTCGTCACGCACGAGCCGCGGTTCGCCGCCTGGGCCGACCGCGTGGTCTTCCTGCGTGACGGCAGCGTCGTCGACGAGACCCTGCGCAGCCGGCCCGACTCGCTCCTCTCCGGGCAGGCGGCCGGCCAGTGACCTCCTCGCTCCAAGGCTGGTACCACTCCTGGGTCGCGGCCCTGCGCATCGCCCGCCGCGACGCCTGGCGCTCCAAGGGCCGCAGCGCCTTGGTCCTCGCCATGATCGCCCTGCCGATCGTCGGCGTGAGCGCCGCCGACCTCACCCTGCGCAGCGCCGAGCTCTCCCCCGAGCAGACCCTCTCGCGCAAGATCGGGACCGCCGACGCCCGCGTGAGCCACTCGCACATGAGCGTGGCCATCTACCAGCTGCCGGACGGCACCAGCTCCGCGCCCGTCGGCGGTTTCGAGAAGCTCGACGGCGCGTCGATGACGCCGGAGACCCCGCAGGAGCTGGACACGTCCGCGCTCCCGGCCGGGGCCCAGGTCGTCAAGGACTCCGTGGGCTTCGGCAAGATCCGCACCAAGCACGGTCTGCTCGACACCGATCTGCGCGAAATCGACACGCGGAGCCCGCTGGTGGACGGCATGTTCACGCTCGAACGCGGCCGGCTGCCCGAGCGCGCCGGCGAGGTCGCCGCCACCACCGCCTTCCTGAAGAACTCCGGCCTCTTCGTCGGCTCCACGGTCACCCCGCGCGGCGCGACCACCTCGTACAAGATCGTCGGGGCGTACGAGCTCCCCAGCGAGCTCGCCGAGGACGAGATCCTCGCCCCGCCGGGGACCCTGATCGCCCCGCTCGACCGGGACCTTGAGGCCTCCGGCGCCCTCGGCCTCCACCCCAACGTCACCTACCTGGTCAAGGTCGGCGGCGAAGGTTTCACGTGGAACATGGTCAAGGCGGCCAACACCAAGTCCCTGGTGGTCGTCTCCCGCGCCGTCCTCCTGAACCCGCCCGCCGACGCCGACGTACCGCTCTTCCAGCAGGAACCCAAGGAGCAGTACCAGCTGGACGCGAGCAGCGCCTCCGACATGGCCGTCCTGGCCACCGTCGTGGGCCTCGCCATGCTGGAGATCTGCCTGCTCGCCGGACCGGCCTTCGCGGTCGGCGCCCGGCGCTCGCGCCGCCAGCTCGGCCTGGTCGGCGCCAACGGCGGCGACCGGCGCCACATCCGCTCCATCGTGCTCTCCGGCGGCCTCGTCATCGGCGCCGCGTCCGCGGTCGTCGGCACCGTCGTCGGCGTGGTGCTCACCATCGCGCTGCGTCCCGTGCTGGAGGAGCAGCTCGCCGTCCGCTTCGGCGGCCTCGACTTCCGCCCGCTGGAACTGGCCGGGATCGCCCTGCTCGCCGTGGTGACCGGTCTGCTGTCCGCGATCGTCCCCGCCGTCACCGCGTCCCGGCAGACCGTGCTGGCCTCGCTGACCGGCCGCCGCGGAGTGCGCCGCGCCAACCGGGTGCTTCCGGTCCTCGGCCTGATCGCCGTCGCCGCGGGCGCCGTGATCGCCCTGTACGGCACCGCGTCGAAGATGGGCGCCACCGTCGTCGCGGGCGGCAGCGCCCTCGCCGAGCTCGGCATCGTCGCCCTCACCCCGGTCCTGGTCGGCCTGTTCGGCCGGCTCGGGCGCTGGCTGCCGCTGTCGCCGCGGCTCGCGCTGCGCGACGCCGTGCGCAACCGCGGGCGTACGGCGCCCGCCGTGGCCGCGGTCCTGGCCGCCGTCGCCGGCACCGTCGCGGTGGCGACGTACGAACACAGCCGGGACCTGCAGATGCGGCACGAGTACGTCGCCGACCTGCCGCACGGCGCCGGGGTGCTGCACGCCAGGGAGAACAGCGCGTCCAAGGAGGTGCCGGCCCTGCGCGTGGCCCTCTCCAAGGAGCTCCCGGTGGCGGTCCGTGCGGACTTCGACCGGCTGGTCGTCGGCAAGCCGAGCTGCGAGTCGTACTCCCGGGAACCCGGCTGCGGCCGCGTCGAGATCATCAAGCCCAAGGAGCAGCGCTGCCCGCTCTACGACACCCCCGGGGGGCCCGACGCCTTCACCGAGGAGCAGGCCCGGGTCCTGCGCCAGGACTGGCGCTGCGCGGAGAACCGGCGCGTCACCCAGAACACGGTGGTCGTCGCCGACGAGAAGCTGCTGAGCGTGCTGGCGGTCACCGACCCGGGCTCCGTGGCCGCCCTCAAGGAGGGCCGCGCCGTCTCCTTCGACAAGCGCCAGGTCAAGGACGGCAAGATCAACCTGCGGGTGGTCATCGCCAAGGAGGGCGTCAGCACGTCCCCCCCGCTCGGCGAGGATCCGGCCGGTGAGGACAAGATCCTGCCCGTCCACCTGGCACCCGAGACCGCCGACGGCTGGGGCATCCAGCTGGTCCTGCCGCCCGCCGCGGCCAAGGCCGCCGGACTGGCCACCGCGGCGACCGGTTCGTACTTCACCCTCGACGGGACGGCGAGCAGCGAGCAGCGGCAGAAGATCGCCGGCGAGATCGACCGCATGGGCATCGAGGCCGACATGGCCATCGAAGAGGGCTACCAGGGCAACGACAGCCTGGGGCTGCTCGCCCTGACCGTCTTCGCGGGCCTGGTCACCATCGGCGCGGCCGGCATCGCCACCGGACTCGCCCAGGCCGACGCCGAGGCCGACCTGAAGACCCTGGCGGCCGTGGGAGCGGCGCCGCGCGTGCGGCGGACGCTGAGCGGCTTCCAGTGCGGGGTGGTCGCCCTGATGGGCGTCGTCCTGGGCTCGGCGGCCGGGATCCTGCCCGCGGTCGGGCTGCGCATGGTGCAGCGACGGGAACTGGACGCGCTCTACCAGCACGGCCTGAACAAGGGCTACGTGTCGGCGCAGGAGGCCGTGCCCTACGTGCCGATCTCCGTGCCGTGGGAGACCCTCGCCCAGCTGATCATCGTGGTTCCGCTCGGCGCGGCCCTGCTGGCGGCGCTGGTCACCCGCTCCAGCGGCGCCCTGGCCCGCCGGACCGCGCAGTAATCCTGGTGCCCCCGTACAGGGTGGATCACGACTGTACGGGGGCACACCGTGTGAGAACGAAGGTGTGCGAGAGAATGACGGCATGGAGATGCCGAGGAGTGAACGGTCGCAGGACAGTCCCCCGCACGTCCTGATCGTGGGACAGGACGGGACGGCCGTCGGCGACGCCGATGACGAGTCGCGCGAGGTCCCGGTGACGGAGATGGTCGAACAGCCCGCCAAGGTCATGCGCATCGGCAGCATGATCAAGCAACTCCTGGAAGAGGTACGTGCCGCGCCTCTCGACGAGGCGAGCCGGGTCCGGCTCAAGGACATCCATGCCGCCTCGGTGAAGGAGCTGGAGGACGGTCTGGCCCCGGAACTCGTGGAGGAACTGGAGCGCCTGTCCCTCCCGTTCACCGAGGAGGCCATTCCCTCCGAGGCCGAACTGCGCATCGCGCAGGCACAGTTGGTGGGCTGGCTGGAGGGTCTCTTCCACGGCATCCAGACGGCCCTGTTCGCGCAGCAGATGGCAGCGCGGGCCCAGCTGGAACAGATGCGGCGCGCCCTCCCGCCGGGCGGCCCCCACGACGACGACGATGACGGCGGCCACGGCGCGATCCGCTCGGGCCCGTATCTGTAACGCGAAGGGTCCGGATGCACCACGCATCCGGACCCTTCTCTCTTTCAGCCCGCCGCACCGGCCGGCCCCGCACCGGCCGGCCCCGCACCGGCCGGCCCCGCACCGGCCCGCCGGACAAGCCCGAGGTAAGTGCGGCTCCCCGCAGGGGGCATGGTCCGCGCACCCCGCATACTCATGGGCATGAGCTACGACGCGATCGTGCTGGCCGGCGGCGCCGCGCAGCGCCTCGGCGGGGCGGACAAGCCCGCGCTGAGCGTCGGCGGCCGCGCCCTCCTCGACCGCGTCCTCGACGCCTGCCCCGACGCCCGGACCACCGTCGTGGTCGGCGGCCGCCGGCCCACCGCGCGCCCGGTCCGCTGGACCCGGGAGGACCCGCCCGGCGGCGGCCCGGTGGCGGCGCTGGACGCCGGGCTGCGCGGGACCACCGCCGCGCTGGTCCTCGTACTCTCCGCGGACCTGCCGTTCCTGGACCGCGGGACCGTCCGGGCCCTGCTCGACGCGCCCGGCCCGGACGGGGCGATGCTGCGCGACCCCGACGGCCGGGACCAGCCGCTGGTCGCCGCCTACCGCGCCGAGCCGCTGCGCCGCGAGATCGCCCTGCTGGCCACGGAACACGGCACGCTCACCGGACTCCCGCTCCGCGCGCTCACCTCCGAGCTGGACCTCGCCCGCGTCACGGCGCAGCCGCTCGCCTCGTTCGACTGCGACACCTGGGACGATCTCGCCGCCGCCCGGGCCCGGATCAGGGAGCATGGAACCGTGCTGGACCAATGGATGACCGCCGCCAAGAACGAGCTGGGCATCGACCTCGACGTCGACGTCAAGACCCTGCTCGACCTCGCCCGGGACGCCGCCCACGGCGTCGCCCGCCCCGCCGCCCCGCTGACCACCTTCCTGGTCGGTTACGCGGCCGCCCAAGCCGCCGCCACCGGCGCCGACCCCGCCCAGGCCGTCGCCGAAGCCTCCCGCAAGGCCGCCGACCTGGCGCTGCGCTGGGCCGCCGAGGCCGAGGCCGATGCGGGACCCGACGCAGCGGGCGGCGCCGCCGCCGAACAGAACGGTTCCGGATGACCCCCGCGAACTCCGCCGAACGGGCCCTCGACGAGGCCCTGGCCCTCGTCAGCCGCGCCCCCGAGGGCGGCGGGGCGGGCGACCACCGGGCCGCCTCCTGGCCCCGCGCCCGGGAGGCCGCCGTCCACGCCGGGGCCGGGGTGCGGGCCCGTACGCACCGGGTTCCCCTCGCCGACGCCCTCGGCGAGGTCCTGGCCGCGCCCCTGGAGGCGCTGACCGACCTGCCGTCCTTCGACACCTCCGCCATGGACGGCTGGGCCGTCGCCGGTCCCGGCCCCTGGAGCGTCCGGACCGGCGCCGGGGTCCTGGCCGGTTCCGACCGGCCCGCGCCCCTCGCGGACGGCGAGGCCGTACGGATCGCCACCGGCGCCCGGATCCCCTCCGACACCACTGCCGTCATCCGCACCGAGCACTGCCGCGAGGCGGGCACCCAGCTCTTCGCCGACCGTCCCGTCCTCACCGGCCAGGACATCCGCCCGCGCGGCCAGGAGTGCCGCTCCGGGGACCTGCTGCTGCCCGCCGGTTCCCTGGTCACCCCGGCCGTGCTCGGGCTCGCCGCGGCCGCCGGGTACGACGAACTGGCCACCCGGCCCCGGCCCCGCGTGGAGATCCTGGTCCTCGGCGACGAACTGCTCACCGAGGGCCGCCCGCACGACGGACTGATCCGCGACGCGCTCAGCCCGATGCTCGGCCCCTGGCTCGCCCGGCTGGGCGCCGAGGTCATCGGCACGCGAAGGCTCGGCGACGATCCGGCGGGGGCCGCCGCCCTGCTGGAGGCCGTCACCGGGTCCACCGCCGATGTGCTGGTGACCACCGGCGGCACCGCCTCCGGGCCCGTCGACCACGTTCACCCCGTACTGCACAAGGCGGGCGCCGAGCTGCTGGTCGACGGGGTGGCCGTACGCCCGGGGCACCCGATGCTGCTGGCCCGCATCGGCGACCGGGCGGACGGGCGGCACCTGGTCGGGCTGCCCGGGAACCCCCTGGCCGCCGTCTCCGGGCTGCTGACCCTCGCCGAGCCCCTGCTGCGCGCCCTCGCCGGCCGCCGCAATCGCCCCCGCTACACGGCGCCGGTCCAGGGCGACGTACCCGGCCACCCGTACGACACGCGGCTGGTCCCGGTGCTGCTGAGCGACGAGCACGCGGTGCCGCTGCGCTACCACGGCCCGGCGATGCTGCGCGGCGTGGCGGCCGCCGACGCGCTGGCCGTCGTACCGCCCAAGGGCGCGCGCTCCGGTCAGGAGCTGGAGATCCTCGATCTGCCGTGGGCTTCCGGAGGATGTTTCACGTGAAACTTCACGGCCAGGACGCCATGGCCCGCGAGGCCGACGAAAGGCTCGTCTCCCGGCGCATCAAACTGCCCAAGCGGATCGTCGAACAGCCGCTCAAGCAGGTCACCAAGCGCCTGCTGATGGCCCTGTTCGTGCTCTTCCTGACGGTCTTCATCGTGTGGCTGGACCGCGACGGCTACCACGACAACGCCAACGAGAAGGTCGACTTCCTCGACTGCTTCTACTACGCGACCGTGACGCTGTCGACGACCGGCTACGGCGACATCGTCCCGTACAGCGACAGCGCGCGGCTGGTGAACATCCTGCTGATCACTCCGCTGCGGGTGCTGTTCCTGATCATCCTGGTTGGCACCACCCTGGAAGTCCTGACGGAACGGACACGGGAAGAGTGGCGGCTGAAGCGCTGGAGGAAGAACTTGCGTGAGCACACGGTCGTCGTCGGCTTCGGCACCAAGGGCCGCTCGGCCCTCCAGACGCTGCTGGCCACCGGCCTCAGCAAGGAGCAGGTCGTCATCGTCGACCCGAGCGCCAAGGTGGTCGACATGGCCAACGCCGAGGGGCTCACCGGTGTGGTCGGCGACGCCACCCGCTCCGAGGTACTGCTGCGCGCCGAGCTGCCGAAGGCCCGTCAGATCGTCATCGCCACCCAGCGGGACGACACGGCGGTCCTCGTCACGCTGACGGCGCGGCAGCTCAACCGCGGGGCGAAGATCGTCGCGGCGGTGCGCGAGGAGGAGAACGCCCCGCTGCTGCGCCAGTCCGGTGCCGACGCCGTCATCACGAGCGCGAGCGCGGCCGGCCGGCTGCTGGGCCTCTCGGTGCTCAGCCCGAGCGCGGGCACCGTGATGGAGGACCTGATCCACCAGGGCAGCGGCCTCGACCTGATCGAACGGCCCGCCCGCAAGTCCGAGGTGGGCAAGTCGGTGCGGGACACCGACGACCTGGTGGTCAACGTGCTGCGCGGACACCGACTGCTCGCCTACGACGACCCGCACGCGAGCCCGATCCAGCTGACGGACCGTCTCATCACCATCGTCCGGGCGGCTCCGTCCGGCACGCCGCCCTTGACGCTGGGCTCTGCCGACTAGGGGCGAGTTCGCGTAGCCTCCGGGCCATGCATGCGATCACCATCGAGCAGCCCGGCGGCCCCGAGGCCCTCGTCTGGACCGACGTACCCGATCCGGTGGCGGGCGACGGCGAGGTCCTCGTCGAGGTAGCGGCGAGCGCCGTGAACCGCGCCGACCTCCTCCAGCGCCAGGGGTTCTACGACCCGCCGCCCGGCACCTCGCCCTATCCGGGGCTGGAGTGCTCCGGGCGGATCGCCTCGATCGGGCCGGGGGTGTCCGGCTGGTCGGTGGGCGACGAGGTGTGCGCCCTGCTGGCGGGCGGCGGGTACGCGCAGCGCGTGGCCGTTCCGGCGGGCCAGCTGCTGCCGGTCCCGGCGGGCGTGGACCTGGTGACGGCGGCCGCGCTGCCCGAGGCCGTCACGACCGTGTGGTCCAACGTGTTCATGGTGGCCGGACTGCGGCCCGGCGAGACCCTGCTCGTGCACGGCGGATCCAGCGGGATCGGGACGATGGCGATCCAGCTGGCGAAGGCCGTGGGCGCCACGGTCGCGGTGACGGCGGGCGGCCCGGAGAAGCTGGCGCGCTGCAAGGAGCTGGGCGCGGACATCCTGATCGACTACCGCGAGCAGGACTTCGTGGCGGAGCTGAAGGCGGCGACGGGCGGGACCGGCGCGGACGTGATCCTGGACATCATGGGCGCGAAGTACCTCTCCCGGAACGTGGACGCCCTGGCCGTGAACGGCCGGCTCGCGGTGATCGGGCTCCAGGGCGGCGTGAAGGCCGAGCTGAACCTCGGCGCGCTGCTCTCCAAGCGTGCGGCGATCACCGCCACCACGCTGCGGGCCCGCCCGCTGGAGGAGAAGGCGGCCATCGTCGCGGCCGTACGGGAGCACGTGTGGCCGCTGGTGTCCGCGGGCCGGATCCGCCCGGTGGTCCACGCGTCGTTCCCGATCGCGGCCGCCGCCGAGGCCCACCGGGTCATGGAGTCGAGCAGCCACGTGGGCAAACTGCTGCTCACGGTCTGAGCGCGGCAGCCACCAGCCCCTCCGGCGCGTCCCGGGAGAAGGCCTCTCCACGCAGGCGAGCAAGGTGAGCGTGCGGGCGTCGGGATCCGCGCCGGCGCCCTGCGCGGCGAGGAAGGCCCGCACGGCGTCACGGCCGACGTTCTCGCGCGCGACCGGGATCTCGCGCAGCTCCGGATCCGGACGCTCTCGACGGCGCAGGTGTAGCGGGGCGGCGGGCCAGGGCGGCGAATCCGTCGACCGGTTCCGGCGCGGACCGCGGGACGTGCGCGGCCTCGCCCGCCGCCTGCAGTTCGGCCCGGTCCCGGGCCACGAGGCGGCGAACGAGGGCGGTCAGCAGGGCGGCCCGCGTGCGGAAGGAGCCCGAGGTGGCGCCGGGCGGCAGCCCGGCGGCCCGGTCCACGGCGCGGTGGGTCGGCCCGCGCATGCCGGACTCGGCCAGGACTTCGACGGCCGCGTCGGCCAGGGCGGTTCGTCCGGGCGGATGCCGGTGGCCGCCCGCAACCGCGCCCTGCGACTGGCCCCGTCGGGAGCCACCGTCCGGGCGATCCTCGCCCACGCGGCCTGGACACCGCCGCCCCTCCCGTGACGGGGGGGGGCGGCGGGTGCCGCTGTGCGGAGCGGTCCCCTACCTGCCCTTCACCGTTCCTCCCCCAGCCACCGCTGGGAGGTGCCCCCAAGGGCTCCGCCCGGACCCCGTGCCCTCAAACTCCGGGCGGGCCGGATTTTCCGGCTACAGGCTGCGCAGCAGGACCGCCGGGGATTCCACGCAGTCGGCGACGTAGCGGAGGAAGCCGCCCGCCGTGCCGCCGTCGCAGACCCGGTGGTCGAAGGTCAGCGACAGCTGGACGACCTTGCGGACCGCCAACTGCCCCTCGTGGACCCACGGCTTGTCGATGATCCGGCCGACGCCCAGCATCGCCGCCTCCGGGTGGTTGATGATCGGCGTGGAGCCGTCGACCCCGAACACCCCGTAGTTGTTCAGGGTGAAGGTGCCGCCCGTCAGGTCGGCCGGCGCCAGCTTCCCGGTCCGCGCCAGCTCCGTCAGGCGGGCGAACTCCGCCGACAGGGACTCCGGGTTCCGGGCCTGCGCGTCCCGGACCACCGGGACCATCAGGCCCCGCTCGGTCTGCGCGGCGAAGCTCAGGTGCACGGCCGGGAGCCGGACGATCTCCTTCGCCTCCAGGTCCACCGTGGAGTTGAGCTCCGGGTAGCGGGCCAGCGCCGCCGTGCAGATCCGGGCCAGCAGCGCCAGCACCGAGATCTTGGGGCCGCCCACCGCGTTCATCGCGGCGCGGGCCGCCATCAGCTCGGTGGCGTCCGCGTCGACCCAGCAGGTGGCGTCCGGGATCTCCCGCCGACTGCGCGACAGCTTCTCGGCGACCGCGCCCCGTACTCCCTTGAGCGGGATCCGCTCGCCCTGCCGCGCGGCCGGGGCGGCCGGCGCCGACACCGGCGCCGACACCGGCGCCGACACCGGCGCCGACACCGGCTCCGGTGCCCGCAGCGCCGTCAGCGCCGCCTCGACGTCCGCCCGCAGGATCAGCCCCTCCGGGCCCGAGCCGTGCAGGGCACGCAGGTCGACGCCGTTGTCCTTGGCCAGCTTGCGCACCAGCGGCGAGATGACGGGCACCGGCCCGGTGGGAGCCGCTGGAGCCACCGACGCCGCCGGGGCCGCGGCCACGGGCGCGGCCACGGGCGCCGACACCGCGGCGGTGACGGGTCGCACCCGTCGCCGACGCGCCGGGCGCGAGTGGTCCGAGCCGTAACCGATCAGGGGCCGGGGCGCGTTGCCGGAGCCTTCGGCTTCGGCCGCCGGGGCCGCCGGAGCGTCGGGGAGCGACGCCGCACCCACCGCCACGGTGATCAGCGGAGCCCCGACCGGCAGTTCCTGCCCCTCCTCGCCGAAGCGGGCGGTGACCACTCCGCCGTACGGGCAGGGCACCTCCACCATCGCCTTGGCCGTCTCGACCTCGACGACCGGCTGGTCGATGGCGACGACGTCGCCGACCGCCACCAGCCAGCGCACGATCTCCGCCTCGGTGAGACCCTCACCGAGGTCCGGCAGCTTGAATTCCATGACCTGCGGCATCAGTTCTCCCACTGCAGGCGTGCCACGGTGTCCAGGATCCGGTCCACACCGGGCAGGTGGTGCTTCTCCAGCATCGGCGGCGGGTAGGGGATGTCGAAGCCCGTCACCCGCAGCACCGGCGCCTCCAGGTGGTGGAAGCACCGCTCCGTGACGCGAGCGGCGATCTCCGCGCCCGGTCCGCCGAAGCCGTTCGCCTCGTGGACGACCACCGCGCGCCCGGTACGGCGTACGGACTCCACGACCGTCTCCTCGTCGAAGGGGACGAGGGAGCGCAGGTCCACGACCTCCAGCTCCCAGCCCTCCTCGCGCGCCGCCTCGGCCGCCTCCAGGCAGACCGGCAGCGAAGGCCCGTAGGTGATCAGCGTCGCGCTCGTGCCCGCCCGCCGGACCAGGGCCTTGCCGATGCCCGGCACGGCCGCCGGCGCCTCGGGCGACCAGTCGGCCTTCGACCAGTAGAGCCGCTTCGGCTCCAGGAAGACCACCGGGTCGTCGCTGGCGATCGACGCGCGCAGCAGCCCGTACGCGTCCTCGACGGTCGCCGGGGTCACCACGTGAAGGCCGGGCGTCGCCAGGTAGTACGCCTCGGAGGAGTCGCAGTGGTGCTCCACGCCGCCGATCCCGCCGCCGTACGGCACACGGATGGTGATGGGCAGCGGCATCGCGCCGCGCGTGCGGTTGCGCATCTTCGCCACGTGCGAGATCAGCTGCTCGAACGCCGGATAGGCGAAGGCGTCGAACTGCATCTCCACCACAGGCCGCAGCCCGTACATGGCCATGCCGACCGCCGCACCCAGGATCCCGGCCTCGGCGAGCGGGGTGTCCGTGCACCGGTCCTCGCCGAACTCCTTCGCGAGCCCGTCCGTGATCCGGAAGACCCCGCCGAGCGTGCCGACGTCCTCGCCCATGACGTGGACCGTCGGGTCCTCGGCCATGGCGTCGCGCATGGCCCGGGTCAGGGCCTGCGCCATCGTCGAGGGCTTGGCCCCCGGCTTCGCGGACTTCGCCGCCGCCACCGTCGTCACGCCTGGTCCTCGGCTTCCAGCTCTGCACGGAGCATGGCCGCCTGCTCGCGCAGCCGGTCGGTCTGCTCCGCGTACACGTGCGCGAACAGGTCCATCGGGTCCACCACCGGGTCCGCGTTCATCCCCTCGCGGAGCGCCGCGGCCATCACCTCGGCCGCGTCGCGCGCCGCCTGGACGGCCGCCTCGTCGATGATCCCCCGCGCGGTCAGCTCGCGCTCCAGGAGAACGATCGGGTCGTGCGCCTTCCAGGCCTCGACCTCGGCGTCACCGCGGTAGCGGGTCGCGTCGTCGGCGTTCGTGTGGGCCTCCATCCGGTACGTGACCGCCTCGATCAGCGTCGGACCGCCGCCGGCCCGGGCCCGCCGGACCGCCTCGGACAGCACCTCGTGCACCGCCGCGATGTCGTTGCCGTCGACCAGCCGGCCGGGCATCCCGTACCCCACGGCCTTGTGGGCCAGCGTCGGGGCGGCGGTCTGCTTGGCGAGCGGGACGGAGATCGCGAAACCGTTGTTCTGCACGAGGAAGACCACGGGGGCCTGCCAGACGGCGGCGAAGTTCAGCGCCTCGTGGAAGTCGCCCTCACTGGTGCCGCCGTCGCCGACCATGGCGAGCGCGACGACGTCGTCGCCGCGCAGCCGGGCCGCGTGCGCCAGGCCCACCGCGTGCGGCAGCTGGGTGGCGAGCGGGGTGGACAGCGGAGCTATGCGGTGCTCACGCGGGTCGTAGCCGGTGTGCCAGTCGCCGCGCAGCAGGGTCAGCGCCTGTACGGGGTCCAGTCCGCGCGCCACGGCCGCCAGGGTGTCGCGGTAGCTCGGGAAGAGCCAGTCCCGGTCCTCCAGGACCATGGCGGCCGCGATCTCGCAGGCCTCCTGGCCGACGGTGGAGGGATAGACGGCGAGCCGGCCCTGCTTGGTCAGTGCCGTGGCCTGGGCGTTGTAGCGGCGGCCGCGCACCAGCTCGGCGTAGCAGCGCCGCATCAGCGCGGGGTCCAGCCGGTCGGCCGCCTCGGTACCCAGGACCCGGTAGGGCTCGGCGTCCGGGAGCAGCGGGGCGGCGTCCGTACGGGGCCTCCAGGCGGGAGGCGGGGTGGGACGGTGGGACGCACCGGCACCGGGCAGCTCTTGGACCGTCATGGCGGCGTACACCTCCTCGTGGGAAGCGGGCAGGGACAGCCCCGGGTGTGAGGCGCCTCACCTACCGATTGTTCGGTTGTCCGCGCAATTTGGCTACAGGCGACTCCAGGCTGTGGACAAACTGGCGCCGGGGCCCTGGGATGGATGCAGGACGTCCAGAAGAGGGAGGCATCGGGCAATGCCGGATGAACAAATGGCCGGAGCTGGTTCCGCACCGGTTCCACCGGGGGGCGCACCGGGCACACCTGGTGGCCCTCCCGTCCCGCCGGTCACGCCCCGCCCCCTGGACCCGATCGACCGCTCGATCATGCGGCTGCTCCAAGCGGACGGCCGCGCGTCGATACGGTCGGTGGCGGAGCAGGTGCACGTCTCGCGCGCGAACGCCTACGCCCGCATCAACCGGCTCATCGACGACGGGGTGATCCGCGGTTTCACGGCCCGCGTCAATCACGAACGCGCGGGCCAGGGCGCATCCGCCTACATCACCCTGAAGATCGTCCAGAACTCCTGGCGGACGGTCCGCGAGCAGCTGCGCGAGCTTCCGGGGGCCGCCCACATCGCCCTGGTCAGCGGGGACTTCGACGTCCTGCTGCTGGTGCACACGCCGGACAACCGGACGCTGCGCGAGCTGGTCCTGACCCGCCTCCAGGCCATCCCGGAGGTCCTCTCCACGCGCACCCTGCTGGTCTTCGAGGAAACGGATCTCCTGGACACGGGTCCGGGCGGGCCGGGACCGATCGCCGGGGCCCCGGCGATCGCCGAGGAGTAGCGAGCAGGAGCGAGCAGGAACGAGGACTGGGCCGTATGCGCGACAGCGCCCCGGGAAGGGCCTGGAGGGCCGTTCCCGGGGCGCTGCGTCCGACACCTGCGGGTGCCGCGGGTGCCACGGGTCCTACGGGTCCTACGGGTCCTACGGGTTGATCACCGGGTTCTCGTAGTAACCGGAGATGTCGACCACGAGGTCGGCCTTCTCCCAGCCCTGGTTCCAGAAGTCGACGATGCCGTGCTTGCCCCCACTGGCCTGGACCAGGTTCGGGACGGTCTTGCCCTTCGTCCAGTTCAGGGTCGAGGCGCCGGGCCGCGGCGGCGTGACCGCGGTGCCGTTGCCGTACTGCTCGGCCGAGTTCGGGTCCGGGGCGACCGAGAGGAAGCCACCGCCGGCCGTGTTGGTCACGGTGGTGTTCAGCACGTACCCGGTGAAGACGGCGTTGTCCTCGGTGAAGAACGGCACGGCGGCGTAGCCGCGGCCGGCGATCGCTCCGCGGAGCGGGATGATCGCGCCCTCGGGGTTGCGCGTGTCGACGAAGCGCATCGGCGAGAGCGGCATGAAGGCACCCTGGCCTGCGGGGCTGTAGTAGCCGACGACGTCCACGATGACATCGGCGCCGGCCCATGCGTTGTTGCGGATGTTGATGGACCCGTCGGCGCCCACCGGCACGATCACCGCGTTGGCGACGGTCTGGCCGCCGGTGAAGTTCACGTTGGACGCGAGCGGGATCCGGCCTCCGCCCGGGTAGACGATCAGGTGGCCGGCCTCCTTCGGACCGGTCACCGTCACGTTGAGCGCCACGGCCTTGACGCCCTGGGGCACCCCGCGCAGGCCGGCGATCTGCGTGCCGAAGCTCGTCTGACCGGGGACCTGGCCCTTGTTCGTGCCGAGGCCCTCGCGGGTGTCGACGAAGCGGGTCGGGTCCATCGGCGTGTAGCCGTTGGCCGCCGCCTGCGTGAAGTAACCGGTGATGTCGGCGATCAGGTCGACCGACTCCCAGCCACCGTTGTAGAGGTCCACGGAGCCGTCGTTGCCGACCGGTACGACGACCAGGTTCGGAACGGTCTGACCGGGCTCGAAGTTGATGTTCGAGGCGTTCGGCCGCTCGTTGCCCGTGTCGTACGCCGTGATGTGCCCGCCGCTGGTCGTGTTCGTGACGGTGACGTTGAGGACCACGGCCTGCACGCCGGCCGGGATCGTGCCGTAGCCGCCGACCTTCACCCGGGCGGAGCTGTACGGGGCGACCTTGGCCTTCGGCGCGCGGAACCCCTCCCGGGTGTCCAGCAGACGCGTGGGCTCGTGCGGCGTGAACTCGGAACCCGAGGTCACGACCGCGAGCTCGTTCTCGATGTACACCTTGTTGGCGACGTCGTTCACGCCGACCGTGATCTTGTACTCGCCGACCTCGGCGTAGGTGTGCAGCGGCAACAGCTGGGTGGAGCCGGAGGCGGCGAGCTTTTCCACCTTCCCGTCGCCCCAGGAGACGGTGACCTCGAGTGCGGCATCGGCGCTCGTGACGTCCGCCCACAGCTGGAGGGAGTGCGCGCCGGTGTTGGTGGCGCTCAGGGCGACCTTCAGGTCCGGATTTCCGGTGGCGGCGACGCCTGCTGCCCGGGCGACGCCGGCGGGCCCCTTCCGGACGGACTTGTCGGCGCCGCTGGTGAAGGTCCGGAAGTTGGACGCGCCGACCTTCTTCGGGTCGGCGGGCTTGGTGACCTGCCGGACGGCCGGCGCGGACGGATCCGCGGCCTGGGCCGTGCCCGGCAGGACACCGACGACGGCCGCGACGATGGCGGCGGCTGAGATTACGAGACGGCGACTGCGCACCGGTCCCC
Organism: Streptomyces sp. NPDC029164; assembly: GCF_055563995.1. Taxonomy (NCBI): domain Bacteria; kingdom Bacillati; phylum Actinomycetota; class Actinomycetes; order Kitasatosporales; family Streptomycetaceae; genus Streptomyces; species Streptomyces sp. NPDC029164. Next base: position 205,887 of record NZ_JBVHWW010000002.1, on the reverse strand, counting down.
CCATTTTCGTTCGGTGCGATGGTCCTGAAAGCGCCGTTTTGAACGCGCTCAAGACTGAAATCCCGCTCAGGTTACAGAAGCGCCCGGTGGAGCGCCGAAGGGGGGTACCCGCTGGTCAGCGGGCGGTGCGCAAGCCGTCCAGGGCCATGCTGACCACCGCGTCCGCGAGTTGGTCCTGGCTGGTTCCCGGGTGCGGGCGGTACCACTCGACGAGGGAGTTCACCATGCCGAAGAGCAGCCGGGTGGCCAGCCGGATGTCCACGTCCGCCCGCAGGTCGCCGTCCGCCGCGGCGGCCTTCAGCAGCTCGGCCACCTGGTGGTCGAACTCGCGGCGGCGCTCCAGCGCCCAGCGCTCGGTCCGGGTGTTGCCGCGCACCCGCAGCAGCAGCGTCACGTACGGCAGCTCGGAGACCAGCACCTCGACCGTGCGGCGGGTGACGTACTCGACGCGCTCGACCGCCCGGCCGCGGACCGCCCCCGGCTCCTCCAGGACCGCGAAGAGGCCGTCGAGGGCGCGGCTGACGGCCCGCCGCAGCAGCTCCTCCTTGCCCGTGACGTGGTGGTAGATCGAGGACTTCGAGATGCCCGCGGCCTTGGAGAGGTGCTCCATCGAGGTGCCGTCGTAGCCGCGCTCGTTGAAGACCTGGACGGCGACGGACAGCAGCGTCTCGGGGGTGTACGTGTCCCGCTTGACCGTGGTCATTCGGCCTCCTCCTCGTCACCCGCGGCGTAGCCCAGCTTGAACAGCGCCAGCGAGGGCGCGTACCGGCCGCCGGGACAGCGCTCGTCCAGGTGGTGGAGCAGGTCGTAGGCCCAGTCCCGGCCGAGCCGGTCGTGCCACTCGGCGGGGCCCACCGGGTAGTTGACCCCGAGCCGCATCGCCGTGTCGATGTCCTCGGCCGAGGCCACACCACGGGCCACGGCGTCCGCGGTGAGGTCGATCAGCATCGCCACGGTCCGGGCGACGATCATGCCGGGGACGTCGCCGATGACGGAGACCTGCTTGCCCAGCTTCTGGAAGAGGCCGATCGCCTCGGCGAGGGTCCGCTCGCTGGTGTCCTCGCTGGCGGAGAGCGCGATCCGGGTGGTGCCCCGGTAGTCGAGCGCGAGGTCGAAGTACACGACGTCCGCGAACTCGACCGAGGTCTTCCCGTCCGCGAGGACCAGCTGGCCCTCGCCGGGCAGCTGGATGTACGGGCCCCCGTGCTCGGTGGCCGTGACCGCGACCCCGGCCTCCTCCAGCAGGTCGGCCAGCTCCGCCGCGGGCCCGAGGTCGCCGACCACGGTGACCTTGGCCGGGGCCTCCTCGGGACCGGCGGTGTGCGGCTGCGCGGCGACGGCCTCCGGGCCGTACGGGAACCAGCCGTGGCCCGACTTGCGGCCGAGGCGGCCCGACTGGACCAGCCGGCGCTGCGCGAGCGAGGGGGTGAACTTGGGGCTGCGGAAGAAGGACTCCCACACGGAGCGGGTCACGGCCTCGTTGACGTCCTGGCCGATCAGGTCGGTCAGCTGGAACGGGCCCATCTTGAAGCCGCCGCTCTCGCGGAGCACGGCGTCGATGGTGGCCGGGTCGGCGCCCTGCTCCTCGTACACCGCGAAGGCCTCGGCGTAGAAGGGGCGGGCGATCCGGTTGACGATGAAGCCGGGGGTGTCGGCGCAGCGGACCGGCGTCTTCCCCCAGCCGAGGACGGTGGCGTACGCGCGCTCGGCGGCGGCCGGGTCGGTCGCGGAACCGCTGACCACCTCGACGAGCGGGAGCAGCGGCGCCGGGTTGAAGAAGTGCAGGCCGAGGAAGCGGCCGGGGTGCGCGAGGCCGGCGGCGAGCTCGGTGACGGAGAGCGAGGAGGTGTTCGTGGCCAGCAGCGCGTCCGGCGCGACCACCTCTTCGAGTGCGGCGAAGAGCGCCTGCTTGACGGTGACGTTCTCGACCACCGCCTCGATGACGAGGGCGGTCCCGGCGAGGTCCGGGAGGGCGGTCGCCGAAGCGATCCGGCCGATCGCGTCCTCGGCCTCGGCCCGGTCCAGACGGCCCTTGGCGGCCATCCGCTCGACGCGGTCCTGCACGAAGCCCACGCCGTCGGCGGCGAGTGCGGCGTCGATGTCGTAGATCAGCACGCGGTGACCTGCGAGAAGGGCGACCTGGGCGATGCCCTGGCCCATGGTGCCGGCGCCGACGACCGCCACAGTGCGGGACCGCTCGATTGCTGTCATGTCCTGATCCTCCCGCACCGACTTATCCACAGGCCTGCCGGGCCCTCTTGTCCCGACCGATCGTTCGGTTACTCTAGCTCCAGTCTGCTCTTCTTCGCCCGGCTCAACGAGGAGTTGGTCCCTGATGGCCGCCGAGCTCACCGTCCCCCAGTTGTCCGCCAAGCACCGGCCCACCCTGGACCAGGCCCTGTCGGCGATCCGCAGCCGCGCCTACTGGTCCCCGCATCCCGAGCACCCCAAGGCGTACGGCGAGACCGCGCCGGCCGACGGGCTCGCCGCCTTCGAGGCCCTGCGCGGCACGCGGCTGGACCTGGGCCAGCCCGGCACCGACGGCTGGACGGGCTCCGAGGTGTCCCCGTACGGCCCGGAGCTCGGCGTCGAGTACCCGCACGCCGACCCGGACGTGCTGCTGCCCGCGATGAAGGCCGGCATGGGTGCCTGGCGCGACGCGGGACCCGAGGCGCGCGCCCTGGTCTGCATCGAGATCCTGGCCCGCATCTCCGCCCGCACCCACGAGTTCGCCCACGCGGTCATGCACACCAGCGGCCAGGCGTTCATGATGGCGTTCCAGGCCGGCGGCCCGCACGCGCAGGACCGCGGCCTGGAGGCCGTGGCCTACGCCTACGAGGAGCAGACCCGGGTCCCGGGGCAGGCCGACTGGTCGAAGCCCCAGGGCAAGAAGGACCCGCTGAACCTCGGCAAGAGCTTCACCGCGGTCCCGCGCGGTATCGCCCTCATGATCGGCTGCAACACCTTCCCGACGTGGAACGGCTACCCGGGCCTCTTCGCCTCCCTCGCCACCGGCAACGCGGTGCTGGTCAAGCCGCACCCGCGGGCCGTGCTGCCGCTCGCGCTGACCGTCCAGGTCGCCCGGGAAGTGCTCGCGGAGACGGGCTTCGACCCGAACCTGGTGGCGCTCGCGGTCGAGCGCCCGGGCGAGGGCATCGCCAAGACCCTCGCGGTCCGTCCCGAGATCAAGCTGATCGACTACACCGGGTCCACGGAGTTCGGCGACTGGCTGGAGACCAACGCCCGCCAGGCGCAGGTGTACACGGAGAAGGCCGGCGTCAACACCGTCGTCCTGGACTCCACCGACAACTACAAGGGGATGCTGTCCAACCTGGCGTTCTCGCTGTCCCTGTACAGCGGCCAGATGTGCACCACCCCGCAGAACCTGCTGATCCCGCGCGACGGCATCGCGACGGACGCCGGCCCCAAGACCTACGACGAGGTCGTCGCCGACCTCGCCGCCTCGGTCGGCGGCCTGCTGGGCGACGACGCCCGGGCCAACGCGCTGCTCGGCGCGCTGGTCAACCCGGACGTCAAGGCCCGCCTGGAGGCGGCGGCCGGACTGGGCGAGGTCGCGCTGGCCTCCCGGGAGGTCGTGAATCCGGAGTTCCCGGACGCCGTGGTCCGCACCCCCGTCCTGGTCAAGCTGGACGCGGCCAAGCCGGACCCGGACGCGCCCTACCTCTCGGAGTGCTTCGGGCCGGTCGCCTTCGCCGTGGCCGTGGACACCACCGCCGACGCCCTCGACCTGCTGCGCCGCACGGTGCGGGAGAAGGGGGCCATGACGGTGGGCGCGTACACGACGTCCGCGGACACCGAGCGGGCGATCGAGGAGGTCTGCCTGGAGGAGTCCGCGCAGCTCTCGCTGAACCTGACCGGCGGGGTGTACGTCAACCAGACCGCCGCGTTCTCGGACTTCCACGGCTCGGGCGGCAACCCGGCGGCCAACGCCGCGCTGTGCGACGGCGCCTTCGTGGCGAACCGCTTCCGGGTGGTGGAGGTCCGCCGCCAGGCGTAGGACCGCTCCCCCTGATCAGGCCCTGGACGCCTCCTGCCCGAAGATGCGGGCGGAGGCGTCCACCTGGGCCATCCTGCGCAGGGCGGCGAAAGCCGCGTCGCCCAGCACCGTGCCGACGACCACCGCCTCCACCAGGTCCTCGCGGGCCACCCGGCGGGCGACGTAGTCCAGGTCCGCGCGACCCACCCGCTCGGCCGCCTCCGCGTAGTCGTCGAGCGCGTCGGCGAAGCCTCCGTGCCCCACCCGCGCGAGCGAGGCGAGCGCGGACACCAGCGCCTCGGCCGCCTTGTTGCCGGGCTCGACGCACCAGCCGCGCGCCTCGATCAGCCGCGCCACCCGTTCCCGCGCCAGTACGGTCTCCGCGTCCGGCGCACCGCCGCCGTCGCCGCGGCCGTCACCGTAATCGGGCACCAGCCGCTGGGCGGCGGCGCCCAGCACCTTGTGGACCGGCCGCTCCTTGTCGTCGATCGCCGCGAGTACCTCGCCGATGGCCGCCACCGACAGGCCGCCGACCTCCAGCAGCGCGCGCACCAGCCGCAGCCGCCGCTCGTGCCCGTCCCCGTAGCTGGCCTGGTTCGGGCTGGTCAGCTCGCCCGGCGGGAGCAGGCCCTCCCGGACGTAGTACTTGATCGTCGGCACCGGTACCCCGGTCCGCCGGCTCAGCTCTCCGATGCGCACGTGCGTTCACCTTTTTTTGGCTTGCCCTGTCCGCCCCCATCATAGATAGTGGGGCTATCAGATAGCAGAGAGTGTCGCTATCCATTCATGACGGGGGTATGAATGATGAAGATGACGTCCTTGTGGCCCGCCTGGCGTACCCGGCACCGCCCGCTGGTGGTGTTCGCCCTGGTGATGGTCGTGTGGGCACTCGGCTCCGCCGTCGGGCTCCTGGTCGACGACCGCGTGCTGACCGGGGCGCCGATCTGGGCCAAGCCGTTCAAGTTCTCGGTCTCGTTCGTCGCCTACTGCCTCAGCCTGGCCTGGATGATCTCGCTGCTGGACGAGGCCAGGCCGCGGCTGCGCCGCACCGTCCGGTGGGCCGCGACGGCCGTGGTCGCCGCGAGCGCCGTGGAAATGGTGCTGATCACCCTGCAGGTCCTGCGCGGGGTGCGCAGCCACTTCAACAGCGCGACGCCCTTCGACGACCAGGTCTACTCGCTCATGGCCAACTCCGTGGTCGTGCTGTGGCTCGGCACGCTCGTCGTCGCCGCCCTGCTCTGGCGCGCCCCGATCGCCGACCGGGCCACCGCGTGGTCGATCCGGCTCTCCACGGTCCTCGCGCTGACCGGTGCCGGACTCGCCTTCCTGATGACCCCGCCCACCGCCGAGCAGCAGCGCCTCGACGCCGCCGGCGCCGAAGTACTGGAGCAGGGCGGGCACAGCGTGGGCGTGCCCGACGGCGGCCCCGGAATGTTCCTCACCGGCTGGTCCACCACCGGCGGTGACCTGCGCATCCCGCACTTCTTCGGCATGCACGCCCTGCAGCTGCTCCCGCTGCTCGTGCTCGTCCTGACCGCCCTCGCCCCGCGCTTGCGCCGGCTGCGCGACGGGCGGGTGCGCGTCCGGCTGGTCTTCGTGTCCGGTGCGGTGTACGCGGCGGTGCTCGCCCTGCTGACCTGGCAGGCGCTGCGCGGCGAGCCGCTGGTCCACCCGGGCGCGGCCACGCTCGGCGCGGCCGCGCTGATCCTGGCCGGGGGCGGGCTAGGCGTCCTCGCCGCCCTGTTCGCCGGGCGGCGGGCCGCCCCAGTGGAAGAGGGCCATGGCCACGCTGGTGGCGAGGTTGTAGCTGGAGACCTGCGGGCGCATGGGCAGGGAGACGAGGTGGTCCGCCCGGTCCCGGAGCTCCGGTGAGATCCCGTGGCGCTCCGAGCCGAAGGCGAGCAGGGCGTCGTCCGGGAGGGTGAGGGTGCGGATGTCCACGCCCTCGGGGTCGAGCGCGTAGAGCGGCCCGGGCGGCAGCTCGTCCAGCGCGAGGCGCTCGACGGTGGTGGCGTAGTGCAGACCGGCCCCGGCCCGGACCACGTTCGGGTGCCAGGGGTCGAGGTCGCCGCGGGTGACCACGCCGGTGGCGCCGAAGCCGGCGGCGAGGCGGACGACGGCGCCGACGTTGCCGAGGTTGCGGGGGTTGTCGAGGACGACGACGGGCGCGGACCTGGGCACCCGCCCGAGCCCGGCGAGAGCGGCCGCGCGGTCGGGGCGTACGGCGAGGGCCGCGACGCCGGTGGGGTGGACGCGAGGGAGCAGCTCCTTGAGGCCGGCCCGGCGCACCAGCCGGGCCACGTCGGCCTCCACGTCGGGGGCCAGCTCGGCGGCGAGCGCGCGGACCTCGGCGGGGTCGTCGGCGAGGGCCATGCGGATGTCGGCGCCGAAGCGGAGGGCGTGCTTCAGGGCGTGGAACCCGTCGAGCAGAACAAGATCCCCCTGCCCTGCGGCCTCCCGCCACTCCCGCACCGTCCGGTCTGCACCCGCCTGCTCACTCATGCCCCGACCCTACGGTCCACCGGGTCACGCCCAGCGGTGCGGGCCCGCCTCGCCGCACCATCCGGCCCGTCCGGCGTTCGAGGACCGGGGTCCGGGGGCCGGCCCCCGGCAGCGGCGCGGCAGCGGCGGGTCAGCGCGGGACCCGCGGGTCAGCGCGGGACCGGCTCGGGTTCACCCGCCACCGCGACCGGCTCGGCGACGGGCACCGCGCGGCTGGGTCGCACGGCGGCCGCGCGGGCGCCCAGCCAGACCAGGAACCCCGTCGGCAAGAACACCGCGTCGGCGGCGATCATCGCCAAGGAGAAGAACGGCAGCCCCAGCAGCACCGCGATCCCCACGTGCTCCAGCATCATCACGGCCAGCAGCACGTTCTTGATCCGCCGGTTGAACAGGGTGAACGGAAACGCGACCTGCACCGCCACCGTCCCGTACGACAGCAGCATCACCAGCGTCCCGCTGCCCGCCACCAGCGCCGACAGCCCCGGCCACGGGGTGAAGTAGTCCAGCCCCAGGGGGTAGTACAGCGCCGTACCGTCCTGCCACCGCGAGCCCTGGATCTTGTACCAGCCCGCCGTCGCGTAGATCAGGCAGACCTCCGCCATGATCACCAGCAGGCCGGCGTTGTGCAGCAGGTTGGCCAGGACGTCCAGGACCGCCCGCCCCTCGCCCTCCGGCTCGTGGCGGTCCACCAGCCACCACAGCCCGCAGAGCACCCACACCGCCGCGAAGGCCGCCAGCCAGCCGTAGCCGAACCGCCCGGTCGCCGCCCCGTACGCGAAGACCGCCCCGAGCACGCCCCACAGCACCGGCCCGGCGGCTCCCGCGCAGGCCGACCCCCGCAGCCGGGCCCGCCGCGCGTCCAGCGACCACACCTGCGCGCACCGGGTCAGCACCAGGTAGATCGCCATCAGGTGGATGACGTTGTCCCCGCCGTCGCCCATGAACACGCTGCGGTTCTGCAGCGACAGCACCCCGACCATGAACACCACGGACGTCGCCCGCGTGCGCCAGCCCAGCAGCAGCCCCACGCTCGCCAGCACCGAGACGGCGTAGACGATCTCGAACCACAGCGTCGAGTCGGACCACATCAGCACCGTGAAGGCACCGTTGGATTCGGTCAGCCGCTCCGCGAGGCGCCAGCTCCACGGCCCGTCCGGCCCGTACAGCTCCGCGCGGTTCGGGAACTCGCGCAGCAGGAAGAACAGCCAGGTCCCGGCGAAGCCGATGCGCACCACGGCGCTTTGGTACGGGCCGAGGGCCTCTCCGGTGACCTTCGCGGCCGCCCGCCCGAGCACCGCGCGGGCCCGCGTCACACCGTCCACCACGGAAGCTCCCGGTAATAGGTCTGGGTGTCGGTGGTCTCGGTGCTCCACTCCGGCGCCGGCACCGACGTCGTCGCCGAGCGCAGCTGGATCCGCAGGAGGTGCCCGCCCGGGTGCTGAGGGGAGAGCCGGTTCACGGCGATCCGCCGCAGGTACTCCTGGGACAGCTCGCCGCGCTCGCCCGTCGCCTTGTTGTCCTCGTCGTGGGAGCCGGTGAAGAAGTCCCAGGCCCGGCGCAGCTCGTTCTGCCGGGTGTGGCTCGGCAGCAGGCTGTGCCGGATGGCGGCGGTGTCCTCGGCGCTCAGGTCGCGCCAGTCGGTGGTGATCAGCTCGCCGCCGGCGGTGCGCACCTCGGCACGCGCCTGCACGGCGATGTTCTGCTGGAGCGGGTTGGGGGCGAAGAGCTTCCAGTTCTGTTCGAACTCGGGATAGATCCAGCTGTCGATCGTCCGCGCGTGCTGCTTGCTGACGGTGTTGGACGGTGCCACGTGCAGGAAGACGAGGGCGAGGTGGGTGCAGGCCGCCACGGTCACCGCCCCCAGAACCAGGGCCGTCACGACCCGGTACGGAGTGGACAGACCGGCTATTCCGGGCGCCCGGGGCGGCGCCGGAGCGGCCCCTTCGGCGAGCTCGTGCCCGTTCGAATCCATCCCGCCCCGATCGTCCGGCGTCCACAGGGTTGACCACAGAGGTTGACACCCTACGGGCCGCCGACTCACCATTGAAGCGGATGAACCGAACGATCGGTCGGTCGGGCGGACGGCAGACACTGACAAGGGGCCGGAATGGTGGCAGTGACCCCGGAGACGGGGCCGGACACGGCCCTCGGGGCAGACAGGACGGACGGGACGGGCATGACTGCTGACCTGGGCACACAGCTCGCGGCGGCGTTCGACGCCGCCGTGGCGGCGGACGAGCGCGTGGAGCCGCGCGACTGGATGCCCGACGAATACCGCGCCTCCCTGGTCCGTCAGATGGCACAGCACGCCCACTCCGAGATCATCGGCATGCAGCCCGAGGCGAACTGGATCACCCGCGCGCCCTCGCTGCGCCGCAAGGCGATCCTGATGGCCAAGGTGCAGGACGAGGCCGGCCACGGGCTCTACCTCTACAGCGCGGCCGAGACGCTCGGCACCAGCCGCGACGAGCTGCTCGACAAGCTCCACTCGGGGAAGCAGAAGTACTCCTCGATCTTCAACTACCCCACCCTGACCTGGGCCGACGTCGGCGCCATCGGCTGGCTCGTGGACGGCGCGGCGATCACCAACCAGGTGCCGATCTGCCGCTGCTCCTACGGGCCCTACGCCCGCGCCATGGTCCGGATCTGCAAGGAGGAGTCCTTCCACCAGCGCCAGGGGTACGAGCTGCTCCTCGCCCTCTCGCGGGGCACCGAGGCCCAGCACGCCATGGCGCAGGACGCGGTCGACCGCTGGTGGTGGCCCTCGCTGATGATGTTCGGCCCGCCGGACGACGAGTCGGCGCACTCGGCTCAGTCGATGGCCTGGCGGATCAAGCGCCACTCCAACGACGAGCTGCGCCAGCGGTTCGTGGACATCGCCGTCCCGCAGGCCGAGTCCCTCGGCCTGACCCTGCCCGACCCGGACCTGAAGTGGAACGAAGAGCGCGGGCACCACGACTTCGGCGCCATCGACTGGGCCGAGTTCTGGGACGTGCTCAAGGGCAACGGCCCCTGCAACGAGCAGCGGATCGGCCAGCGGCGCACGGCCCACGAGGAAGGCGCCTGGGTGCGCGACGCCGCCGCGGCGTACGCGGACAAGCAGGCGGCAAGGCAAGCGGCGGAGCACGCCGAACAGAACGAGGAGGCACGGGTATGACGCAGAACTGGCCCCTGTGGGAGGTCTTCGTGCGTTCGCGCCGCGGCCTCTCGCACACGCACGCGGGAAGCCTGCACGCCCCCGACGCGGAGATGGCCCTGCGCAACGCCCGCGACCTGTACACGCGGCGCGGCGAGGGCATCTCGATCTGGGTGGTGCCCTCCACCGAGATCACCGCCTCCTCGCCGGACGAGCGGGACCCGTTCTTCGCCCCGTCCGCCGACAAGCCGTACCGGCACCCCACCTTCTACGACATCCCGGAGGGGGTGAGCCACCTGTGAGCGCCACCGACACCGGCACGACCGGCACCACCGCCACCCCCGGCACCACCGTCGCGGCGGCTCTCGCGCTCGGCGACGACGCGCTGGTCCTCTCCCACCGCCTCGCCGAGTGGGCGGGGCACGCCCCCGTCCTGGAGGAGGAGGTCGCCCTCGCGAACATCGCCCTCGACCTGCTCGGCCAGGCCCGCATCCTGCTGTCCATGGCCGGCGACGAGGACGAGCTGGCCTACCTGCGCGAGGAGCGGTCCTTCCGCAACCTCCAGCTGGTCGAGCAGCCGAACGGCGACTTCGCCCACACCATCGCCCGCCAGCTCTACTTCTCCTTCCACCAGCACGAGCTCTACGGGGAGCTGGCCCGCGGGGACGGCCCGTTCGCCCCGCTCGCGGCCAAGGCCGTCAAGGAGACCGCGTACCACCGCGACCACGCCGAGCAGTGGACCCTGCGGCTCGGCGACGGCACCGAGGAGAGCCGGCTCCGCATGCGGACCGCCCTCGACGCCCTGTGGAAGTACACCGGGGAGATGTTCCAGCCGGTGGACGGAATCGACGGCGTCGACTGGGCCGCCCTGGAAGAGCGCTGGCTGACCGCGCTGACCGGCGTGCTGGAGCGGGCCGGGCTCGCCCTGCCCGAGGGGCCGCGCACCGGCGCCTGGGCCGCCGGCGCCGGCCGCCAGGGCCTGCACACCGAGCCGTTCGGCCGGATGCTCGCCGAGATGCAGCACCTGCACCGCAGCCACCCGGGGGCGTCATGGTGACCACCGACGCCGGAACCACCCGCCTGGAGGCGGAGCTGACCGAGCTGGCCGGTTCCGTCCCGGACCCCGAGCTGCCCGTGCTCACCCTCGGCGAGCTCGGCGTCGTGCGCGGCGTGCGGATGCACGAGGACGGCCACGCCGAGGTCACCCTCACGCCCACCTACACCGGCTGCCCGGCCATCGAGGCCATGTCGGCGGACATCGAGCGGGTCCTGACCGGCCACGGCATACCCGAGGTGCGGGTGACCACCGTGCTGGCCCCCGCCTGGTCGACCGACGACATCAGCGCCGAAGGCCGCCGCAAGCTCGCCGAGTTCGGCATCGCCCCGCCCCGCCCGCACGCGGCCGGCGGGCCGGTCCCGCTCACCCTGTCGGTCCGCTGCCCGAACTGCGGATCGACCGACACCGAACTGCTCAGCCGGTTCTCCTCCACCGCGTGCAAGGCGCTGCGCCGCTGCACCTCCTGCCGCGAACCGTTCGACCACTTCAAGGAGCTGTAGATGGCCGCCCCCCGCCACGGCGCGTTCCACCCGCTGACGGTGGCGGCAGTCGACCGGCTCACCGACGACTCGGTGGCGCTGACCCTCCGGGTTCCCGCGGAACTGCGCGAGGAGTACCGGCACGCCCCCGGCCAGCACCTGACCCTGCGCCGCACCGCCCCCGAGGGCGGCGCGGAGATCCGCCGCACCTACTCGATCTGCTCTCCCGCCCCGGCGCCGGACGGCCCGGGACCGGCGGAGCTGCGGGTCGGGGTACGGCTGGTGGAGGGCGGGGAGTTCTCCACCTTCGCCCACAAGGAGATCGCCGCCGGGGACGTCCTCGACGTCATGGTCCCGGCCGGCCGGTTCGTGCTGGCGCCCGCCGCCGCCCCGGCCTCGGGGCACTATGCGGCGATCGTCGGCGGCAGCGGCATCACGCCCGTGCTGTCCATCGCCGCGAGCCTGCTGGCCGCCCGCCCCGACGCCCGCTTCTGCCTGGTGCGCAGCGACCGTACGGCGGCCTCGACGATGTTCCTGGAGGAGGTCGCCGACCTCAAGGACCGGTACCCGGCGCGGTTCCAGCTGGTGACGGTCCTCTCCCGGGAGGAGCAGGAGTCCGGGCTGCCCTCCGGGCGGCTGGACGAGGAGCGGCTGGCGGCCCTGCTGCCCGCGCTGCTTCCGGTGGCGGAGGTGACGGGCTGGTTCCTGTGCGGCCCCTACGGTCTGGTGCAGGGCGCCGAGCGCGCCCTCAGCGGGCTCGGTGTCGTACGGACCCGGGTGCACGAGGAGATCTTCCACGTCGAGGAGGTCACGGCTCCGGCTCGCGCGGCGGCCTCGGCGGCCGCCTCGCACGGGCGGGTCACCGCGCGGCTCGACGGGCGCTCCGGCACCTGGCCGGTCCAGGACGGGGAATCCCTGCTCGACGCCGTGCTGCGCAACCGCGCGGACGCCCCGTACGCCTGCAAGGGCGGGGTCTGCGGCACCTGCCGGGCCTTCCTGGTGTCGGGCGAGGTCCGGATGGACCGGAACTTCGCCCTGGAGTCCGAGGAGACGGAGGCCGGGTTCGTGCTGGCCTGCCAGTCGCACCCGCTGACGGAGGAAGTGGAGATCGACTTCGACCGCTAGGGAGTCCTCGCCGGGAGTTCCCCTCCGGGAGTTCCTCTGTCCAATTTCCAGAACCTGTTCTATCTTGACGCACCGTCAGACCTGAACGCGCGCGGGAGGACAGGCAGTGGACTTCACCTTCACCGAGGAGCAGCAGGCCGCCGTCGAGGCGGCCCGGGCCGTGTTCGCCGACGTCGCACCCGACGGCGTGCCCAGCCCCGCGCTCACCCCGGGCGCCGTCGCCGACGACTTCGACCGCCCGCTGTGGGCCAGGCTCGCCGGGTCCGACCTGCTGGGCCTGGTCCTCGCCGAGGAGCACGGCGGCGCCGGCCTGGACGCCATCGCCCTGTGCCTGGTGCTGCGCGAGGCGGGCCGGGTGCTGGCCCGGGTCCCGCTGCTGGAGCACTGCGCCGCCGCCATGGCGGTCCAGGCCCACGGCAGCCCCGAACTGGCCGCCGCCCTGCTGCCCGGCGCGGCGCGCGGCACGCTCGTGCTCACCGCCGCCGCCCATGGCCGCTCCGGCCACGACCCGGCCGAACTCGCCGTCACCGCCCGCCGCGAGGACGGGGCGTGGATCCTGGACGGCACGCAGACCGCCGTCCCCTGGGCGCAGACCGCCGACTGGATCGCCGTACCGGCCCACACCGGCGAGGGCGATGCCGTCCTCGCGCTCGTCCCGCGCACCGCCGAGGGCCTCGCCCTCGCCGAGCAGGTCTCCACCAGCGGAGAGCGGCTCGCCGAACTCGCCCTGGACGGCGTACGGGTGGACGCGACCCACCTCATCGACACCCCGGGGGCCTGGGAGCGGCTCCGCCAGCTCCTCGCCACCGGCACCTGCGCACTGGCCCTCGGGCTCGGCGCGAGCGTCCTCACGATGACCAGCCAGTACACCGGCAAGCGCGAGCAGTTCGGCTTCCCGGTGGCCACCTTCCAGGCCGTCGCCGTCCAGGCCGCCGACCGCTACATCGACCTGCGCGCCATGGAGGTCACCCTGTGGCAGGCCGCCTGGCGGCTCGACGCCGCGACCGGCGGCGCCGGCGGACCGCTGCCCAGCTCCGGTGACGTCGCGGTCGCCAAGATCTGGGCCGCGGAGGGCGTACGCCGGGTCGTGCAGACCGCCCAGCACCTGCACGGCGGCTTCGGCGCCGACACCGACTACCCGCTCCACCGCTACCACGCCTGGGCCAAGCAGCTGGAACTCCAGCTCGGCCCCGCCGCCGCGCACGAGGAGGCCCTGGGCGACCTGCTGGCCGCCCACCCCCTCGGCTGACCGGGCCCTCGGCTGACCGGGGCTACAGCACGAAGGCCGGGTTCCCGTTGTCCGTCACCATCGGGCGCCCGGCACCGTCCCAGGCCTGCATCCCGCCGTCGACGTTCACCGCGTCGATCTCCTGGCGCACCAGGTACTGGGTGACCTGCGCGGAGCGGCCGCCGACCCGGCACATCACGTAGACCCGGCGGCCGTCCTCGACTGCCTCCGTGAGCTCGCCGAAGCGGGCGACGAAGTCGCTCATCGGGATGTGCAGGGCGCCCTCGACGTGGCCGGCCGCCCATTCGTCGTCCTCACGGACGTCCAGGACAAAGCCTTCGGAGGGCACCGCGGCGGCGTCCACCGAGGGAAGCGGTCCGAAGTTCATACGTCGCCTTCTCTCATCGCAGATGGTCCTTCCAACCTATCCGACGGGCACGTTCGGCCCCGCCGGCACGGCCCGTCCGCTCACTCCGCGGCGAGCGCCGCCGCCAGCTCCGCCTCGCGCTCGGACACCTGCGCCAGCAGCTGCTCCGCGATCTCCTCCAGCAGCCGGTCCGGGTCCTCGGGCGCCATCCGCAGCATCGACCCGATCGCGCTGTCCTCCAGCTCCCGGGCCACCAGCGCCAGCAGCTCCTTGCGCTGTGCCAGCCACTCCAGGCGGGCGTACAGCTCCTCGCTCTCGCTCGGCGCGGCCGCCGCCTCCGGGGCCGGTCCGGCCGCCCACTCCTCGGCCAGCTCGCGCAGCAGCCCCTCGTCGCCCCGCCCGTAGGCGGCGTTGACCCGCGCGATGAACGCGTCGCGCCGCTCGCGCTCCGCCTCCTCCTGGGCGAGGTCGGGGTGCGCCTGACGGACCAGCTCGCGGTACAGGCGGCGGACCTCCTCCGTGGGGCGCACCCGCTCCGGCGGCCGCACGGGCCGGTCGGTGAGCATCGCGCCGGCGTCGTCGGAGATCCCGTCCGAGCCCAGCCAGTCGTGGAACAGCTCGTCCACGCCCGGCATCGGCATGACCAGCGCGCGTGCCTCCCGGGCCCGGCGCAGATCCTCGGGATCCCCGCTGCGGGCCGCCTTCGCCTCGGCGATCAGCGCGTCCAGCTCGTCGAGCCGGGAGTACATCGGGCCGAGCTTCTGGTGGTGCAGGCGGGAGAAATTCTCCACCTCCACGCGGAAGGTCTCGACCGCGATCTCGAACTCGATCAGCGCCTGCTCGGCGGCCCGTACGGCCCGCTCCAGGCGCGCCTCCGGGCGCTCCTCACTGGTGACGGAGGAGTCGCCGGAATCACCGGGGACTGTCTGCTCAGGCTGCTCGGTCTGCTCGCTCACCCGGCCAGCCTACGGCCCGTCCGCGCGGGCGGTGTTTCACGTGAAACACCGCCCGCGGCGACCGGGCCCGCCGACGCCGTCAGACCCCGGCCTCCGCCGCGATCCGGCCCGCCCGCACCGCCGCCACCAGCTCGGCGTGGTCGGCCTCGGTCCGGTCGGCGTAGGCCACCGCGAAGGCCGCCATCGCCTCGTCCAGCTCCTCGTTCTTGCCGCAGTAGCCGGCCAGCAACCGCGGGTCGACGCTGTGCGCGTGCGCCCGGGCCAGCAGGGCGCCGGTCATCCGCCCGTAGTCGTCGATCTGGTCGACGGTCAGCGCGGCCGGGTCCACGCTGCCCTTGCGGTTGCGGAACTGCCGTACCTGGAACGGCCGGCCCTCCACCGTGGTCCAGCCCAGCATGATGTCGGAGACCACCTGCATCCGCTTCTGCCCGGCGACCACCCGGCGGCCCTCGTGCTCCTCGGGCGGCGACACGAAGCCCAGCGCGGGCAGGTGCGGCAGCAGCACCGAGGGCCGGGCCTCCTTCACCTGGAGCACCAGCGCCTCCCCGCGGTGGTCCAGCAGCAGCACCACGTACGAACGGGTGCCGACGCTCCCGGTCCCCACCACGCGGAAGGCCACGTCCTGGATCGCGTACCGGGCCAGCAGCGGGAGCCGGTCGCCCTGCAGCGTCCGGAGGTAGGGGCCGAGCGAGGCGGCCACGGCCGCCGCCTCCGCGTCGCCGACCCGGCGCAGCACGGGCAGCGCGTCGACGAAGCACAGCCCGCCGTCCGGCCCCGTCCGCGTCGACTTGGCGGCGAACCGGGCGGAGGTGTTGTTGCGGGCCTTCTCCGAGACCCGCTCCAGCGTGCCCAGCAGGTCCCGGGCGTCGGTGTGCGAGACGAGCTCCTCGTCCGCGATGGCGTTCCACGCGTCGAGGGCGGGCAGCCTGGCCAGCAGCCGCATGGTCCGCCGGTAGGCGCCCACCGCGTCCAGCGCCGCCGCCCGGCAGGTGCCCTCGTCCGCGCCGGCCACCCGGCCGGCCAGCACCAGCGAGGTCGCCAGCCGCTTGACGTCCCACTCCCACGGGCCGAACACGGTCTCGTCGAAGTCGTTCAGGTCGATGACGAGCCGCCCCTGGGCGTCCCCGTACAGGCCGAAGTTCGCCGCGTGGGCGTCGCCGCAGATCTGCGCGCCGACCCCGGTCACCGGGCCGCTCGACAGGTCGTGGGCCATCAGCCCGGCCGCCCCGCGCAGGAACGCGAAGGGGTTCGCGGCCATCCGGCCCACCCTTATGGGAGTCAGCTCGGCGACCCGCCCCGCGTTGGACTCCTCCACCGCCCGGACCGCGTCCGGCCGCCCGGCCGGCGCCACGAAGCCGGCGTGCGCCGACCGCGGCACGCGGGCGCGCAGCGCCCTGCCCTCCGCCTTGGGCGAACCCGCCGCCGTTCGCGGCGCGAAGCCCGCCACGTCCGGAATCCGCTGCCCCGCTACCGCCGCCATCGGCGCCGCCCCCACCCGTTCATCGATCGTCGTTCGAACGGGCTGACCGTATCTACAGCCCGGCGTCCCTGGCCAGCAGTGCGGCCTGGACCCGGTTCTCGCAGCCCAGCTTCGCCAGGATCCGGCTCACGTACGTCTTCACGGTCGCCTCGCTCATGTGCAGCCGCCGGCCCGCGTCCGCGTTGGACAGCCCCTCGCCCAGCAGCGCCAGCACACCGCGTTCCCGCTCGCTCAGCGCCGCCACCTGCCGCCGGGCCTCCTCCCCGCGCACGGCCGCCTTCCCCGACGCCAGCTGGTCCACGACGTGCCGGGTGGCCCCCGGCGAGAGGTAGGCGTCCCCGGCCGCGGCGGCCCGGACGGCCCCGATCAGCTCGCCCGGCGCCGAGTCCTTCAGCAGGAACCCCGCGCCGCCCTGGCCGAGCGCCCGCAGCACGTTCTCCTTCTCGCCGAAGGTGGTCAGGATCAGCGCGCGCACCTCCGGCGCGGCCCGCCGCAGTTCCCCCAGCGCGGTCAGCCCGTCCATCACCGGCATCTGGATGTCAAGGAGCATCACGGCGGGCGCGTGCGAGCGGGCCAGCTCCACCGCCTCCCGGCCGTTCGCCGCCTCCGCGACGACCTCGATGTCCGGCGCCGAGGTCAGGATCATCCTGATCCCGGCCCGGATCAGCGGCTCGTCGTCGGCGATCACCACGCGGATCACTTCGGCTGTCACCCGTGCTCCTACTGCTTGACCTCGTAGACCTGCTTGTCGACGAGCTTGCCGTCCTGGAAGCAGAACCGGAACACCAGGTCCGTGCCCCAGCTTCCCGACGATTCCTCCGCGAGCAGGGCCAGGCACTCCGAGCCCGGCGGCCTGGCCGGCCCCTTGCGCACCGCCCCCGCCGTCATGAAGCTCTCGCCGCTCGGCAGCCGGTCGCGGACGGCCTGCTCCGGCTCGCCCACGTGCACGGCGTCGTACTCGTCCCGGCCGATCATCGCGTCGCCCGCCGAGTCCGCCAGCAGCACCGCCCCGGCCCCGAGCACGATCACCAGCAGCACCACCGCCGCGAAGGCGATCCCGCAGCCCACCGCGACGCCGCCGGTCCGGCTGCGCACCCGTACGGCCAGCTCCCGGTCCACCGCCGCCCAGTCCATCGGCTGCTCCCCGGCCGGCCCCCGCACCCCGGCCGACGCGTGCGTCTGCGCGTGGGCCCGCTGCCCGAAGTCGTCGGCCACGTCCTCCACGCCGGCCGGCTCGGTCCCGTACGGGAGCACGCCGGCCACCCGGAACCCGCCGCCCTCGGTGGTGCCCGCGTGCACCATCCCGCCGACCAGCCGCGCCCGCTCGCGCAGCCCCGTCAGTCCCTGCCCGCCCGAGACCACCTCGGCGTCCGCCGGGCCGGCCGCCGGCCCGTTGGCGATCTCCACCACCAGCGAGTCGTCCTCGTACCGCAGCTCGACGGCGATCGGCGCCCCCGGAGCGTGCTTGTACGCGTTCGTCAGCGCCTCCTGGACGATCCGGTACGCGGCG
This sequence comes from Streptomyces sp. NPDC029164, assembly GCF_055563995.1. NCBI lineage: Bacteria > Bacillati > Actinomycetota > Actinomycetes > Kitasatosporales > Streptomycetaceae > Streptomyces > Streptomyces sp. NPDC029164. Next base: position 188,050 of record NZ_JBVHWW010000002.1, on the reverse strand, counting down.
TGGTCGCATGCCGCGACCAGCGGCCTCGGCTGCCCCGACGTGGTCAGCCGTACGTCGGTGCCCGAGCCCCGCGCCGCCTCCACGACCCCCGCGATCCCGGCCACGCCGCGCGCCGCGGGCTGGGCCTCCTCCACCGGCGCGGGCGCCTCCACGCCGTCGCGCAGGATGCCGACGACCTCGCGCAGTTCGTGCATCGCGGCCACCGAGGCCTGCCGCAGCACGCCCACCGCCTCGCGCTGACGGCCGGTGAGTTCCGGATCCACCTCCAGCGCACCGGTGTGCACGGAGATCAGGGCCAGCTGGTGCCCCAGGCTGTCGTGCATGTCCTGGGCGATGCGCTGCCGCTCGCGCAGCCTCGCCTGCCCGGCGACCATGGCCCGCTCGCGCAGCAGCTGTCCGTTGCGCTCGTGGAGCGCCCGCAGCAGGGTGCGCCGCTGCGACCAGTACCGGCTGGCCAGACCCGGCATCACGATCATGGCCAGGAACATCAGGGTGGAGAACACGATCACCAGCAGCGGCTGCATCTGCGCCGCCTGGTCCGTCACGCTGGCGCCGACCGCCGCGACGAAGGCCAGCGCGAAGGCCGCCACCGCCCGGCCCACCCCGACGATCCGCCGCCCCGCGGCCCAGGCCAGCAGGGGCGTCACGAAGAACGTCCCCGGGAGGAGGGCGCCCACCGCCGAGGCGACGACGAGCGCGGTCCCCGGCAGCCGCCGGCGCATCAGCGTCAGCGCCACCACGACCACGGAACTCATGAGCATCCGCAGACCGGACCCGTCGCTGAGCTCGTCCACGCCCAGCCCGAGGATGGCGAGCACCCCGCCGATCGCCAGGTCCCCCGCCAGCATCCGCCGGGTCCAGGGCTCCGGCCCCCTCAGCCACTGCCAGCCCGCCCGCGCCTTCGCCTTCACATCCACCCGCCCGACCCTAAACACCCGTCCCCCCGCCCGACTGCCCTCTTTCGTCGCACCCGTCCCGACGAAAGTCGAACGGGGGGTGGCGACTTCGGCGACGTGTCCTGGATCACCCTCGGCCGGGCCACGGAAGGGACCGGGGAAACAGAAGTGACGGGGAAACACGAAACGGCCGCCACCGCTTTCGCAGTGACGACCGTCTCGTCGATGTGGGCGAGGGGGGATTTGAACCCCCACGTCCCGAAGGACACTGGCACCTGAAGCCAGCGCGTCTGCCGTTCCGCCACTCGCCCGAGCAGCGTCCCAGTGGTTCTTCCCTTTCGGGCCGTTCCCCTGGCGACGTCGAAACATTAGCACGGTGAGCGGGGTGGTTTGAAATCGCTTTCCCGGGACAGCCGCACCCCGCCGTGGACGGCCCCTCCCGCACTCCGCTCCCGGTGCGGGACACTGTTCCTGCGGCGCCCCTACGATCCCTTGTGAGGACCAACACTCGTCCTCACAGGAGCGATGGGGAACCACTCGAATCCGCCACGCGTGGATACGATCAGTAAGCAGTACAGGGCGACAACGACGGAGGAGGTGCCCCATGGGAGTTCTGAAGCGGTTCGAGCAGCGACTCGAAGGTCTGGTGAACGGCACCTTCGCCAAGGTGTTCAAGTCCGAGGTCCAGCCGGTGGAGATCGCCGGAGCCCTCCAGCGGGAGTGCGACAACAACGCCACCATCTGGAACCGCGAGCGGACCGTCGTCCCCAACGACTTCATCGTCGAGCTCAGCGCCGGTGACTACGACCGCCTGAGCCCCTACTCCGGGCAGCTCGGCGACGAGCTCGCGGGCCTCGTCCGCGACTACGCCAAGCAGCAGCGCTACAGCTTCATGGGCCCCATCAAGGTCCACCTGGAGAAGGCCGACGACCTCGACACCGGGCTCTATCGGGTCCGCAGCCGCACCCTCGCCTCCAGCGCCTCCCAGCCGCAGGCAGGGCCACCCTCACCGCAGGGCGGCTACGGCTACCCTCCGGAGAACCAGCCGCAGGGCGGATACGGCTACCCGCCGGTCGCCGCCCCGCCCATGCCCAGCGCGCCGCCTCCCGGCGGCGCGGGCGCGCGCAGGCCCGCCCCCGGCGGACCCGCCGGAGCGGCCCCCGCGGCCGGCTCGGGCGGCCCCCGGCGGCACTGGATCGAGATCAACGGCACCCGCCACCAGATCTCGCGTCCCACGCTCGTACTCGGCCGAAGCACGGAAGCCGACGTGCGGATCGACGACCCCGGCGTATCCCGCCGGCACTGTGAGATCCGGACCGGAACGCCCTCGACGATCCAGGATCTCGGGTCCACCAACGGCATCGTGGTGGACGGGCAGCACACCACCCGCGCTACGCTCCGCGACGGCTCGCGGATCGTCGTGGGCAGCACGACCATCATTTACCGGCAAGCCGAAGGGTGAAGCGGGGGCAATGTCAGAGCTGACCCTGACGGTCATGCGGTTGGGTTTCCTAGCCGTTCTGTGGCTGTTCGTCATCGTGGCCGTCCAGGTCATCCGCAGCGATCTCTTCGGGACGAGAGTGACCCAGCGCGGCTCCCGCCGCGGTGGCGCCACGAGCGCCCCGCAGCAGGCCGGCCGCCAGGCCGCGCCTCCGCAGCAGCGCCAGCGCCGCGGTGCGCCCACCAAGCTCGTCGTCTCCGAGGGCACCCTCACGGGCACCACGGTGGCCCTCGCCGGCCAGACGATCACGCTGGGCCGCGCCCACGACTCCACGATCGTGCTGGACGACGACTACGCGTCCAGCCGCCATGCCAGGATCTATCCCGACCGTGACGGCCAGTGGATCGTCGAGGATCTCGGGTCCACCAACGGCACGTATCTCGACCGGACCCGGCTGACCACCCCGACGCCCATTCCGCCGGGCGCACCGATCCGCATCGGCAAGACCGTCATCGAGCTGCGGAAGTAGTACGAGAATGAGCGAGCGGAGCGAGCGCGCGACGGCGATCCGTCCCACCGAGGACACGGACACGCGCGCGCTCCCGACCGGAGGGTGGGCAGTGTGGCTCGAGACCGGTTGTACCCGGAGCCGACCGGCGAGGTGCGCATGAGTCTGTCCCTGCGGTTCGCCGCCGGATCACACAAGGGCATGATCCGCGAGGGGAACGAGGACTCCGGCTACGCCGGCCCCCGTCTCCTCGCGATCGCCGACGGCATGGGAGGCCAGGCCGCCGGCGAGGTCGCGAGCTCCGAGGTGATCTCCACCCTCGTGCAGCTCGACGACGACGTCCCGGGCTCCGACCTCCTCACCTCCCTCGCCACCGCCGTGCAGCGGGCCAACGACCAGCTGCGCGTCATGGTCGAGGAGGACCCCCAGCTCGAAGGCATGGGGACCACCCTGACCGCCCTGCTGTGGACCGGTCAGCGCCTCGGCCTCGTCCACGTCGGCGACTCCCGCGCCTACCTGCTCCGCGACGGCGTCCTCACCCAGATCACCCAGGACCACACCTGGGTGCAGCGCCTCGTCGACGAGGGCCGCATCACGGAAGAGGAAGCCACCACCCACCCGCAGCGCTCCCTGCTGATGCGCGCGCTGGGCAGCGGCGACATCGTCGAACCCGACCTCTCCATCCGCGAGGTCCGGGCCGGCGACCGCTACCTGATCTGCTCCGACGGGCTCTCCGGCGTCGTCTCGCACCAGACCCTGGAAGAGACCCTCGCCGACTACCACGGCCCCCGCGAGACCGTGCAGTCGCTGATCCAGCTGGCGCTGCGCGGCGGCGGACCCGACAACATCACCTGCATCGTCGCCGACGTCCTCGACACCGACAGCGGTGACACCCTCGCCGCCCAGGTCAGCGACACCCCGGTGGTCGTCGGCGCGGTCGCCGAGAACCAGCACCAGCTCTTCGACGGCGGCAACGCCATGCAGACGCCGGCCGGCCGGGCCTCGGGCCTCGGCCGCCAGGCCCCGCCGCCCGCCGGTGCCTTCGGCCCCCCCGGCAGCGGCGACGCCCCCGGCTACGGGTACTCCGAGCAGGGCCAGGGCGGCGGCTACGGCAGCTTCGGCGAAGCCGACGGCTACGACGCCGACTCCGGCTACGAGGACACGTACGACCACCCCCGCAGGCGCCGCAGCAAAGGGCGCAAGTGGACCACCCGTACGCTGACCCTGCTCATCGTCGCCGGCGTCATCGGCGGCGGCCTGTACGCCGGCTGGCGCTGGACCCAGACCCAGTTCTACGTCGGCAAGAAGGGCGAGCACGTCGCGCTCTTCCGCGGCATCAGCCCGAAGCTCGGCCCGCTGGAGCTCTCCAAGGTGGAGACCGACCGCCCCGACATCGAACTGAAGTACCTGCCGCCCTTCAAGCGGAAGCTGGTCGAGGCCACCATCAGCGAAGGCAGCCTCGACGTCGCCAAGAGGAAGCTCGACGACCTCGGCGTCCAGGCCTCCGCCTGCAAGAAGGACGAAGAGCGCCGCACCGCCGAGGCGCAGAACACTCCGACACCCGGTCCCAGCCTGACTCCCGAGGAGCAGCAGCTGGTCGGCCTGTGCGGGAAGTAGCAGTCACACGCGGGCGCAGGGGGCCTGCCACACCATGAGCGTTGTCACCAACACGACCACCATCGGCGCCATCGAGCTGCCGAGCCGGCGGAACACCGAGCTCCTGCTGCTCGTCTTCGCCGTGGTCATCCCGATGTTCGCCTACGCCAACGTGGGTCTCGCGATCAACGGCAGCCTGCCGCCCGGCATGGTGCTCTACGGCCTCGGCCTCGGCTGCCTCGCCGGGATCGCGCACCTCGTCGTGCGCCGGTACGCCAAGTACGCCGACCCGCTGCTGCTGCCGCTGGCCACGCTCCTCAACGGTCTGGGCCTCGTCCTGATCTGGCGCCTGGACCAGTCCGACCGCCTGCAGAACCTGGCGAAGCGGTCCTTCGGCGCCTTCTCCCCGTCGGCCCCCCGCCAGATGATGTACACGGCGGTGGCCATCGCCCTGTTCGCCGCCGTGCTGCTGGTCCTCAAGGACCACCGCGTACTGCAGCGGTTCACGTACATCTCCATGGCCGGCGCCCTGGTCCTGCTGATCCTGCCGGTCATCCCGGGCCTCGGCGCCGACGTCTTCGGCGCCAAGATCTGGATCAGCGTCGGCGGCTTCTCCATCCAGCCCGGTGAGTTCGCGAAGATCGTCATCGCGATCTTCTTCGCCGGTTACCTCATGGTGAAGCGCGACGCGCTCGCGCTGGCCAGCCGCCGCTTCATGGGCCTCTATCTGCCGCGCGGCCGCGACCTCGGCCCGATCCTGATGATCTGGGCGATGAGCCTGCTCGTCCTCGTCTTCGAGAACGACCTCGGCACCTCGCTGCTGTTCTTCGGCATGTTCGTGATCATGCTGTACGTGGCCACCGAGCGCACCAGCTGGATCGTCATCGGCCTGCTGATGTCGGTCGGCGGCGCCACCGTCGTCGGGGCCACCGCCAGCCACGTCAAGGCCCGCGTCACCGCCTGGCTCGACCCCTTCGCCTGCTACTCCACCTCCGGCGCCTGCGAGCAGGTCGGCCAGTCGATCATGAGCTTCGGCTCGGGCGGCGTCCTCGGCACCGGATGGGGCCAGGGCAACTCCGACCTCATCGGCTTCGCCGCCAACTCGGACTTCATCTTCTCCACCGTCGGCGAGGAGCTCGGGCTCGCCGGTGTGATGGCCTTCCTCCTGCTCTACGGCCTGATCATCGAGCGGGGCGTCCGCACCGCCCTCGCCGCCCGCGACCCCTTCGGCAAGCTCTTCGCCATCGGCCTCTCCGGCGCCTTCGCGCTCCAGATCTTCGTGGTCGCCGGCGGAGTCATGGGCCTCATCCCCCTCACCGGCATGACGATGCCCTTCCTCGCGTCCGGCGGTTCATCCGTCCTGGCCAACTGGATCCTCATCGCCGTCCTCATCCGGATCAGCGACACCGCACGCCGCCCCGCACCGGCCCCCGCCCCGTCCCCCGACTCCGAGATGACCCAGGTGGTCCGCCCGTCATGAACAAGCCCCTGCGCCGCATCTCGCTGTTCTGCGGGCTGCTCGTCCTCGCCCTGCTGATCCGTACGAACTGGCTGCAGTACGTCCAGGCCGAGGAACTCAGCACGCGCAAGGAGAACCGCCGGGTCCAGATCGCCCAGTACGCGACCGAGCGCGGCAACATCATCGTCCGGGGCGAGCCGATCACCGGCTCCGCGGTCACCGACGGCAGCGACTACAAGTTCAAGCGCACCTACAAGGACGGCGCGCTGTGGTCGCCCGTCACCGGGTACGCCTCGCAGGCCTTCGGCTCCACCCAGCTCGAATCGCTCGAGGACGGCATCCTCACCGGCAACGACGACCGGCTGTTCTTCGACCGCACCATCGGCATGTTCACCGGGGAGAAGAAGCAGGGCGGCAACGTCGTCACCACGCTCAACCCCGACGCGCAGCGGGCCGCCTTCAAGGAGCTCGGCGACAAGAAGGGCGCGGTCGCCGCCATCGACCCGCGCACCGGCGCCATCCTCGCCCTGGTCTCCACCCCCTCGTACGACCCCTCCAGCTTCGCGGGCAACTCCAAGGCCGACGAGAAGGCCTGGGTCGAGCTGAAGGACAGCGAGGACAAGAAGCTCGTCAACCGCGCCCTGCGCGAGACGTATCCGCCGGGCTCCACCTTCAAGGTGGTCACCGCGGCCGCGGCCCTGGAGCACGGCGTCGTCAAGAACATCGACGACCCGACGGACACCCCCGAGCCGTACATCCTGCCCGGCACCCAGACCAAGCTGCCCAACTCCCACACCGGTTGTGAGAAGGCCAGCCTCAACGAGGCCCTGCGCATCTCCTGCAACTCCGTCTTCGCCAACATGGGCGACAAGGTCACCCGCGACAACATGGTGGAGACCGCGGAGAAGTTCGGCTTCAACAACGACAAGATCGACATTCCGGTCCGCGCCTTCGCCAGCATCTACGACAAGAAGATGGGCAAGGACGGCAACGCCCAGAGCGCCATCGGCCAGTTCAACACGGCGGCCACCCCGCTGCAGATGGCCATGGTCACCGCCGCGATCGCCAACGACGGCAAGCTGATGAAGCCGTACATGGTCGACATGCTCACGGCCCCCAACCTGGACGTCATCGAGAAGCACGAGCCGCAGGAGATGAGCCGGCCCCTCTCCGCCGCCAACGCGCAGAAGGTCCAGGAGATGATGGTCAACGTCGTCGAGAAGGGCACCGGCTCCAACGCCAAGATCAAGGACGTGAAGGTCGGCGGCAAGACCGGTACGGCGCAGCACGGCGAGGGCAACAAGAAGCGCCCCTACGCCTGGTTCATCTCCTACGCGGAGAACGCGGACGGCACCTCGCCCGTCGCCGTCGCCGTCGTCATCGAGGACAGCGAGGGCACCGCCCGCGACGACATCAGCGGTGGCGGTCTCGCCGCCCCCGTCGCCCAGGCGGTCATGAAGGCAGTGCTCAACAGCCAGAAGTGACCAAGCAATGACGGGCCGGAGCGGAGTGACGCACCTCACTGAATTCCGCCCGGATCCGAGCGTACGGTACCGGTCCAGTATCAGCCTGTGGCCACGAACCGATCACGGACGATCGGCCGGTAGCCTTTGCGCGAACAGCACACCGCCGGACCACACACAGGTGCGGTCGGGACTGACGGAGAGGGCTGCAACGTTATGGAAGAGCCGCGTCGCCTCGGCGGCCGGTACGAGCTGAGCCACGTGCTCGGCCGTGGTGGCATGGCCGAGGTCTACCTCGCCCACGACACCCGGCTCGGCCGTACCGTCGCCGTCAAGACCCTGCGTGCCGACCTCGCCCGTGACCCGTCCTTCCAGGCCCGGTTCCGGCGCGAGGCCCAGTCGGCCGCGTCGCTGAACCATCCCGCGATCGTCGCCGTCTACGACACCGGCGAGGACTACGTCGACAACATCTCCATCCCGTACATCGTGATGGAGTACGTCGACGGCTCCACCCTGCGCGAGCTGCTGCACTCGGGCCGCAAGCTGCTGCCCGAACGCACCCTGGAGATGTGCATCGGCATCCTCCAGGCCCTGGAGTACTCGCACCGGGCCGGCATCGTGCACCGCGACATCAAGCCCGCGAACGTGATGCTGACGCGCACGGGCCAGGTCAAGGTCATGGACTTCGGCATCGCCCGCGCCATGGGCGACTCCGGCATGACCATGACGCAGACGGCCGCCGTCATCGGCACCGCCCAGTACCTCTCCCCGGAGCAGGCCAAGGGCGAGCAGGTCGACGCGCGCTCCGACCTCTACTCCGCGGGCTGCCTGCTCTACGAGCTGCTCAGCGTGCGGCCCCCGTTCGTCGGCGACTCCCCCGTGGCCGTCGCCTACCAGCACGTACGGGAAGAGCCGCAGCCGCCGTCGAACTTCGACCCCGAGATCACGCCCGAGATGGACGCCATCGTCCTCAAGGCCCTGGTCAAGGACCCCGATTACCGCTACCAGTCGGCCGACGAGATGCGCGCCGACATCGAGGCGTGCCTCGACGGGCAGCCCGTCGCCGCCACCGCCTCCATGGGCGTGGCCGGCTACGGCTACCCCGACCAGGGCCACGGATACGGGCAGCCCGGCTACGACCAGCCCACCACCGCCCTGCGCGCCACCGAAGGCGGCCAGACCGCGATGATGGCGCCGACGCCCCCGGGCGACGGCGGCTACGGCTACGGCGACCAGGGCGGCTACGACCAGGGCCCGAACCGCCGCCAGCAGAAGAAGAGCAAGGCCTCCACGGTCCTGCTCGTGCTGGCCGGCGTCCTCGTCCTCGTCGGCGCGATCCTCATCGGCCGCTCCCTCTTCAGCGAGACGGCCGACAACCGGCCCGCCGTGCCCAAGCTCGTCGGCCAGACCCTCGAACTGGCGCAGAGAAGCGGCACCAACGTCGGCCTGAACGTGGTCAAGGGCGGCGAAGCGCCCTGCGACGACCAGCCCAAGGGCAACGTCTGCAAGCAGGACCCGGCGGCCGACGTCAAGGTCGACAAGGGTTCCACGGTCACGGTGACGATCTCCTCGGGCGCGCCCAAGGTGCAGGTCCCCAACGTGCTGCGGCTCACGTACGAGGAGGCCGAGAAGACCCTGAAGGACAGGGGCTTCCAGGTCGAGCGCAAGACCGAGGAGTCCGACCAGACCCCCGGGATCGTGCTGGAGCAGGACCCGAAGGGCGGCGAGGCGGAGAAGAACTCCGTCATCAAGCTGACGGTCTCCAAGGAGCTGGCCAAGGCCGTGGTTCCCGACCTCAAGGGCAAGACCAGGGACGACGCGGAGAAGGCGCTCAAGGACGTCAAGCTCAAGCTCGGCAGCGTGACGGAGAACGAGCAGCCCGGAGCCGCTCCGGGAACGGTGGTCTTCCAGCAGTTCGCGGCGGGGCAGCAGCTCGAGGTGGGCAAGACGGTGAACATCACCATCGTCAAGGCCGCGACGGCGACCGTGGTGCCGAACTTCGCCAACCGGACGCTGGGCCAGTACAAGGAAGATCTGCAGCGCGCCAACCTGAGGGTCGGCATCGTCGGCGGCCCGACGGACGACAACGCGATCGTGGTGGGCACCAACCCGCAGCCCGGTACCCCGCTCGCCTCGGGCCAGGCCGTCAACATCGCCACCACGCAGGGCCAGCAGGACGGCGGCGGCATCATCTCCGGCCTGACCGGCGGCAACGGCCGCAGGTAGCGCGGAAGCCCGGCACGAAGGGTCCGGCCCTCCTCCCCCCGACGACGGGGAGGAGGGCCGGACCTTTTCCGTACCCGCCTTCCGTACCCCGCCCTTCCGCGCCCCGCCGCTGAGCGGGCGTCTGCGCCCCGCGCGGGACCGGGCGGGGCCCGGGTGGCCCCGAGGGGCCCGTGGGCCTCAGGAGGCGCCCCAGGGGCCCGCAGGGGCCTTCCTCAGCGCAGCTCGGCCGGCAGCGTCCGCTTCGCGTCCACCTTCTCCGTGCGGACCAGCTCGCCCCACACGATGTACCGGTACTTCGAGGTGTAGACCGGCGTGCAGGTGGTGAGGGTGATGTACCGGCCCGGGGCGGTCTTCCCCGACTCCTTCGGAACCGGGTTGATCACGTCGGTGTTGTACTTCGACGTCTGGCGCAGCTCCCCGAAGACCTTGTAGACGTACCAGGTGTCCCGGGTCTCGAAGACGATCGCGTCGCCGCTGCGCACCTTGTCGATGTTGTGGAACTTCGCCCCGTGCCCGTCGCGGTGCGCGGCGAGCGAGAAGTTCCCCTTCTCGTCCCACGGCAGCGCCGACTTCACCGGTTCCGTGTAGTACCCGGCCACGCCGTCGTCGAGGATGTCCGGCGCCGTGCCCGGCTTGACGAGCACCTCGCCGTTGTTCATCGCCGGCACGTGCAGGAAGCCGACGCCGTCCTTGGTGTCCAGCGCCCCGGGCTCCGCGGGCCGGTCCGGTGTCTGCCACTGCTGGCGGACCTCGTCGCCCTTCGCGGAGGCCTGCCGGTCCGCGAGGACGTTCGTCCACCACAGCGAGTAGGCGACGAACAGGCCCAGCACCAGGCCCACCGTGATCAGGACCTCGCCCAGCAGGCTCAGGAACCCGGCGAGCACACTGCGGTTGCCGGCGGGCGGGGCCGCGGCGCGGCGGCGGGCTCGTGACACTGCTTGTTTCGTCCTTAACTGGTCAGCGCGGGCGGCGGGCCCTGGCTGCGGGGCCGTTCCCCGGTCATCCTGCCCCATACGATCATCCGGTAGGTGCTGGTGAACTCGGGGGTGCAGGTGGTCAGCGTGATGTACCGGCCCGGGGACGTGAATCCCGATCCCTCCGGCACGGGCTTGATCACCGCCACGTTCGTCGGCGGTGTCTGCGCCAGCGCCGAGGTCATCTCGTACGTGTAGTACGCGTCCCGGGTCTCGACCACGACGGGATCCCCGGGCACCAGCCGGTTGATGTAGCGGAAGGGCTCTCCGTGGGTGTTGCGGTGGCCGGCCACCGCGAAGTTGCCCTGCTCGTCCGAGGGCATCGCCGTCTTCAGGGCGCCCTCGCCGTAGTGCCCGACCATGCCCCGGTCCAGCACCTTGGGCTTGCTGATGCCCTCCGCCACCGGCACCTTCACGTCGAGCTTCGGGATGTGGAGGATGGCGAAGCCCTGGCCGGGCTCGAAGGCCGTCACCGGCGGCGCCTCGGCCCCGTCACCGCCGGGCGGGTGCGCCCAGGTCTGGCGCAGCGAGCCGGCGGCCCCGTTCGCCGCCCGCTCCGCCACGACGTTCGTGTACCAGAGCTGGTAGGCGACGAACAGCAGCATCACGAGCCCCATCGTGATGAACAGCTCTCCGCCCAGCCGGCTCGCGATGACCACCGGGCCGCCCGACGCCGGCCGCCTGCGCCGCCGTCCGCCCCGCCTGCGGGTGCGTCTGGCGGCCCGCTTCGCGGCCTCCTGAGCTGCCCTGCGTCGCGCGGCCCGGCCCTCCGTGGGCGCGGACGGCGCGACCGTCGTCACGCGACGGCCTTGCCCACCACCGGGGCCAGCCCCACCGAGCGCTCCACGGCACCCGCGTCGCCGCACCGCACCAGCCAGTTCGCGAGCATCCGGTGACCCCACTCGGTCAGCACGGACTCGGGGTGGAACTGCACGCCCTCGACGTCGTGCTCCCGGTGGCGCAGGCCCATGATGATCCCGTCCTCGGTGCGCGCCGTGACCTCCAGCGCGTCGGGCAGGGTGGCGGGCTCGGCGGCGAGGGAGTGGTAGCGGGTCGCGGTGAACGGCGAGGGCAGGCCCTGGAAGACGCCCAGCCCCTCGTGGATCACGGGCGAGGTCTTGCCGTGCAGCAGCTCGGGCGCCCGGCCGACGACGCCGCCGTAGGCGACCGCCATCGACTGCATGCCGAGGCACACGCCGAAGACGGGAACGGCCGTCCGCGCGCAGTGCCGGACCATGTCGACGCAGACGCCCGCTTCCTCGGGCGTGCCCGGCCCGGGGGACAGCAGGACCCCGTCGAAACCGTCCTGCGCGTGCGCGAGCCCGACCTCGTCGTTGCGCAGCACCTCGCATTCGGCGCCGAGCTGGTAGAGGTACTGGACCAGGTTGAAGACAAAGCTGTCGTAGTTGTCGACAACCAGAATGCGCGCGCTCACGGAGTGGCTCCCGATCCCTCGTCCACCGTCACATCGTTGAACGGCAGGAGCGGCTCGGCCCACGGGAAGACGTACTGGAACAGCACGAAGACCACCGCGAGGATCAGTACGAGTGAGATCAGCGCGCGGACCCACGCGTTGCCCGGCAGGTGCCGCCAGATCCAGCCGTACATGCCGCCTGTTTCCTTTTCGTCCACATTCGTTCAACGCACCGCGGGGGCGGTACGCGAACAGACTAAAGGCAGCGGCCCGACGGGGTGGGTCACCCGGAAGGGTCACCCGGACAAACCCTCCGGCCGGCCCTGCGCCACGGCGCGGGTGCCGGTCAGCTCCGCCCAGACGACCAGCCGGTGGCTGTGGCCCCACTCCGGATCGCAGGTCGTGAGGGTCAGGTAGCGGCCGGGCGTGGTGAACGGCGACTTCTCCGGGACCGGGGCGACCACCCCGACCTGGGTCGGCAGCGTGCGCAGGGGCCCGCCCCGCACGGTGTACGTGTACCAGGTGCTCTCGTCCTTGAGGATCACCTCGTCCCCCGTGCGCAGCTCCGGGAAGTCCTTGAAGGGATCACCGTAGGTGCGCCGGTGGCCGGCCACCGAGAAGTTCCCGGTGGCGCCGAGGCGGGCGGTGCCGGCGTAGTGGCCGAGGCCCTTCTTCAGCAGCCCGGTGTCCGTGCCCTCCAGGACGGGCTTGACCCAGTCCGGGCCGAAGCGCGGGACGTACATCTCGGCGAAGGCCCGGCCGGCGGGGTAGGGCGGCGGTTCGGCCGGTTCGGCCGGTTCGGCGGGGGCCGCCGACGGCACGGACGGCGCGGGCTGCGGCGCGGCCGCCGCCGCCCAGCGGTCGCGCAGCCCGGCCCTCTCCCCGTCCATGGCCCGGTCGGCCTTCACCCCGGTCCACAGCAGGACGTACGCGACGAAGAGCACGATCAGCGTGCCCGCCGTCAGGCACACCTCGCTGAACGTCCGTACCACCAGGCGCAGTACGACGTCGGGACGGACCCGCTCACGGGGTGGGAGCCACCGGCTTCGCATAGTGGAGGTCCACTGTGCCGGAGTAGCCGGGAAGTGTCAGCGCCCTGTGCTCGTCCACTTTCCAGCCGAGCCCGTACGCGTTCACGTACAGCTGGTAGTTCTGCAGGGCCGGCGAGGCGGCCAGCGCCTTCTTCAGCGCGTTCGGGTCGCCGACCGCCGAGATCTTGTACGGGGGCGAGTAGACGCGGCCCTGGAGGATCAGGGTGTTGCCCACGCAGCGCACCGCGCTGGTGGAGATGAGCCGCTGGTCCATGACCTGGATGCCCTGGGCGCCACCCTGCCAGAGGGCGTTCACCACGGCCTGCAGGTCCTGCTGGTGGATCACCAGGTCGTTGGGCTGCGGCTCGGGCACGTTGGGGATGCGGGCGGTGGCGTTCGGCGGGGCGTCGTTGAGGGTGACCGTCAGCCCCTTGCCGGACAGCTCCTCGGTGCCCGAGACCGCGCGGAGGGCGGCCAGCTTGGCGTCCTCGGCCTTGGTGCTGCCGTCGTCGCGGTCGGCGAGGGCGTCCACCCGGCGGCGGGCCGCGCCGGTGCTCTGCTCCAGCTCCGCATTGTCCTGGCTGCGCTCCTTGATGAGGTCCGACAGCTTCAGGAGCGATGCGTCCGTCCGGATGTTCGTACCCTTGGAGGTGTTGAAACTGGTGACGAAGAGCAGCCCGGCCAGGGCGAAGACGGCGGCCGTCAGCAGCCGGACCGGTCTGGCCCGGCGACGGGGACCCGCGGAGGAGTCGTCGGAATTGCTCAACGTACCCTTCTCCTTCAACGCCACAGGTCCACTACGCTAACGGACGCCCGGGGCAGGCAAGGTCCCCAGCGCATCGACAGGAGAGCCCCTCGTGCCGAAGTCACGTATCCGCAAGAAGGACGACTACACGCCGCCGCCCACGCGGCAGCCGCAGAGCATCCGGCTGACGAACCGCAGCTGGGTCGCCCCGGTCATGCTGGCGTTCTTCCTGATCGGACTCGCATGGATCGTCGTCTTCTACGTGACCGAGACCCAGCTGCCGATCGAGGCGCTGGGCAATTGGAACATCGTGGTCGGTTTCGGCTTCATCGCCGCGGGATTCGGCGTGTCCACGCAGTGGAAGTAGCACCTCTCGACCGCTGACGGAAGCTCTCCCCATGAGTTATCCACAGCGTCATCCACACCTGAGGAAAAGACAGAAGATCTGTGGATAACTCTGTGGAGAGTTGACGCCGGTGTGATCAGGTGAGTTCCGCCGTGCGGACCAGGACCAAGGCCGTGACCAGCAGGAACACCCCCGCGCACGTCCCCCACTGGACGAGTGCGCGCGTCCTGCCGACGGCGGGCGTGAGCATGCCCAGCGCCACCAGGGCGCCGGTGACCAGGCCGCCCACGTGCGCCTGCCAGGACACACTGAGGCCGGTGCCGAGCGGGACGAAGGTCAGCAGCAGCATCAGCGCGACCATCACGAGCACCGGGCGCATCTCGTACCGCAGCCGGCGCACCAGCACGACCGTGGCGCCCAGCAGGCCGAAGACGGCGCCGGACGCACCGAGGGTCGGGGTGTTCGGCGCGGTCAGCAGATAGACGAGGGCGCTGCCGCCCAGGCCCGACAGCAGGTAGGCCGTCAGGTAGCGGGCCCGGCCCAGCGCCGCCTCCAGCGGGCCGCCGATCACCCACAGGCCGATCATGTTGCCCGCGATGTGCCACAGCTCGGTGTGCAGGAACACCGAGGTCAGCAGCCGGTGGTACTCACCGGTGGACACGCCCTCGATGGGGCCGGGGACGTACGCGAACTCCCGGTAGCGGCCGATCAGCTCCAGCTGGACCGCCAGGGCCGGATGGATCGCGCCCACCAGGAACACCAGGACGTTGATCCCGATGAGGATCTTGGTGACGAGGTGCGGATCGGAGGCGACCACCCCGCCCGCGATGGTCCGCGGCGCGTTGGCGGCCGGCCGGTGCCCGGTGCCGGAACCCTCACGGACGCACTCGGGGCACTGGAACCCGACCGACGCGCTGATCATGCATTCGGGGCAGATGGGGCGCTCGCAGCGGGTGCAGCTGATCCCCGTGTCGCGGTCCGGGTGGCGGTAGCAGCCCGGCAGACGGTCGGTGTCCATCGGTTCCCTCGATCAGCGGCGAGGCAGGGGTGCGCCCCGCCGGTCCGGTATGCCCCATCACTTCATACGCATGCAGGACGGACGGGCGGGGCGGAAAGGTTCCCGGGGGCCGTCAGCGCTTCTCGACGACCACGGACTGGATGATCACGTCGTCCAGGGGGCGCTCGGTGCGCGGGTTCGTGGCGCTGCCGGCGATGGCGTCGACGACCTTCTGGCTGGCCGGGTCGGTGACCTCGCCGAAGATGGTGTGCTTGCGCGTCAGCCAGGCGGTGGGCGCCACGGTGATGAAGAACTGCGAGCCGTTGGTGCCCGGGCCCGCGTTGGCCATGGCGAGCAGGTACGGCTTGGTGAAGGCCAGGTCGGGGTGGAACTCGTCGGCGAACTGGTAGCCGGGGCCGCCGGTGCCGTTGCCGAGCGGGTCGCCGCCCTGGATCATGAAGCCGCTGATGACACGGTGGAAGACGGTGCCGTCGTACAGCGGGTCCGTGGTCTTCTGGCCGTCGGTGGGGCGGGTCCACTCCCGGGCGCCGGTGGCGAGCTCCACGAAGTTCCGGACGGTCTTCGGAGCGAAGTTCTCCAGCAGCTCGATCTCGATGTCGCCGTGGGTCGTCTTCAGGGTGGCGTAGAGCTTCTCGGCCACGGATCTGCCTTCCATAGTCATCACTGTCGGTCCAGATGGTCGCACGGAGCGCTCCGCAGCACTGAAATCGTCCACCCGTATGCCCTGTCACGCATGCCGGTCGGCGATAGGAGAGGCATGATCCGACAAAGGGTGGAAAGGTGAACTGTGTCCGCCACCGAGGAGGAGGATCCCGTGACCCGCAAGGACAGCGTGCGCCTGGCAGCCGAGAGCGCCAGGGAGAGTTTCCTGCACGCGGCGGAAGTGGTGGCACCGTACGCGGAATCCGCCAGGGACGCCGCGGTGCACTACGCCCAAGAGGCCAACGAACTGCTGGCACCCAAGGTGTCGTACGCGGCCGACGCGGCCGCCCGGCAAGCGCGTACGACCTACGACAGCCATCTGCATCCCCGGCTCAAGGCGGCGCGCGCGCACGTGCCGCCGCACGTGGACCGGGCGGCGACGAAGGCGGTGCACCAGACCCGCGTCGCGGCGCGGCAGGCCGCCGACTACACCCAGCCGCGGCTCGAGAGCGCGATCGCGGCCGCCACGCCGGTGGCCGAGGAGGCCGCCTCGCGGTCGGCGGCGGCCTTCGCGGCACTGCGCGGCCAGGTGTCGGCCAAGGAAGTGCAGAAGCTGGTGCGGCGCCATGAGCGGCGGGCGCGCTACAAGGGCCTGCTCAAGGGTGCCGTCGTGGTCGGCGTGCTGGCCGGCGCCGCCTTCGCCGCGTGGAAGTGGTGGGACCAGCAGTCGAACCCGGACTGGCTCGTCGAGCCGCCGGCCGCCACGGAGCTCTCGACGCAGGACGCCGCTCCGGCGAGCTTCGACGACGAGCTCGCGGCCAAGGAACGCGAGTCCGGTCCGGCTGCGGACGACACGCAGCGCTGAACGCTCGGACACGCGGAAGGGGCCCGGATCCCGCTGGATCCGGGCCCCTTCCGCGTGCGGCCGCGGCGCGCGCGGGACTCAGCCGGGGAGGGTGAGGACCATGCCCGGGCGGATCAGGTCCGGATTGGAGCCGATGACGCCCTTGTTCATGGCGTAGAGCTCGCGCCAGCGGGCCTCGTTGCCCAGCTCGCGGCGGGCGATCGCGGAGAGCGAGTCGCCGGGCCCGACCGTGTACGTCCGCTTCTTCGCGGTGGCCCCCGGCTTGGGCGTCGGTGCCGCGGGCACGGCCTTGTGCGCGGCCGACGCGGGGGAGGGGGTGTGCGCGGCGCCCGCCGCCGCGGCGGGCGCGGGACCGGGCTTCGGCATCGCGGTCGGCTTGGGCGGGGCCGGCACGGCCTTGTGCGCGGCGGACGAGGGGCTCGGCGTCGCGGGGGCGGGCTTGGACTTGGGCGGTGCGGCGGCCGCCATCCGCTCGGCGGCGGCCCTGGTGGCCGCGGCGGCGTCGGCGGCCGAGCTCGCGGAAGGGGTCGCCCGCCCGGCCGACTGCTGCTCCACCTGCTCCTTCGCCTTCTCGGCGGCCTCGTGTTCCTTCTTCTTGTCGGACTTCAGGAAGTCGAAGAGTCCCATGTGTGTACGCCTCCGGCGTGTGGTGCCCCCCTGGGCTCGGTGCCTTCCCCCACTGTCGGACACGGGGCGCCGGGCGGCCCTGTGACGGGGCCATCCGGGCGACCTCCGACGGCACTCCGACGGCGCTCCGGCGGCGCTCCGGCGGCGCTCCGGCGGCGCTCCGGCGGCGCTCCGGACGGCGGCCGGGAACGCGGCGGGAAGGGACCGGGAACGCCCGGCGCGAGCATCGTGGGACACGATGGAGGAGATTTCTGTGATCATCAACCAGTCCGCGGAACGGGTCGTGCTCGTCAGGCCCGGACCAGGACTCGTAAGCGCCGCGGTCGTGGCGGGCCTGGACGTCTGGGTGGTGTCGGACACCCGACCGTGTCCACCCCGGGCACGGCTGCCCGCCGAGCTGCCCCCGCGGCGACTCCTCCGGGTGGACTTCGACGACACGGCCGCGCTGCGCGCCCTGTTGACGGACACGGTCATCGAACACGGCATCGGGCACGTCCTGTACCTCGCGAGCGATCTCGGCAAGGGTCTCGGCCGCGGGGCGGCGGCCGCCGCCGAGGAAGTGCTGCGGGAACTGTCCGCGTGCCGGGAGACCCCCGCGGGGCGGCTGCCGGACGTGGTGACGATCCGGCGCATCCTCAACGAGAGCCGGACCTCGGCCGTACGCGCCGAGGAGGCGAGGTCCGTCGCCGAGGCGCGCTCGCTGGCGGAGGACTTCCCGCTGCCGGTGGTCATCAAGTCGGCCGACAAGGCGGGCTGTTGGTGGACCGTGCCGGTGCACGACCGGCCCGCGCTCGACCGGTGGGCCGAACAGGCCGTCACCGCCCGGCATTCGGCCCCCTATCTCGTCGAAGAGCTCTTGACGGGAGCCAAGTTCCGGGTGGAGACGCTCACGGTCGACGGAATGCACCTCGTCGCCGGCATCACCCCCGAGGGGAACGCCGTAGCGCTGCACGAGACGGAGCAGGCCGGGATCCGCGCGACGGTACGGGCCCTGCTGGATCTCGCCGGCTACGAATCGGGCACCACGCGGACGGACGTGCTGGTCAGCGCGCGGGGATCGCGGATCGCGGCCGCCACCGAGCCGGACCGGGAACAGGCCGGTAACGGCCGTTCCCGCTCCGCGGCCACGAGCGGTATCGAGAGGGGAACGGACCGGTAAGGGCCTCGGCCAGTCTGTGTCTTGTCGAGAGCGGCCACCGCACCACACGGGAGCCGCACCGGTACACAACCTGGGGGTTCCACACATGCGCAGCAAGCTGGCCGGACTGATCGGGATCTTCGCGGCGGCCCTCGTGATCGGCGTCGGTGTGACGGTCCAGTCCGCGGACGCCGGTCAGCCCTCCGGGTACGAGGTCCTCGCGGACGACAAGGGCCCGGGCGCCCCCTCCCCGGGCCCCACCACCCGCTGAGCCGGCCGCTTCCCCGCGCACCACGCGGATGTGCCCCGCACCGGATTCCGGTGCGGGGCACGTCCACGTGCGGGCTCAGTACGTCCGGCGGTGCTCGGGCAGCCCCATGAACTCGAACAGCTCCTCGGCGGCCGCACGGTGTCCGGCCGCCTCTCGCGACTCGCCGAGCGCCTCCGCCGCACGGGCGAGGCCCACCAGCGCGGACGCCTCCTCGGCCCGGAAGCTCATCGGGGCCGCGATCTTGTGGGCGTGCGCGTGCAGGGTGAGCGCCTCCTCGTACTCCCCCCACGTCATGTGGAGCCGCCCGAGGACGTTCTCGACCTTGGCGAGCCGGATCGGGGCGCCGCTCGTACGGCCGAGGAGCAGGGCCCGCTCGGCGAACGAACGGGCCTGCGTGCCGTCCCCCCGTTCCTCCGCCACCTGGGCGGACACCGCGAGCACCAGGGCCACGTCCCCCGACGACCTGGTCTCGTCGCACAGGTCGCGGGCGCGCTTGAGGGTCTCGTGCGCGTCCGTGTAGTCGCCGAGGCCCACCTGGGCGAAGGCCAGATCGGCGAGGGCCACGATCTCGTTGCTGCGGTAGCCGAGGTCGCGGCCGATCCCGATCGCCCGGCGGGCGGCCTGGGCCGCTTCCGGGTAGCGGCCCCACCGCTCGTACAGCGTGCTGAGGGTGGTCAGGTTCTCGGCCTCCGCGCGCGGGTTGCCCAGCTCCCTGGACATGCCGAGAGAGCGCTCCAGAAGGGGCAGCGCCTCCCCGTACCGCCCGAGCATCGACAGCAGCAGCCCGATGGTCGATTCGCTGTGCGCCTCGGTGTGCCGGTCACCGGCGCGCATCGCGGTGTCGCGCGCCTCCCTGGCCACCTCCAGTCCTTCCTCGAAGCGGCCGAGCTTCCAGCAGGCCGCGCCCAGATTGGCCAGGCTGATGCCGAGGAGCGCCGGGTCGTCGAGCCGGCGGGCGGCGGCGACCGCGAGGTGCCCGACGCTCCAGAACTCGTCGAGCTGTCCGCGCGCGTGCAGATGGAAGCCGACGTTGCGGCTCAGGCAGGCCGCGTACCGGTCGTGGCCGGACCGCTCGGCGAGGGACACGGCCGCCAGCAGCCCGGCCTGCTCCCGGTCGAACCAGCTCACGGCCTGTTCGGCCAGCGTGAAGGCCGGCCGTTCGCCCTGGTAGGGCGGGATGCCGGTGGGCCGGCGCTCGCGTCCGGGGAACAGCACCTCGCAGGCCGCGTTGGAGGTCGTCAGGTAGTAGCCGAGCAGCCGCTCGACGGCCGCCGCGTCGTCCTCCGCCGTCGCCGGTCCCCGCAGGCTCTGCGCGAAGCTGCGCACCAGGTCGTGGAAGGTGTAGAGGCCGATATCGGGCTGCTGCACCAGGTGGACGTCGAGCAGGAACTCCAGGGCGTCCTCGGCGTCCCGGACGGCGGTGCCCAGCAAGGCCGCCGCCGAGTACACGTCGGTTCCCGCGCACGGGTACAGGCTCAGGATGCGGAACGCCGTGCGGTACTCCTCGTCCATCGCCAGGTACGACAGGCGCAGGGTCGCCGCGACGCTGCGCTCGCCCGAACTCAGCTCGTCCATCCGGCGTTTCTCGTCGCGCAGCCGCTCGACCAGGTAACGCACCGTCCAGCGCGGCCTGTTGCGCAGCCGGGCGGTGGCGATCCGCAGGGCCAGCGGCAGGTGGCCGCACAGCTCGGCCAGTTCGGCGGAGGCCTCCGGCTCGGCGGCCACCCGAGTGGTGCCGAGCGTCTCGGTCATCAGGCTGGTGCTGTCCTCGGGCTCCATCATCCCGATCGACACCCACTCGACGCCGTCGAGGTCCAGCAGCCGCCCCCGGCTGGTGATCAGGACCAGACAGCCGGGCGAGGCCGGCAGCAGTGGCCGGATCTGCGCGGCGTCGACCGCGTTGTCGAACAGCAGCAGCATCCGCCGGCCGTCCAGCTTCGAGCGCCACAGGGCCGTGCGGCCCTCCAGGTCCTCGGGGATCCGGTCGCCCGGCGTACCGACGGTCCGCAACAGGCTGTCGAGCGCGCTGGCCGGTGACACGGGCCGGCCGCCCGGGGTGAATCCGTGCAGGTCGATGTGGAGCTGCCCGTCCGGATACCCCCCGGCCAGGCGGTGTGCGGCGCGTACGGCCAGGGTGGTCTTGCCCATGCCGCCCATGCCGTCGATGGCCACGATCCGGGAGTACCGCTCGGCGCCCCGGCCCTCGTCCTGTACGTAGTCGAAGAGTTCGGCCAGTTCCTTGGCGCGGCCGGTGAAGTCGGGCAGGTCGTACGGCAGGGTGCACGGGGCATCGGCCGTGCCGGCCTGCGCCGCCGGCTCCCCGGGAACCGGTTCCGGCGTCCCGGCCGCCGCGGCCTCGGGAGCCGTCCGTACGGGAACGGCCGGCTCGGGCGCCGGCGGTACGGGGGCCGGCTCGGCCGGTTCCGGCCGTACGGGCGCGGCCGGTACGGGCGCCACGGGTACGGGCCGCGGCCGCTCGGGCGCGGCCAGCTCGGGACTGTCCCGCAGGATCGCCTCGTACAGCCGGGCCAGCCGCGGTCCCGGATCGATCCCGAGCTCGTCGACGAGGAGCTCGCGGACCTCTCCGTACTCCTTGAGCGCCTCGGCCTGGCGCCCCGAGCGGTACAGGGCGAGCATCAGCTGGCCGCGGAGCGTCTCCCGCAGCGGATGCTGGGTGATCAGCGCGCGTAGCGCGGAGATGATCTCGCCGCTCTCGCCCAGGGCCAGGCACAGCTCGAAGCGCTGCTCGGCCGCCGCCAGCCTGCGCTCTTCCAGCGCGGTCGCCGCGGCCTCGATCACCGGCCCGCCCGCGCCGGACAGCACCGAGCCCCGCCACAGCGCGAGGGCGGCCCGCAGGGCCTCGGCGGCCTCGGACTGCCGGCCCTCCCGCACGGCCTGGCCCGCCGCCCTGGTCAGCGCGTCGAACTCCAGGAGGTCAACCTGGTCGTCGGCCACCACCACGCGGTATCCGGGCCCGTCGGTCGCGATCACCTCGTTGCCGGCCGGTATGCGCCGCCGCAGATCGGCGACGGCCTTGCGGACCTGGTGCGCCGCGGTCACCGGCGGGTCCTTCTCCCAGGTCGCCTCGACCAATCGGGCGACGGGCACCACCCGGCCGGCCTCGAGAAGGAGCATGCACAGGACCCGTTCCTGAATCGCTCCTCCCAGCCTCAGCCGTACTTCTCCGTCCCACCCCTCAAGTGATCCGAGCACATGGAAACGCGGTCTTCCCCCCACAGGATCCGCGCTTCGTCTCTCCCCGGATTCCGCATCCGCCCCCGGCATCGGCTATCCACCCCCCAAGAACACGACCCCTGGCCAGGTCACGTCACCCGGATCATAGGGGTTCCCCCTAGCACGCGGTAAGCATCCGGTAGCAGATCAGGAAGGGCGACACAGACAGTTCATGGGCAGGCCGGACGAGCTGGCAGCACACAGAACGAGTGCCAAAGGAGCAAGGTGTGGGAAGACTGGAGCGACCACTGGCCCCCGATGCCGGACCAGTCACCGCGTTCGCCCGGGAGTTGCGCAGGCTGCGGACCGCGGCCGGCAGTCCCGGTTACCGCGACATGGCCACCCGGGCCATGTTCTCCGCCTCGGTGCTCTCCGACGCGGCCGCCGGCTACCGCCTCCCGACCCTTCAGGTGGCGCTCGCCTTCGCGGAAGCCTGCGGCGGGGACCGCGCCACCTGGGAGCGCCGCTGGCACGAGGCGGCACGCGCCGACGGCGACGAGGGCGCGGCCCGCCCGGCGGCCAAGGCCGTGCAGCAGCACCAGGAGAACGAGCTGCGCGCCGCCGACGTGCGCGCCGTCCTGCCGCCGCCCGCCCAGCTGCCCATGGAGGCTCATCCCCTGGTGGGACGGGCCGAACTGCTCCAGCGGGCCCGCGCCCTGACGGCTCCCTGCTACGGCGAACAGCGCCCGCCGGGCCCGCTGCTGATCAGCGGTCAGGTCGGAGCGGGCAAGTCGTCCTTCGCCCTGCGGCTCGCCCACGAACTGGCGCCCGGCCTGCCGGACGGACAGCTCTACGCGAACCTGGACCCGGCCGCCGACGGACGCAAGGACGCGGCGGGCATCGCGGGCGGATTCCTGGAGGCGCTCGGCATCCCCGCCGACCGCATCCCGAACGATCCCGGGCAGCGCATCGGCCTGTACCGGTCGCTGCTCCACCGGCGCCGGCTGCTCGTGGTGCTGGACGGTGTGCAGCACGAGCGGCAGGTACGGGAACTGCTCACCGCGGCGCCCGAGAGCCGCATCCTCGTCACCAGCCGCTCAAGGCTCCTGGGCCTCGACGGAATTGGCCGAATAAGGCTGCCCGCCCTGGACCGCGACGAGTCGATGGAGCTGCTCGCCCAGCTGATCGGCGGGGACCGGGTCGGCACCGAACCGCGCGCCTGCCTGCGGCTCGCCGACGCGTGCGGGGACCTGCCGCTCGCGCTGAACCTGGCCGGGCGGCGGATCGCGGCGCGGCCCGAGTGGATGCTGCAGGACTCCGTGGCCGAGCTGCTCGGCGACGGACGGCCGGAACCCGGCCGTTTCCTGGGCCGGCTCCAGGTCGGGGACGACAGCCTGGGCAGCCGACTCGACAGCGCCTACCGGCTGCTGACCCCGTGGGCCCGCCTGATGCTGCGCCAGTTCGCCGGCTCCGAGAACCCGCCCTCCGTGGACAACGTCGTGTACGAGTCCGCGGACGCGCTCGCCGTCCTGGTCGAGCGCTCCGCCCAGCCGGTGGAGGACCTCCTCGAACGCCTCCTCGACGCGGGCCTGGTCGAACACTCCGATCTCCCGGGGCAGTACGGGCTGACGCCGATGGCCAGGGCGTTCGCGCTGGCCCAGCCCGACCCGACGGAGGAGGAGCAGGTGCCCGCGGCGCGCTCCGAGGTGCTCGCGCGGGTCTCCCGCTAGCCCCCGGCGCCTTGGTGCGCAGGCGCCCCGCAGCTCCGGCCGCGGGGCGCTGTCGTACGTCGCCCCTCAGGCGTCTCGGGCATCGGCCCCGGGACGCTGCCTGGCCGCCGCGTGGGTGATCGTGAGGTAGAGGTGTTCGTCGAGGATCTTGGCGAGGGAGATCCCGGGGCGGCCGATGCCGGCGCACAGGGTCCGCTCGTCCGCGCCGCCGCCCTCCGCGAGCGCCGCGCGCGCCCAGGTCCGGCCGGTCTCCAGGTGGCGGGCGAAGGCGGCCCCGTCCCGTACGCCGTAGAGCCGGTCGGCGATGGCCGCGTCCCAGGGCATGACCGAGTCGGGGCGCAGGGCGTACAGCGCCTTGGACGCGGCGGTCGGGCCGAGGCTGCGGCGGCCGATCGGCAGCGCGGCCAGTTCCTCGTAGGCCCGCGCGAGGCGGGAGACGTCGCGGGGGGTGAGCCGGGACAGCGGCGCGTCCGGCAGGGGGTGGCGCCCCCACCAGGCGGCGAGCCCCGCACCGAACAGGTCGGGTTCCCCCTCCCGCGGGTAGCGGATCCGGCAGCCCCAGGAGTTCAGCCAGCGGTGCAGGGCGGTGCGGTGGGTGGCGACGGAGAGGTCGAGACCGGGCGCGGTCTCCTCGCGCAGGGCCAGCCAGCTCCGGTCCACCCCGGGGAAGCCGTTGAACACCTCGGCCGAGGCGCGCAGTTCGGCCAGGGTGGGAGCGGGCGGGGGCGGCGGTGCGGCCGGAGCCAGGTGCGCGCGCGCCACCTTGGCCGGCACCACCATCCGCCAGGCCTCGGTGACCAGTTCCGTCAGCTCCTCCAGGTCCAGGGCCGCCATCCTGGCCTCGACCCAGTTGAAGCGCAGATCGGACTCACGGGGCATGGAGAACTTCGCCGGTTCCGCGGCGACGAGCGCCGCCCGCTCCTCCTTGGGGAAGGCGAAGCCCAGCTCGGTCTCGTCCCGGGAGAGCGCGAGATAGACGATCTGCCCGATCCGGAACTTCACGCGGTCCCGGATCAGGTGCTCCTCGGTCCTCGGCAGGCTGACCGCGAGCCTGCGTACGTCGTCCGTCGTGACCACCGTTTCCTCCTTCGCTTCGGCTTCCCCCTCGGCCGCCCGCTCACCGGCCCGCCAGCTGCGGGGCGAGCGCGTCGAGCGGCGGCCCGTCGAGCGCGCCGAGCCCGATCAGTGACGGGATCCGGCCGGTCAGCCGGTCAGCCAGCGACCGCGCGATGAGCGGCGCGAACTTGAAGGATGTGCCACCGCAGGCCGCGTACGCGTACGCGTCGCCGCCGAGGGCGACCACCAGCGGCCCGCCGGTCTCGGAGAAGGAGGAGTAGTAGGCGTCCTTGGCGGCGGTGACCCAGGCCGGGCCGAAGCCGGGCAGCAGGTCCCCGAACTCCTTCTCCAGCCGGCGATGCCAGTAGGGATCGGTGGCGTGGTCGGTGAGTTCGTCCACCACCCGGCAGGCGGTGGCCGAGGTCAGCTTGAGGGCCGTGCCCGCCACCGGCGGGATCAGCCAGGCTCCCCCCTTGGTACCGAGCGCGGGGATGGCCGGGGTGGACGCCCAGGCCTGGGCCTGGTGCCGGGGCACCCGGCAGTAGAGGAGGGACTGGCGGAACAGCGTCAGCCGTTCGGCGATGCCCTCCGGCATCAGCCCGCGGGACCAGGGGCCCACCGCGACCAGGACCGCGTCGGCGTGCAGCACCCGCCCGTCCACCAGCCGTACGGTGCCGCTCTCGCCGTCGACGGCGGTCACGGCCCGGTGCTCGATGAGCTCGATGCCGGACTGCCACTTCAGCCAGCCGACGCACGCGGCGAGGACCCGTTCGGCGAGCAGGACTCCCGCCTCGTCCTCGAGTACCGCGCCGAGACCGCCGTCCACGCGCAGGTGCGGATAGCGGTCGGACAGGCCGGCCGCGGTCAGTTCCCTGACGCTGCCTCCGGCGTTGCCGAGCATCGCCGCCGCTTCCGCCGCCGCCGCGGGCGGCAGCACGGTGAGGGCGCCGACCTGCTCGTAGAAGCGGGTCAGGAAGAGCTCTTCCAGTTCGACCCAGCGGTGGTGCGCGCGCAGCGCGGCCGCCGTGGCCTGCGGATCCGAAGGGTGCAGGGCCCGCAGGATCCGGTGCTGGTCGAAAGAGGTGGCTCTGCTGTGCGGGATGGGGCCTTGGTCCACGATCGTGACCTTGTGTCCGTCGAGCACGCATTCGACTGCCGTGAGCAGGGCGATCACACCGCCGCCCACTACCGTCACCCTCGCCGACATCACACACCTCCTTTCCGTGTTCCGGTGCCGACGAGTCAGCTGTCGAGGACGATCGTGGTCAGTGCGGCGGCCTTGGCGAGGTGCTCCTCGCAGCCCGGCCGGTCGTCGCCGGCGCAGATCACGTTGGCGTACCGGCTGAGGTAGCCGTCCGGCGGAAGCAGCAGCGTCGTCCCGGGCCCGACCATGACGTTCGCCTCCAGCAGCCCCGGGGTATCGGAAGCGGCGGGCACGTCGACCGAGCGGACGGTGCCGTTCCGGGGCGGGTAGAGGAAGCGGATGCCCACGGTGCGGGCCTTGGTCGGGGTCCACTCGGGGCGGGTGCCGGTCGCCAGCTCCGCGGCCACCTCGCCCGGCTCGATCCCGGTGGCGAGACTGCCGAGGTACGGGATGAGGTCGCCGCCCAGGCGGGCGTTCACCTCGATGATCACCGGCCCGCGGGAGGTCAGCTTCACCTCCGTGTGGGTGATGCCGTGGCCGACTCCCAGTTCCCGGTGGGCGTCCCGGAGGATGCCCAGCAGCTCCTCGTCGGCCAGCAGCGGATCGGTGGCGCTGACGACGTGCCCGGTCTCCTCGAAGTAGGGCTCCAGGCCCACTTCCTTGTGCGCGAGGAAGAGCGGGGTCCACTCGCCGTCGAAGACCGCGCCGTCGATGCTGATCTCGGGCCCGATCACGCACTCCTCGACCAGCGCCCCGCCCTCGTAGTCGCTGTTCCCGCCGCGGCCGGCGGCGTCGGCGACCTCGAAGGCCGCGCGGACCGCGCCGGGTCCGTCGACCCGGATGACGCCGATGCTCGCCCCCATGCCGCGGGGCTTGAGCACGACCGGGTAGCCGAAGGAGTCGGCCGCCGCGAGTGCCTGATCGGCGTCGGTCACGTAGGCGAAGTGCGGCTGGGGCAGACCGGCGGCGGTCAGCAGCTGCCGGGTGTGGTGCTTGTTGCGGCAGTTGTCGGCGCCCCGCGAGGTCAGCCCGGGCAGGCCCAGCCGCTCGGCTATGAGCGCGGTGGTCACCACGAGCGTCTCGTCGTAGCTGAACACCCCGATCACGCGGTGCTCGGCGGCCACCGCCTCGGCGGCCTTGATCAGCCCCTCCTGGTCGGGCACCAGGCGCGCCTCGTCCAGCAGCCCGACGGTGGTCGAGCCGATGACGTACTCCTTCTGCCAGGTCGGGTCCACCGCGTCCAGGATCCAGACCGGCCGTCGGCGGGCGGCGCCCGCGAGCAGGTACTCGCGGTAGGCGCGCTGTCCGCTGCCGACCAGGATCACCACGCCGTCATCGGTCGTCTTGGCGTCTTCCGTCATCTTCGTCACCTCGCGGAGTGGGTCAGGACCCGGTCGCCGGCCGTCGCGATCGCCGCCAGCTGGGGCTGGGCGATGGCCAGGTAGTCGGGGGTGGACAGGGCCACGGAGCGGTCCAGGCGGGCCGCGTTGAAGTAGATCTCTTCGGTGAGGATCAGTCCCTCGTCGACGACGAGGTGCAGATCGGGGTGGAAGCTGAGCGGCATCACCGTGCCGCAGACGCTGCCGGCCAGGCGCTCGGCGATCTCGGGCGTCGCGAAGGCCGTCCGGCCGCCGCCGAACAGCGCGCCGACCGCCTCCAGGTCGACCTGCCGGTCACCGGGCACCACCGCGAGCACGTACTTGCCGACCCGTTTGGTGATGCTCACGCGGACGACGATGCACTTCGCGGCCTGCTCCAGCGGGTGGCCGCGCAGCACGCTCGCCAGGTCCGTGCGGCCCTCGGCGGGGTGGTCGATCAGCCGGTAGCGGGCCTGGTGCCCGTCGAGGTGGTCGAGCAGCCTCTGGTACATCACAGCTCCTCGCCGACGTAGTACCAGTCCTCGGGATTGATCAGCCCGAAGGGGTTGACCGGGGCCACGCCGCGGAGGTCCTTGGCGACCTCCAGGAGACGGAAGGGGAAGTTGGGCATCCAGATGACCGGGACCTGCTGCGCGATGTAGTCCTGGTAGGCGTGGAGGTCCTCCAGGTCGTCGCTGACCACGGTGCGCGCGATCAGCTCGTCGGCCTTCGGGTCGCTGTAGCTGCCGAAGTTGACCGAGGAGCCGGTCGAGTAGAGGGCTTCTCCGGTGGGGTAGAACCCGGGACCGTAGCCCCAGCCGCCGTTCCAGTCGCTGAACTCCCACAGGCACGGGCTGTCGGGGCCCGGGGTGCAGGTGGTGTCCTCCAGGACCAGGACGCTCGCCTCGACCTCGGTGAGTTCGATCTCGATGCCGGCCTGCGCGGCGTCCGCGGCGAACTTGCGCATGACCGCGGTCAGCGTCTCGTGGCCCTTGGCGTACCGCATCGAGAAGCGCAGCGCGGTGCCCGCCGGGATGCCCTCTCCGGCCTCGCCGGGTCCGGTCCCCTCGCGGACGCAGATGCCCGGGGTGGTGCCGGTGTCCCAGCCGTTCTCGGTCAGGAAGCGGCGGGCCGCGTCGATGTCGAAGGGGTACGGGTCCTCGTGCGCGGCGGGCGAGAGCAGCGGGCTGTCCGGCAGGGCCGGGATGGGCCCGGTGGTCGGGTAGCCGTAGCCCTTGTAGACGTCGCGGATGGCGCCCCGGGAGTCGAGGCTGGACTGGAGTGCCTGGCGGAAGTAGAGCTGCTTGAAGATCTTTCCGGCGACGGTCGGGTTGTTGAAGTTGATCGGAAAGTAATGGATCTTGTAAGTGAGCTGGGGCACGAGGTCGTAGTGCTCGCCCAGCGGGTTGGGCCCGCCGAGCTGCGGGTCCTCGGCCGGCTCGGTGACCTCGTCGAAGGGCAGGAAGCCGATCTGTACGCCGTCGACGGCCTCGGGGCCCCGGCGGAGCATCTCGTACTGGTCGGTGTCCGAGTCGGTGGGAACCAGCCGGAACTCGTCCAGGTAGGGCTTGTTGGGGCCGGAGTAGCGCTCGTTGGGCACCAGGACGCATTCGCCCGAGGTGCCGTCGATGGTGTAACTGCTGAGCTTCCAGGGTCCGTTGACCACGCTCCAGACGGGGCTGGTGTCCCAGCCCTTGCGCTCGTCGTTGCAGGCCCGCAGGTAGGCGTAGACCGCGGAGGCCTGGGCCGGGTCGTGGGTGGCGTCGGCCGGGCGGTCGTCGCCGGTGCGGTCCCAGGCCTTCGGCAGCGGGGTGATGGTGCTGAACTGGTTCATCAGCACCCAGTTGTGCGAGTAGGCGCGGTCGAAGGTGAAGCTGACCTTGTCCTCGGCGACCTTCTCGTAGCCGGCCAGGTTGTCCGGGAAGAAGCCCGGCGTGTAGCCGCCGAAGCTGTCCTTCTCGGCCTCCAGGAGGTGCATCCACAGCATCACGTTGTCGGCGTTGACCGTCTCGCCGTTCGACCACGCGTACGGCTTGACGGTGATCGTCGCCGTGAGTCCGTCCTCGCTCCACTCGGGGGGCTCGGCGAGGCTGCGCTCGTAGTCCACCGTCGGCTGGCCGCCGGTGCCGTACCAGTACAGCGGGCGGTACATGAGCGTCTGGAACTCGTGCAGGTTGGCCACCCCGTAGTACTCGCCGGGGGTGAACGGGAAGATGAAGACCGGGCTGAAACCGCTGGTGCAGGCCCAGGTCACGCTGCCCCCGCGGAGCGGGGTGGTGGGCGGGGTCATGTCCTTACCTCCTCCAGTGCGGATTCACCGCTGTCCGAGTGGGCTCCGTAGCGCTCCCAGCGCTCGTTGAGCCGGATCCGTCCGTCGTCGAGGAACTCGGGGGTGCTCCAGCACCTGCCGGCGATCACCTCGCCGTCCGCGAGGACCATCGTGTAAGCGAATTCGAGGTTGCCGTCGGGCTCCACCCGGCCGTTCAGCGAGCCCCGGCGGACGGGGCCGCCGTCGAAGTCGGCCCAGAGCAGGTCGCCTTCCTGGCGGTAGTGGCCGACGGGGGCGTCCTCGCCCGCCGGATAACCGGTGTTGCGGAAACTTCTGCCGTCGTAGTCGATCACCGGTGTCGTATCTCCTGAGTGATGCACTTGACCGCGCCACCGGCCTTCAGCAGTTCCGACATGTCCACGCCGTGCACCTCGAAGCCGCGCTCGCGCAGCTCACCGATCAGGTGCGTGGCGGTCTCCGTCAGGACCACGTTCAGTCCGTCGCTGACCGCGTTCAGACCGAAGGCGTCGGCATCGTCCCGGGTCGCGAGGATCGCGTCCGGGTAGAGCTCCCGCAGCACCTCCCGGCTCTCTTCGGAGAACGCGGCGGGGTAGTACGTCACCAGGTCGTCGTCGAGGACGCACAGTGCGGTGTCCAGGTGGTAGAAGCGGGGGTCGATCAGGTCCAGTCCGACCACCGGCAGGCCGAAGAACGCGCGGAGCTCCTCGTGCGCGACGGGGTCGCTGCGGAATCCCGCACCGGCCAGGACGCGCCGGCCGGCGGGGGCGAAGTCCCCCTCGCCCTCGTTGACGTGCTCCGGTACGAGGACCTCGGTGTGGCCGTTCCCTTCGAACCAGGCCCGGTACGCGTCGGCCTCGGCCGCCCGCTCCCGGTGGCGGAACCTCGCGATGAGCACCTTGTCGTCGATCACGGTGGCGCCGTTGGCGGAGAACACCATGTCCGGCAGGCCCGGGACCGGGTCGATGAAGGAGACCTCGTGGCCGAAGCCGAGGTAGAGGTCCCGGATCCGCTCCCACTGGGCCAGCGCCAGCTCGGCGTCCATCGGCTTGTCCGGGTTCATCCACGGGTTGATCGCGTAGCTCACCTCGAAGTGGGTGGGCCGGCACATCAGGTAGTGGCGCTTGGTGGCCGTGCGCCGCGGGGACTCAGCCATGCTCCGGCCTCATCTCGGTGCGGATGCGGCCGGCCGCGACGTGCGCGGTGGTCAGCGCATCCGTCAGGGAGGTGCCGGTGGCGCCGATGAAACCGAGGATGTTGTTGCCCGCCGGCGGGCGCTTGATGACGGTCCCCGCCGTGGCCGTGACCTTGAGGAAGAACAGCGCGGGGTCCTCGGCGACCTCGGTCGGCACCTCGATGGACTCGACCGTTCCGGCCCCGCTGATCAGGCACATCGCGGCGGTGTGCACACCCGTCGGCGCGTAGTGCGAGACGTCCGGCTCGGTGCCCCGGGCCACGTCCACCACGCACTGGATGGGGTCGTGGCCGGCGCTGATCCGCGCCATGTGGTCGAGTCCGCCGCCGCCGGGACGGATCGCTATCTCCAGGATGAAGGGCTTGCCCTGGTGGAACCTCACCTCGGCGTGGAGCACGGACCGGCGCAGTCCCTGGGCGTGGGCCGCGTCCCGGACCACCTCGTGGACCGCGGCGATCTGCTCGGGGGTCAGCGAGCTCGGCGCGTGGTGGACGTCGTCGTCGAAGGTCCCGCTCTCCACGGTGATCCGGTCCACGATGGAGCCGAGGTACACCTCCTCGTCCCAGGCCAGCGCCTCGATGAGGTGCTCGTGACCGTCGAGGTAGCCCTCGACGATGATCCCGTTCGGGCCGAGGTCCAGTCCGTCGGCCTCCATCAGGGCCCAGGTCATGGTCTCGATGCCCGAGGTGGCGTCCGCGAAGCGGGCCCGCATCTCCTCGGGGTCGTCGACCTTGAACACGAAGTTGCTGGCCGCGCCCAGGGTGGGCTTCAGGATCAGCGGGTAGCCGAGCGCCTCCCCGGCCGCCAGGGCGGCCTCGACGTCGGGGGCGTAGCGGTAACCGGGGTGCGCCGCGCTGCCGCGCTCGTGGGCCTGGCGCATCAGGTACTTGTTGCGGCTGGTGCGGGCGGCTTCGAGGCCGATGCTCGGCAGGCCGAGCGCCTCGGCGACGACCGCCACCGTGACGACCCCGGACTCCGAGAAGGTCAGGACCCCCTCG
Source organism: Streptomyces sp. NPDC029164 (assembly GCF_055563995.1). Classification (NCBI taxonomy): domain Bacteria; kingdom Bacillati; phylum Actinomycetota; class Actinomycetes; order Kitasatosporales; family Streptomycetaceae; genus Streptomyces; species Streptomyces sp. NPDC029164. The sequence goes on along the minus strand of NZ_JBVHWW010000002.1, from coordinate 156,448 downwards.
AACTCCTCCTCCGCGTGCCAGACCTTGGCGGCGGTGACGATGTCCTCGATGTGCTTGGAGCCGGCGATCCGGTAGCGGTCCGCGTCCCAGAAGTCCTCCGTGCCGATGCCGTTGAGGACGTGGACCTCGGCCCCGAGGGCCTCGATCTGCCGGTAGCGCGAGACGTAGTAGGTGGCGTTCTGGCTGGCTTCGATCGCGAGCAGCTTCATCTGTGCCGACCCCCCTCAGACCTTGGCCGGCACGGCTTCGGCCGGGACGGCCTCGGCGACGGGCTCGGACACGGTGGAAGCAGCGGCGGCGGGCTCGGACACGGTCTCGGCGGCGGCAGCGGCGGCCTCGGCGGCGGCGACCTCACGGTCGTGCTTGCTGAGCGAGATGACGGTGATGGTGGCGATGACGACGACCAGGGCGGAGAGGGCGTAGAAGCCGTTCTTCACGTTGGTGGAGTCGACCAGGAGCGAGATCAGGACGACGGCGGTGGTGCCGGCCGCGAGGCCGAAGGCGTTGGTGGCACCGAAGACGAAGCCCGTCTTCTCCTCGGGCGCCGCGCTCATCAGGGCGGTGCGGGCCGAGATGCGGGCCACGCAGAAGGCGATGGCGGCGAAGGGGATGACGGCCATCATCGCGTAGAGGTGGATGGACTCCAGGGACAGGAGCACCGCGAAGGCGAGGTAGCCGATCAGGGCGGTCTTCAGCACGGTGGCCTTGGAGCTGATCTTCTTGAAGGCCCAGGCCGCGAACAGCGCACCGATGCCGAACAGGGCGTCGACGATGCCGAGGTAGCCGGCGTTGGACTTGAAGCCCTCGATGACCAGGACCAGCATGATGCTGTTGCCGACGATGATGACGATGTTGCCGATGATGTAGAGCACCGCGAGACGGGCCAGCGGCGGGCGGGAGGCGGACAGCTTGGCGGCGGCGGCCGACGCGGCCTTGGCCGCGGCCTCGGTGACGGCCTGGCCGGCCGGACGACGGCCGATGAAGAACAGCAGCACGGCGGAGAGCAGGAACGTGATCGCGTTGAAGTAGAAGAGCGACGTGGTGCCGACCCAGACGATCACCCAGCCGCCGAGGGCCGCCGAGGCGAGCGTGCCGGCCTGGATGGCGATCTCGGCGTTGCCGTTGAACTGGGCCAGCCGGGACTCCGGGATGCGCTCCTTGATCAGGGCGTTGCTGGCCGGGAAGAAGAGGGCCGCCGAGATCGACAGGATGAAGCTGGCGACGTAGCTGACGGTCGAGGGGTTGCCGCCGAGGGCCAGCCAGACCGGCAGACCGATCGCGGCGGCGGCGCTGGCCAGGTCGGAGACCATCGCCAGGGTGCGGCGGTCGAAGCGGTCGGCGAGCTTGCCGAAGAAGAGGGAGAGCGCCACCTGCGGGATGGTGACGGCGATCATCAGCCAGCTGACCGCGAGCATGGTGTTGGCCTCGGTGAAGACCAGGTACGAGGCGGCGGTGAGCTGGATGCCGTTGCCCAGGTTGGTGATGAAGGTGGCGGGGATGAGCAGGCGTTCTGCCCGATTGGGACGGGGCGGGGCGATCGTGGACACAGTGCTCCTCGGAGGTCAGGCTCGGATGTCGGCCGGCTCGGCCACGGGCGCGAACGCCCCGACCGCGGTGGACAGGAGGGGGAGTCGCAGCGGAGCGACGGGGTCGGTGGTGAACGCGCCGGCCGGGAGGGTCAGATCGGCCCCGGCCCGCTCGGCACGGGCCGCGAGGTCGACGAGCAGCGGAGCGGCGCAGGCCGTCAGCGTCCGGACGGCGAGGACCAGGTCACCGAGGTCGGTCGGGACGTCCAGGGCCACCCGGTCCGCCTGCTTCAGCAGCCGGTCGAGGTGGACGACGACCAGATCGGCCGCCCGGTGGAGGCTGAAGCTCTCCAGCTCGTAGTGGGAGCGGAAGCGCTCGACGACGATGCCCGCGTGGTCGGCGCCGGTCCGCGACACCGGGAGCAGCGCGTCCGTCGGGACGGCGGCGAGCAGTTCCTCCACGCGGCGGGCGAGCCGGTTCCACGGCTCGACCAGCCGGGAGCTCGCCAGGGTCTCGAGCGCCTGGCGGCTGAAGTTCGTCCGGGAGTGCTCCGGCGCGGTGAGCGCCAGGTAGAAGCGGACCAGGTCGCGGGGCACCTCGGCCACCAGATCGGCGGCCCAGACCACGTGGCCTTTGCTTGTTGAGAACTTCTGGTTCTCCAGCTCGTAGAACTCGTTCGACACGATGGCGTGCGGCTCGACGTACCGGTCGCCGTGCGCCATCAGCAGGGCCAGGTGCGTCATTCCCCAGAAGTAGACGTTGTCGAATCCGAGGAAGTACACGAGGTCGATGCCGTGCTCGGACAGCCAGTGCTCGTCGTACCGGTCGGTGTGCTCACCGAGCTGCTCGGCCGCGTACCAGGTGCAGTACATCGAGGCGGCCATGCCCTCGGCCCACGCGTTGAGGACCTGTCCGGGCGTCTCGACGAACGGCGCCGGGATGCCCCAGCCGGTGGGGTAGGTGATCGGGAAGTCCGGCAGCGGACGTTCCAGCGCCTCGCGGACCAGCTGCGCGGTGTGCGGCCGCAGTACGTCCCGGTGGCGGACGTAGTAGTCGGCGAGGCGGTCGCGGTACTCCTCCATCGGCAGGACCAGGATCTGCGCCTCGCGGTGCGTGACCACGGCGTCCGGGTCGACGGTGGAGCGCGGACGCAGCAGCTCGTCGAAGTTGTTGGGGTGTCCGCAGGACTCGCAGAGCCCACCGCGGCTCTCCACCAGGCACACCGGGCAGTCGCCGGCGACCAGGCCCTCCATGAGGTACTCGCCGGTGGCCTCGACGTACGGCAGGCGCACGGTCTTCAGCCGGAACACGCCGTCGTTGTGGAGGTCGGTGACGAAGTCGATGACGGTCTGCCGGTACCCCTTGTCGAAGGGGGCGAAGCCGTCCACGGAGATGCCCGCCGCCTCCAGGGTGGCGCGGATCTGCGTCGCGGAGCGCAGGGCCAGCTCCTCCGGCGTCAGGCCGGCCTTGGCCGCGCTGGACACCACGTAGGTCTGGCTGTCGTCGGTGCCGCTGGTGAAGATCACCGGACGGCCGGAGGCCCGCAGGTAGCGTGCGTGCACGTCACCGGCCAGGTACGGGCCCGCCAGGTGCCCGGTGTGCAGATCCCCGTTGGGGGTGGGCGGCGGCGCGATGATGACCGTACGGCGTGTCATGCCCGGGCTCCTTCGTGGCGTGCTGCGAACCGCTGCGTCATGTCGAGGTCCCACCAGACCGAATACATCTCGAAGTCCTCGTCGGACTCGTTGATCACCCGGTGGTCCGAGCCGGGGGCGAAGTAGACGATGTCGCCGGTCACGAGGGGCTTGCGGACGCCCTGCGACTCCAGGACCGCGGTGCCGGAGACGGCGATGAAGATCTCGTACTCGTGGTGGGCGTGCGCCGTCGACGCGGTGCCGGGGCGGATCACGCACCAGGACCCCTCGAAGGGGGCGTTGAGCTCGGGCCAGGGCAGCAGGCGCTGGGCGTCCAGCCCGTTCTCGTGCGTCAGTCCGTCGCGGTCGAGTTGCTTGGTGAGCATGTGGGTCGGTCTCTCCTCGTCAGGGGTACGGCTCGTGAGGGGCGCGCGGTACTCAGACCGCGCCGGCGAGTGCCAGCTCGCGCTCCTGGGCCGGGATCTCCACCGATCTCGTCCGGCGGTGCGCGAGGATGTCCTCGGTGATCTCGGCGGAGCGGCCGGCGAGCACGCTGAGCAGCGAGTCGGCGATGCCGTGGGTGGCCTCGTTGACGCCCTGCAGGTAGCAGGCGGCGGTCGCCGGGCGGCCCAGGTCGAGCCGGTAGTTCCGGCTCACGTTGATCTCGTCGAGTCCGATCGACTGCGCGAGGGCCTTGACCGCCCACGGCATCTCCCGGACGAAACCGGTGCCCAGGAGCACGAGGTCCGTGCGCATCTCCCGCTCGGCACCCGACTTGCGGTCGACGAGCGTCAGGACGATCTCCTCGCCGTCCGTCCGCGCGCCGGTCACGTCGGTCATGGGGTGGAGCGCCAGGCGCTCCTGGCCGCTGCGGCGGTCCTGGTAGAACTGGCGGTAGAGGCCGTCGAGGGTCGCCGGGGACAGGCCGCCGTAGTTGGAGCGGTACATCTCGGCGAGCAGCTGCTGGCGGGCATCGGGCGAGGACTCGTAGAACTCGTCGATGAAGGACGTGTAGTACAGCTCGTTGGTGAACTTGCTGCTCTCGTAGCCGTTCAGGCCTATGGAGCGCATGATCATGGTCGGCCGGCACTCGGGCAGGTCCCGCAGCGCGGCGCCGAACAGCTCGGCCGCGCTCTGCGCCCCGCCGATGACCGCGACCCGGTGCGGCAGGTCGGCGCGCACCTCGGCGATGCGCTGCGTGTACTGCGTGCTGTGGATGACGCGCTCGGCCGGCAGGCCGTCGAACACCGCGGGGACGTGGGCGTCACGGCCGGCGCCGATCACCAGGTAGCGGCAACCGATGGTGTCGCCGTTGGCGAGGGTGACCACCCAGCCGGAGAGCTCGCCGTCCTCGCCGTTCACGGCCTCGACGGAGGTGCACTCGCGGCCGTATTCGACCTTTACCGTGGCGAGTTCGTCGGCCACCCACTGCAAGTACTCGGATATCTCACTGCGGTACGGAACGAAGCTGGCCAGGTTGACGAAAGCGTCGAGCCGTTCCTGCGAGTGAAGGAAGTTGACAAAGGAAAAGCGGCTGCACGGATTGCGCATGGTGACCAGGTCCTTGAGGAAGGAGACCTGGCTGAGCGCGTCGGGCAGCAGCATGCCGCGCTGCCACACGATGTCCTGTTCGCGCTCGATCAGCAGGGTGTCGCCGGCCAGCTCGGGGGCGAGCTCCTCGACGGCGACCGCCAGCGCGAGGTTCGCCGGTCCTGCACCGACTGCGAGCAGTTCGACGTTGCGATGCGCCATGGAAGTACCTCCAGATGGAACAGGTGGACAGGTTTGTACGGTCGGGCAGGACGGTCCGGGGTCTCTTTCCCGTCCTTGCGTCGCCTCCCGAAACCGGGTGATGCCCACATTCCACGGGAGCGGCCGATTGCCCGGAAGCGACGTCGGACACGGACAATCAACTCCGCCGAGGGCCAGGTCAGAGGGTTGATTGACCGGTGTTCCCGATTACTTCCGGTCAATGCGGGGCGCCTTTTCCATTGGCCCCAGTGATCCATCGCGTTCGCGCTTCCGGCCGGCCCGCACATCCCGCGGGCGGCCGGGCTTCCCTCCCCACCCCATGATCAGGAGCCCTCGTGCCGCTTACCGAGCCCATCACCCCCGCCGGCGCTCTCTACCGTTCCGAAAGCCCCACCCGGGTCGCCACCCGCCGCCGTCTGCTGATGTGCCGGCCCCGGCACTACGACGTCACGTACTCGATCAACCCGTGGATGAACCCGCAGCACGCCACGGACAACGCGCTCGCCGTCAAGCAGTGGGAGGGGCTGCGCGAGCTCTACCTCGAACTCGGCCACGTGGTCGAGGAGATAGACCCCATCGAGGGCCTGCCCGACATGGTGTTCGCGGCCAACGGCGCCACCGTCGTCGACGGCAAGGTCTTCGGGGCCCGCTTCCGGCACGCGGAGCGCACCGCGGAGGGGCCCGCGTACCTGAGATGGCTGGAAGGCCGCGGTTACACGGACACGCTGTGGCCCGAGTTCGTCAACGAGGGCGAGGGCGACATCCTCACCGTCGGGCGGCGCCTGCTGGCCGGCACCGGATTCCGCACCGACCCGCGCTCACACGCGGAGGCGCAGGAGTTCTTCGGCCTCCCGGTCACCTCGCTGACGCTGGTGAACCCGGAGTTCTACCACCTGGACACGGCGCTCTCGGTGCTGTCGGACGACGAGGTCATGTACTACCCGGCCGCCTTCTCCCAGGGCAGCCAGGCGGTGCTGCGCGCCATGTTCCCCAGCGCGATCCTGGCCGACGCCGAGGACGCCGCCGTGTTCGGGCTCAACGCCTTCTCCGACGGCCGCCACGTGCTGCTGCCCGCCGCGGCCACCGGCCTGCACGCGAAGCTGCGCGCGCGGGGCTTCGAGCCGATCGGGGTCGAGCTCTCCGAGCTGCTCAAGGCCGGCGGCAGCGTCAAGTGCTGCACGCTGGAACTCCGCGACCGCTGAACCGGCGGATGACGGCCCGCGCCTTCCGTGCCGGCGCGGCGGTACGGAAGGTGAGTCGGGCGGATGCGGCGGCCGGGCCGGACGGGGCCGCCCGTCACACGGCGGCCGGCCGGCAGCTGCGGCACCCCCTGAATCCGGCGGCGGCGGCCTCGTCGGCCGAACTGAAGGGCACCTCGTGCCGGGCGGTGATCCGGCGCGCGTGCGCGCACGTCGGGTAGCAGAAGATCCGCGTGGTCCCGCTGCCCAGGAACCGGGCACCGAGGCGCACGAACCGCTCCACCCGCTCGGCGTCCACGCCCTCCCATTCCCGCAGTCCCCTCTCGAATCCGGCCGGCAGCCCGCAGTCCGCCGGCAGCCCGTCGTCCCGGCACACCCGGTGCGCCGGTACGAGCACGGGGACGGGATTGGCCCGGACCGCCGCCATCACCTCCGCGGGGGCGAGGCCGGGCAGTCCGGCCTCGCGGGCCAGCCAGGCCGTCGGACGCAGCTGCCCGAAGGGGATGAGCCGGGTGGCCCGCAGCACGGCACGCTGTTCCTCGGGCAGCGGCCCGAAGTCGTAGCGCAGGGTCCGGTCCCGCCCGCGCAGGGCCCGGGCCAGACCCGGCGGGGGCTTGGCTCCCGAGAGCACCGACCGCCTGGTGCGGGCCCGGTAGGCGTCCTCGAACTCCCCGTCGTCGGCGTACCAGTCCGTGGCGGCGACACCGGTCACCGCTCCCCGCCCGTGAGCGACGTAGAGAGGGCCGACCGGGGAGTCGGCGCGTACGTAGCAGTCGTAGCGATGCGCCGGAACACCGGCGCGCTCCAGCACGCGTACCGCGAACCCCGCCGGTGCCACCTGGCGCAGGGTGCTCAACTCGTCCGGCAGTCTCATCCCGCCGCCTCCTTCCGTTCCTCTCGGGCCGGCCCGTGCCGCGTGCGGTCGGTGGCCAGGGCGGGTTCGGCGCGCAGAGTGGCCAGACCCCGCGACACCTGCGCCTTCACCGTTCCGACCGGACAGTCCAGGACCGTGGCCATTTCCTGGTAACTCAACTCGCCGATGTACCGCAGGACCACCGGCAGCCGGTGGTGGTCCGGCAGACCCGACAGTGCCGCCACCAGCCGGGCCCTCCTCGCCCCGTCGAGCGCACGCTGTTCCGGCCCCGGGGTGTCGTCCAGGGTCTCGGCACACGCCACTTCGACACCGTCGGCCACGCCGGGCCGGCGGCTCAGGGTGCGCAGGTGGTTGCGCCACACGTTCGCCGCGATGGTGAGCAGCCAGGCACGCGGCTGGAGCTCCCGGCGCCGCTCGGCGGAGTACTCGCGCAGGGCCGCATAGGCCCGCAGGAAGGTCTCCTGCCCCAGGTCGTCGGCTTCTCGCGCGGAGCCCGAAATACGCAGCAGAACGGAGCGCACGGCGCCCGCCTGGGTGCGGACGAGTTCGGTGAACCCGTCGTCCAGGTCGGTCGCGAGCAGTTCCGTCAGCGGGAGCGGCATCTCGTCCATCGTCCGGGTAAACACCGGACCGCGCGAGACCGTTGCACCGGGCGCACGCCGGCACACAACATCTTTTCAGTTATGGCCGAAACAGCGGTGTTCTTGGCCGGAAGCGACCCGTGGTGGTCAAGGCTTTGGAGTTACGGTCGGATCGTGGGCGCTGAGCCGCGCCCCCACGGTTCGAATTGTTCATGGTCCTGCGGGATTTCGGGGGGCACGATGTCAACCATTGTGCACGGGGTATTGGGAAAATCTTCTTCCGGGCGTTGTCCTCTCCCGCTCTTTCCTGTCGCGGCGCGCCGTCCGGCACCGCGCAGTGACCGGATATCCGAATATCCCAAAAGATCCCAACGGACTGCGCCTCGCGCGTTCCGTCGCCGCGCACCTTCCGCTCGCAGCCGCTGGAAAGGGACCACCGCGCTGCACCTCAGCCACCAGGGGGAACGTTGGAGAACCGCGTTTTCGGGACGAGATCCACGGAGGACTGCAGCTGGTCGTTCGGTGAACGGCTCCGCTCGTTCCGGGGCCGGGCCGGCCTGCCCCAGCACGAACTGGCGGAACGCGCCGGAGTGAGCGTACGGACGCTGCGCGACATCGAGCAGGGCCGGGTGCGCCGGCCGCAGACCAGGACCATGCAACTGCTGGCCGACGCGCTGGGCCTCGACGCGGACGCGGCGCGACAGCTCTCCCTGCCCGCGCGCGGGGCCGTATGCCCCGGTGGCGGGCGTCCCGGTGACCGGCGCCCGGGTGACGAGCGCCTCCACATCGGCATCCTCGGGCCGCTCTCCGTCCGGTACCAGGGCGTCGAGACGCCCGTACAAGCGACCAAGGTGCGGCGCTTACTGGCCCTGCTGGCGCTCCAGCACCCGGAGCCGGCCAGCCTGGGGGAGATCACCCACGCCCTGTGGCCGAACGACCCGCCCCGGTCGTACCAGAGCCTGGTCCACACCTACGTCAGCCAGGCACGCCGGCTGCTGCTCCCCTCCGACTCCGTCGCGGGGGTGCCCGCCGACTCGTTCCTGACGCGTACGCACACGGGGTACTCCCTGGCCCTGGACCGCGACCAGGTCGACCTGACCCGCTTCCAGGACCTTTCGCTGCGGGCGCGGCAGGCGCACCGGGCCGGGGACGCCGCGTCCGCCCACGAGCTGGCCGGACGCGCCTACCGGTGCTGGCGCGGACCGCTCCTGGCGGGCGAACCGCTGCTGCCGCACCATCCCGCCGCCACCGCGGCCGCCCGGCAGCGGGTGGAGAGCCTGCTGCTCTACGCCGACCTCGCCCTGCAACTGCACCGGCCCGGTCAGGTGGTGCAGGCGCTGCGCGGCGCCGGCGAGGAGGAGCCGCTGCACGAGGGCCTCCAGGCCGCGCTGATGCTCGCGCTCGCCAGCTGCGGGGAACAGCAGGAGGCGCTGCGGGTCTTCACCGCGGTGACGCACCGGCTCGACCAGGAGCTGGGCGTCCAGCCCGGCGATGAACTGCGCCGCGCCCATCTTCGGATCCTGCACCAGGAACTTCCGTGGCCGAGGACGGCACCCGTGGCCGAACGGACGCCTTCCGCCGCGGCGGCACCGCCCGTACGCCGGCCGCCCGCCGCGCCGCCGCCGCGCCCCCGGCCGTCCCAGATCCCGGCCGCGAGCACGGGCTTCGTCGGCCGCGGCGCCGAGCTGGAACAGCTGGACCGGCTGCTCCTGCCCGCCTGCGAGCGGGGCGGACAGGTCCCGGCGGCGCTGATCACGGGCTTTCCCGGAGTGGGCAAGACGGCACTCGCCGTGCGCTGGGCGCACCGGGTGAGAGAGCGCTTTCCGGACGGGCAGTTGTACGGGGACCTGCACGGGTACGACGACCGGCGCGCCCTGAACCCGGGGAAGGTGCTCGCCTCGTTCTTGCGGGCGCTGGGCGTGCGGGACACGGAGATCCCCGACACCCTCGACGAAGCCGCGAACCTGTACCGCACCCTGCTGTCGGACCGGCGGATGCTGATCGTGCTGGACGACGCGCGCGAGGAGAGCCAGATCCGGCCGCTCGTGCCGGGCACCGCGAGGTGCGCGGTCCTGGTCACGAGCCGCAACACCCTGCCGGGGCTGGTGGCCCGGGACGGTGTGCCCCGGATCGACCTCGGCGTGCTCGACCGGGACGAGGCGCTCGCGCTGCTGGGCCAGCTGGTGCGCGGCGGCCGCGTGGAGGCCGAGCCGCTGGCCGCGATGGCACTGGTCCGGCACTGCGGCGGGCTCCCGCTGGCGATCCGGCTGCTCGCGGCCCGGCTCGCGGAGTATCCCCGGAGCGGTATCGCCCAGCTGTGCGTCGAGTTGCAGGAGGCCGGGGCGTTCGCGGACCTGCCGGTCGCGAGCGACGACCTGTTCGCCACGGCCCACGCGGCGTTCGAACCCTCCTACCGGTCCATGCCGGAACCCGTGCGCCGGTGCTTCCGGCTGCTCGCGCGGACCGGGGGCCGGCGGGTCAACGCGTACACGATGGCCGAACTGGCGGAGACGACTCCGCTGGAGGCGACGCACGTGCTGCGGCGCCTGGTCGGTGCGAGCCTGCTCCGCGAGTGCGTGCCCGGCCGGTTCTCGCTCCCCGCGCCGCTCCTGCGCTACGCGCGCAGGCTGGCGCTGCGGGAGGACACGGAGCGGTTGCACGCGGTGTGACGCGGGCGGCGGCCGCGTCACCCGCCGAGTGCCAGCCGGACGGCGAACACACCGAACACGACGGCGGTGAGCCCGTCGGCGACGCGCAGCGTCCGCGGGGACCGCAGGTGCCGGGCGAGCCGGTGGACCAGTCTCATCCAGGTCAGGAGCCAGATCAGGCCCAGGGCCAGGTAGCAGGCGGCCAGCAGGGGCACGCCCGCCTCGGGGGTCAGGCCGGCGGGCACGAACTGGGGCAGGAACGCCATCAGGAAGATGCCCACCTTGGGGTTGGACCCGGTGCACAGCAGGCCTTGCACGAAGGCCTGCCGCTCGGAGGGTCCGGCCGCCACGACCGCCGCGGCCCCGGCCGGGGCGGCCCCGGCCGGCGGAGCCGCACCCGCCGGCGGAGCCTCCCCGGCCGCCGCGCCCGCGGAGCCGGCCGGGCGGGAGAACCGCCGCAGGGCGAGCACCGCCCAGCCGAGCAGGACGAGCGCGCCGGCCCACCGGAAGGCCGCGAACAGCTCCGGGCTGGCGGCGAGCAACGCGGCCAGCCCGGCCGCACCGAGCCCGGCCTGGACGGCCCCCGCGGTGATCATGCCGAGGGCCGCCGCGGTGGCCACCCTCAGGGACCCGTTCAGCACCAGACCCGTGATCAGGACGAGGTCGGGGCCCGGCATCGTGATCACGATCAGGGAACTCACCAGGAATGCGGCGGTGTTGATCGCTACTCCTCGATGGACAGGAGGCGCTCCGCGGCGCGGACCGCCTCGTAGTCGCGCCGGATCTGCTCCTCGTCGGGGTGGGCGAGGATCACGAACCCGAAGTTGAGGCTGTCGACCAGGTCCCGGGTGGCGCGGACGTGGTCGCCGTCGTTCAGGCTCTGCACCGAGAAGTGGTGACTGGGCAGGTCACGGACGGACTCCAGGGCCGCCGTGCCGGAGACGGTCCCGGTGCGGGGCGCGATGTGGAAGACGCACATCTGGTGCAGGAGCAGTTCGTAGCCCTGGGGGAGTTCGCCCCCGGTCAGCCAGCGCACGGTCCGGTCGATCTGGCTGTCGGAGGTGGCGTTGCGGTTGAAGCGCGGCTGGCCGCCGCCGTGCGGGCGGGCACCGAGCTCGATGAGCAGCGGACCCTCCGCGGTGCCCATCACCTCGACGTGGGCCGAACCGAAGCGCAGGCCCACCGCGTCCAGGACGCCGAAGACGTACTCCGTGAGGCCCGGGATGGCCGGGTCGTCCGGGGGGAGCCAGCGCATGGTGTCGTACACGGCCATGTGCGGGCCGTTGTCGACCTTGCGGTAGGCACACACGTCGACCACGGCGTGCTTCCCGTCGTGGCTGAAGGTGTCGATCACGTACTCGGTGCCGGTGACGAACTTCTGGACGATGAGCCGGTCGTCCGTCTCGCCGAACTGGTTGGTCCGGCCCAGCTGGCGGCCGAAGACCGCCCGCCAGTCCGCGCCGCCCGCCAGTTTGATCACGCCGTCGGTGCTGGCGCTCTTGGGCGGCTTGACCACCAGGTCCGCGCCGGCGAGGCCCTCCCGTTCCAGCCAGGCCGCCACCTCCGCGGCGTCGTCGGTGCAGATCTGCGGGATGACCGGCAGGCCGGCCGCCGCGACGGCGGCCGCCATGCTGCTCTTGTCCCGCCGGGCCGCGGCCAGTTCGGGCACGTTGCTGCGCGCGGGCACCACCCGGGGGGCGAGCCGCTCGGCCAGTTCCACCCCGGACTCGCAGCCGGCCAGGACGGCTCGCGGATCCAGCTCCCGCAACCGCTCGACGACCGGCTCCAGGTCCCCCTCGTACACGAGGATCTCGGCGAAGTCCTGCGGCCGCCACGAGGAGGCGTAGGCCTCCGGCGGGCGGGGGCCCGTGACCACCGCCACCACCGGCACGCCGTGTCCGGTCAGCGGCTCGGCGAAGAGGGCCCCCGAGGAGTAGGGGTCGACGATCACGCAGGGCCCGCCTCCCCGCGGTGCGCCCGTCCCCCGGTCAGCGTCCGTCACGGCCGGCCGCCTTCGCGTCCGGACCGGCCGGCGCGGCCAGAGCGGCCACGGCGTCGCAGTAGCGGGCGAAGAACTCCCCGGCCGGTTCGCTGATGCGGCGGGCACGCACCGGAGCGTGCACCATGCCCGGCTCCATGGCGTACGTCACCGGCGTCCCGTTCTGCCGCAGCCGCTCGGTGTACTTCTCGGCGTCGACGCGCAGCGAGTCCATCTCGCAGCCCACCACGTAGGCGGGCGGCAGGTCGTGGAAGTCTCCGGTCAGCAGCGGCGAGACGTACGGGTCCTCCGCCTGTTCGGGCTCGGGGCAGTAACAGGCGGTGTAGAACTCCATCTCGCCGCCGGAGAGCAGCGGGGCGTCCTCGCCGCCGTGCCGCCACCGGGTGAAGTCCAGCACCGGGCTGATCACGGCCTGGCCGCGCAGCCGGGGGCCGCCCCGGTCCCGCGCCATCATCGAGAGGACCACGGCCATGTTGGCCCCCGAGCTCTCCCCGCAGAGCACGGCGGCCTCGGGGTCGATGCCGTCGAGCCCGAGCGCGGACAGGTCGGCCAGGGTCGCGCACAGGCCGGCGTAACAGTCCTCCAGCGGACCGGGATACGGGTTCTCCGGGGCCATGGCGAAGTCCAGGGCGACCGCCACCAGACCGGTGCGGTCGGCGAGTTCGGCGACCAGGCTGTGGTGGCTGTGGAGCGAGCCGATGACGAAGCCGCCGCCGCGTATGTAGAACAGCGGGGCGTCGCCCCTGCGCCGGGCCGGTTCGTAGACGCGGATCCGGGCGGTGCGGCCCGCGTGGGTGACGGTCGCGTCCCGGTGGCTGACCCCCTCGGGCACCGGGATGGGCAGCACCTCGGTCAACGCGTCGTACAGGGCGCGCTGTCGTTCGACGGGGTAGGTGTAGAAGTCGGGTGGCAGGGCGCCGTCGACGGTCTCCACGAACTTCTCGATGCCGTCTGCGTAGGCCATGGGCAGCTTCGCTCACTTCCGGATACGGGGCAGGGAGGTGCTCAGGGGGTTTCCGCGGTGGCCGGTGCGGCCGGCCCGGGGGTCGCCGCGGTCGGTTCGGCGGGACGGGCGTCGGCCGGAGCGGGCTCGGCGGCCGCTTCCTTCCCGGCCGCCGGGGGTTCGGCCATGCCGAAGAGGGTGGCGACGACCGCCACCGCGGTCAGGCCGCCGCACAGCCACCACACGGAGGCCGCCGAGGCCTGCCAGGCGGCGATGCCGATCACCGGGCCGACGGCGTAGCCGATCTGCATGGGGAACGCGCACGCGGCGATGTACCGGCCCCGCAGGTGCGCGGGGGCGACCTTGCCGGGCCAGGCGGAGGCGGTCGGGGTGCCGACGATCTCGCCGATCGTCCACACCACGGTCGCGACGACGAACATGGCCATGCCGGGGCCGGCCACGTACAGGTTCATGCCGACGCCGACCAGCCCGATGCCCAGGGCGACCGCGAACCGGGCCGGGAGGTGCTGCACGTACTTGGTGAACAGCAGCTCCAGGCAGATGACCATGGCCGCGTTCATCGACAGCAGGACCGAGTAGAAGGTCGGACCGTGGCCGTCGGCCTTGAGCTGGAGCGGCAGGGCGGAGGTGTGCTGGATGTAGACGACGGCGTTGAGGAACAGCGCCAGCAGGAAGAGCAGGTACCGCTTGTCCCGCAGCACGGCCGCGTACGACCGGCTGCCCTCCTGCGGCTTCGGCCCGGCGGAAGTTGCGGTCGTGCCGGTGCGGACCAGGACCAGCGCGAGCAGGGCGAAGCCCGCCTGCGCCCCTGCCTCGGCGTAGAACATCAGGTTGTACGAGTACGTGATGAGCAGGGCGCCGATCAGCGGTCCCGCGGTGGTGCCGAGGTTGAACGCCATCCGGTAGACGGCGAACACCATCACGTGGTGTTCCTCGGGGGTGGCCTCCACCAGCAGTGCCGAGGAGGCGGGCCGGTAGGCCTGGGCCACCACGCCGATCACCGCGGCCACCGCGATCACCAGGGGCAGGGTGTCCAGGTAGACCAGGCTGAGGGTGAGCAGGCTGGCGAAGGCCATGGAACCGACGATGGTCCGCGCGTATCCGATCCGGTCCGAGACCGAACCGCCGACCAGGACGCCGACGACCGAGCCCACCCCGTACGCGCCGAGCGCGAAGGCGGCCGCGGAGGTGCTGAAGCCCTTGTCGGTGAGGTAGAGCACCAGGTAGATCTGGAGGAAGGTGCCCAGGCGGTTGATCAGCATGCCGACCAGGACCAGCCAGATCGGGCCGGGGATCCCCCTCAGTGTCTCGGTGACGGAAGGCCGGACGGCCTTCTGCCCCTCCGGGGAGCCTTGTCCGGTGGTGCTCACGGAGCCGGCACCCCCACCGGCCGCGAGGCGACTTCCACGATCTCCGGGGCGCGCAGCAGCGCGGCGCGCGCCTGCTCGACGGAGTCGGACAGGGCGATCACGCGGGCGTAACGGGAGATGTAGCCGCGGGGCGGCAGGCGCAGCACCGCACCGGGATCGACCATGGCCTCGGCGCTGTGCACATCGGGACCGAAGCGGTCCTCGTGGACGGTCACGGCGCCGATCTCGACGTCCTCGTCGGGGTAGAGGAACGCGATCGCGGCGGCCTTGCGGTGCCGCGCCGCGGTGTCCGGCGTACGGCCCGCGGCCGTGTCGGCCGCCGCCATCGCGACGTCGACCCCGGTGGCCAGCTCACCGAGATACGGGATCATGTCGCCGCCGAGGCGGGCGTTGACCTCCATCAGGCGCAGACCGCCGGCGGTGATGCGGAACTCGGTGTGGCTGACGCCCGTGTGGAAGCCGAGCGCGGAGTGCGCGGCGCGCAGGGCCTCCAGCAGCTCGGGGTCGGTCAGCAGCGGGTCGGCCCCGTCGACCTCGTGGCCCGTCTCCTCGAAGAACGGCGCCAGGCCGACCTGCTTGCGGGCCACGACGAGCGGCACGCACGCGCCGTCGAAGAAGACCGCGTCGACGCTGATCTCCGGGCCGTCGGCGTACTCCTCCACCAGGACCGACACGTCGAAGACCGGCACTCCGGGGTAGGAGGCGCCGGAGGCCGCCCGGTAGGCGTTCTCCATGTCCTCGGGTCCGTCCGCCCTGCGCACGCCCATCCCGCCGGCCAGGCCGCGCGGCTTCACCACGACGGGGAAGCCGATCTTCTCCGCCGCGGCCCGCGCCTCGCTCAGCGAGCGGACACCGATCGAGACCGGCTGCGGGACCCGGGCCTCGTCCAGCGCGATCCGGGTGGCGTTCTTGTCCCGGCAGGCGGTCACCGCCTCGGGGGAGTTGCCCGGCAGCCCGAGCGCCCGCGCCACGTGGGCGGCGGGCGTGACCAGTCCCTCGTCGTAGCAGAACACCCCGGCCACCTCGTGCGCGGCGGCCACCTGCCGGGCCGCCTCGACCAAGGCGTGCGGGTCGGTGTTGTCGACGACCGTGCTGCCCGCCACGTACGGGTCCTCCCAGCTCACCGGTGCGGGCTGGAGGAGCCATAACGCGTAGCGCCGGCTCACCGTCCGCAGGATGAACTCCCTGCTGCGCCGGCCACTGCTCCCGATCAACAGCAGAAGGGGCTTCTCCCCGTCCCACGCCATGGTCCACTCTCCTCGTTCGTCGTCATGCGTCCGGCGGGTGCGGTGCGGTGCCCCTCACGGCCCGGCACCCCACCCGCCATCACCTGTAGAACACCGGCCCGGCCCAGGGCGTTGCAGCCTCCCGCGGGCTTGGCCGGAAGGGGGTCAGACGGCCGCGCCGGGGCGGGCGAGTTCGGGCGACAGCGGCCGGTACTCCCGGCTTGTGACACCGCACGGCCGGCCGGATACCGCCGGCCGCACGGCCGGCCGGCGGTCGGGGAAGACCGCGGTGACCCGGCCGCCGGCCCGGACCGCCGGGATCTCGGCGCGCAGCCGCGCCGCGGACGTCTTCCGGTCGTGCCAGGGGCAGACGATCCGGGAGGCGTCCGGCGTCACGCCGGCCAGGTGCAGCGGACCGCCGCGGTGCGGGCACTCGGCGTTCATCACGAAGCCCCGGCCGTCGACCGTCGCGTACACGTACGACGTGCCCGCGACGACCACACAGTTGTCCCGCCCGGCGACGGGGAAGGTCACTACAGGCATTTGCGGTAGTCCCCCACCGAGTGGATCTCGTAGACGCACTCCTCGGACAGGATGTCGGCACCGTGCAGCCGGTTGCGCCGGATGACCACGCCCTCACCGGCCTCCAGGGTCAGCGAGGAGCCCAGCCCGCTCTCGAAGCGCATGGTGCCCGAGACGATGTGGCAGAGCTCGTCGCCCTCATGGCAGTGGGTGTTCGACAGCTCGTTGAAGGGCTCGACCAGGTGAGCCACCGGCGCCTCCACCCTTCCCTCCCGGATGGCCTCGTAGACGGGACCGTGCAGCTTCTTGAGCTCCGGCTGGTCGTCCATCCAGCCGATCTGTGCGCAGAAGTCCTGGTCGGCGACCTCCAGGAGGACGCGGTACTCCTCGATGCCCCGGACGATCTCGGGGATGATCCCCTCACCGTGGGCCTCGATCAGCGGCGCGATGATCTTCTCGCGCGCCATGCGGCCGTGGTGCTGGTCGATGTGGACGTGCTCGGTGAAGTACGTGGTGTCGACGGAGTCGCCGAAGACCCCGTGCAGCAGCCGGTCGGCGCGCCGGCAGAAGTCGACCAGTGAGCTCTCCGTGTAGAACAGCGCGCCCACGTAGCGGAAGAACAGCTCGTGGTTCTTGCCGAGGTAGTGGAAGTAATTGTTCAGCAGCAGGCTGCTGTTGAGGTAGTACTGCCAGTACCGGTGGAGGTCGGCCCGGAGGCCGGCGGACTCCAGCGTCCGCTCGAACAGCGTGCTGTGCTTGGTGTCGTGCACGCCGTAGCCGTACTCGTCGATGACGACCTTGAACCACTCGGACTGGACGGGACCGTAGTAGCCGAGCACGTTGCGGATCATCGGCGACGCCTCGGAGAGGAAGTCGGCGGCGAACTGCACCAGCCACATCCGCGCCGCCCGCTCGGGGTCGCTCGACCCGGTGATGGCCTCCTCGACGGGCGTCCGCTCCTCGCCGCCGTCCATGTCGAGCGAGTCCAGGTAGCTGTCGAGGCTGGCCTTGGTCCACTTCCCCGAGGTCTCGACCTCGTCGTCGAGGAAGCCGAAGGCGTACCGCTCCAGGGCGGGGCGGACCCGCTCGCCGAGCGCGCGGTTGGCCGGGCTGTAGAACGCCCGGAAGTCCTCTTCCTTGCCCTTGAGCCCGGACTTCGGGAAGAACACCAGGTCGGCCTCGTATATGGAGGTGAGCAGGCGCTGCACGGCCAGGCTCGTGTAATCGAGGATGTTCTCCCGGCCCGGCACCTTGTCGAAGTCGAGGTGCGGCAGCACCTGCGGCCGCAGCTGGCGCCGGTACGGATTGTCGTGGTTCTGCCAGTCCGTGTTGTCGAGGAAGATCGGATTCGTGGCGTACTGCACGATGGCGTCGCGCAGGGCGGCGCCGCTGAGCTCGAACGGGATGTGCTCGGGTACGTGACTCATTGCGTGCTCCTTGGTCCGGATCGCAAGACGTGCGGCCGTGTGCCTGGTGGGCGGG
Source organism: Streptomyces sp. NPDC029164 (assembly GCF_055563995.1). Lineage (NCBI taxonomy): Bacteria > Bacillati > Actinomycetota > Actinomycetes > Kitasatosporales > Streptomycetaceae > Streptomyces > Streptomyces sp. NPDC029164. The sequence goes on along the minus strand of NZ_JBVHWW010000002.1, from coordinate 138,670 downwards.
CCGGTGGGTCAGATGTGCGCGCTGAGGGAGAAGTCGCTCCAGCGCAGGCGGAGGGGGACCGTCTCACCCGTCTTCACCGGCACCGGCTTCTCCAGGGGGACCCACCCCTGCATCCAGTGCGAGCGGGTGTTCTCCGGGGAGTTGCACAGCGTGGTGCCGTGCCCCATGTCCAGTTCGAACCAGACGACCAGGGCGTGTGCCTCCCCGTCGGCGCGCGCGACGAGGTCGACCGGCCGCTCGCCCGGCTCCAGGGTGTCCTCGGCCAGGTCGAACGCCAGCACCTCGGCGGCATCGGACAGGAACCGGTGGGGCCAGGTGTTGAGCCGCACCGGGAGGTGACCGCGGGTGGCCAGCACGTTCATGAGCGAGACGTCGAAACCCTCGGCCGTCGTCACCTGGTTGAGCCGCAGGATGTCCTCACTGCTGACGAGCCGGCCGTAGAGCCGGCCCGCGGACGGGAGCATGATGCCGTCGGGTTTCAGCAGGTGCCGGCGCGCGTGGCGGATCGACGGCAGGAGTCCCTCGCCGATGAGACCGCAGTCGACGATCTCCGAGATCAGCACGTCCACCGGACCGTCGAGGTCGGGGCCGATCTCCAGCAGGTTGGAGGGCTTCCCGATCACCGTGATCACCTCGCTGAACCCGTGGGCGTCGACGACCTGCCGGGCGACTTCCGCGAGCATCGGGTTCATCTCGCAGGTGATCACGCGCCCCGCGCCGGCCCGCGCCGCGGCCATGGCCAGCAGCCCGCTCCCCGAGCCGATGTCCAGGACGGTCGCCCCGGCCGGTATGCCCCGCTCCAGCGCGCCGACGAGGGCCTCGTTGCGCCCGGCGTCGTTCAGCATCGCGAAGTGCCAGCGGGGAACGGTTCTGCGGGCGATCCGCCCGAACACCTCGGAGTCGGTGGCCGCGCCGCCGGCCGGGGTCGTGAGCAGCGCGGACGCCTGCTCGGCGATCTCGTTCATCTGCTGCGCCAGCGTCTGCAGCGAGGCCGTGATCAGGCGGTGCTGCGAGCTGGTGGGCGCCGGACCCGGACCGTCCGGTCCGGGGTCCTGCCTCGTTGTCGCGCCCTCCGCGCCCTTGACCTGCTGCATGATCGCTCCTCCCGTTGAACCGCCCGATCAACCGTGGTGCACGAGCGGGCGGCAAGATCCCCGCGCCGTCGCAAGGTCGACCGTACGGAAGGGCGGTGGTGCGAAACTCCAGCGATCCTCCAGCCGTACCGGCGGTTCTGCCAGGCATTGATGCCCGGTGGGCAGGGGTTGACCTGCGAACGTGCCAGTGCTGCCGGTTCACTGGAAGCAGGCGGCAGAAACCGGGTCCCGGCGCCGGTTGATCCGGCCCCTAGCGGGCGTCGTGGAAGATGACGCCGAGCACGTGACGCTGCCCACTGGTCACGGAACTCACCCCGTGCCTCAGGGTCACCCGGCTCCAGCCGCGCACCGAGCGCACCGGGCGGTGGCTGACCGCGAAGATCATCCCCTGGCCCTGTCCGGGCCTCCTGACGAGCGGACGGGACTGGGCGCGCGGGCGCTGCTCGACGAACACGCTCTCGCCGCCGGTGAAGTCCTCGTCCGGGCGGTCGAGCATGATCGCCACCTGGAGCGGGAAGGTCAGGTCCCCGTAGACGTCCTGGTGCAGGCAGTTGTAGCCGCCCCGCTCGTACCGGAGCAGCAGCGGCGTCGGACGGTGCTGTCCGGCAGCCGCGCACGCCGCGATCAGTCCGTCGAACCCGGGGGCGAAGGCCGGCTGCCCCAGGCGCCGCGCCCAGTCATTGGCGATCCGGGCGAGCGGCGGGTACAGCTGCTCCCGCAGGTTCTGGACGAGCTCGGGCAACGGGTGCGAGAAGTAGCGGTAGAGGCCCTCCCCGAAGCGGTGCCGCGCCATCGTCACGGTGCTGCGGAACGCGGACGGATCGTCGAAGAGCTCCCGGAGGTCCGCGCACTGCCCGGCCGTCAGCAGCGGCGGGGTCAACGCCACCCCCTCCTCGTCCAGTTCGGCGGCCAGTGCCCGCCAGTCGAGGTTCCCCAGTGGCGGAGCGTCACCCGTCACCGGGGCGCCCTGCGGCGGGTACGGGGCGAAGTCCGGACCGGGCGGGCCGAAGCCCGGAAGCTGCGGGGGCTCGTAAACGCTCACGTGCTCTGCCTTCCGTAGCAGGGAGGGGCGGGGAGGGGCGGGGCAGAGAGAGGGTCAGTGCGCGGACGGTACCCCGGCCGCCTCGAGGGCGAGCAGATCGCGCTTGGCCTCCGGCCCTCCCGCGTACCCGCTGAGGCTCCCCGTGGAGCCGATGATCCGGTGGCAGGGCAGCACCACGCACAGCGGATTCGTGCCCAGCGCGGTGCCCACGGCGCGGGCGGCCCGGGGCCGGTCGAGCGCCTCGGCCAGCTGCCCGTAGGTCGCGGTCCGCCCGTACGGGACGAACTCGGGGAGCAGCAGATTGGTACGCCGGCTGAACGGGGTGGCCAGCCGCAGGTCCACCGGAACGGTGAATGCGCGGCGCGCGCCGCTCAGGTACTCGTCGATCTGCACCCGGGACTCGTCCAGCACCTTGAGCCCCGGCGCCCCCGCCTCCCCCGGCTCCACCGGCTCCAGTCCGGCCCGGCCCAGCCGCTCCACCGCGGTCTCCGCCGTGCCGTAGCAGCACAGGACGAGCGCGTCGTCCGTGGCGGCCAGCACGAGTGACCCCACGCGCGTGGCGTGGAACGCCACCGTGGCGACACCGGTGGCAGGGCTTGTGGTCGGCATGGCGCGACTCCTTCGTTCGTCACGGTCGTCGTGGGGTAGAAACACCGGCTCCGTGCGAACAGTTGCGGAACGCTGCGCACCACCGCCGCCGGGCCCGTCCGCAGCGCCTCCACCGGGAACGCAAAAAGGCCCCCTGACCAGCGTTTCCGCAGGTCAGGGGACCTTTGATGAGGTGGAGCCTAGGAGATTCGAACTCCTGACATCTGCCTTGCAAAGGCAGCGCTCTACCAACTGAGCTAAGGCCCCGTGAAACTGGACGCACCCGTCCCACGCGAGAAGGGGGTCGTTCCGCAGAACAGAGTACCGGGTGTACCCCCTCATCTCGCAAAATGATAGGGACTCCCGTCGTGCGACCACTCTCCGTAAGATGCTCGCGAGGTTCGCACCAGCGAAGGGGAGTAGTGAGAGTGGACGCAGTACAGCAAGAGGCCACGGCCAGAGCCAGAGAGCTTCAGCGCAGTTGGTACGGGGAGCCTCTGGGAGCGCTCTTCCGCCGGCTCATAGATGACCTCGGCTTGAACCAGGCCCGCCTCGCTGCCGTGCTCGGTCTGTCGGCGCCCATGCTGTCCCAGCTGATGAGCGGCCAGCGTGCCAAGATCGGGAACCCGGCCGTGGTGCAGCGCGTCCAGGCCCTCCAGGATCTCGCCGGCCAGGTGGCCGACGGCAGCGTCAGCGCCGGGGAGGCCACCGACCGGATGGACGAGATCAAGAAGACCCAGGGAGGATCCGTCCTGAGCAACAGCGGCCAGACCACCATCAGCTCCGGCGCACCCACGGTCAAGCGGGTCGTCCGCGAGATCCAGTCGCTGCTGCGCTCGGTCTCCGCGGCCGGCGACATCATCGACGCGGCGAACACCCTCGCCCCCAGCCACCCGGAACTGGCAGAGTTCCTCCGTGTGTACGGCGCGGGCCGCACCGCCGACGCGGTCGCGCACTACGAGGCCCACCAGAACTGACGGCACGGGGGCGGACGACGGTGACGGGGGACGGGCGCAGCGATGGGTGAGATCTTCGCCGGTCGGTACGAGCTGATCGATCCGATCGGGCGCGGTGGCGCGGGTGCCGTGTGGCGGGCCTGGGACCACCGCCGTCGCCGCTACGTCGCCGCGAAGGTCCTCCTGCAGAGCGACGCCCACACCCTCCTGCGCTTCGTGCGGGAACAGGCCCTGCGGATCGACCACCCGCACGTGCTCGCTCCCGCCAGCTGGGCGGCCGACGACGACAAGGTCCTCTTCACCATGGACCTGGTCGGCGGCGGCTCCCTCGGCCACGTGATCGGGGACTACGGCCCGCTGCCGCCCCGCTTCGTGTGCCTGCTGCTCGACCAGCTCCTGTCGGGGCTGGCCGCGGTGCACGCGGAAGGCGTGGTCCACCGCGACATCAAACCGGCCAACATCCTGATGGAGGCCACCGGAACCGGGCGGCCGCACCTTCGGCTGTCCGACTTCGGCATCTCCATGCGCAAGGGCGAGCCCCGGCTGACCGAGACCAACTACGTGGTCGGCACCCCGGGCTATTTCGCCCCCGAGCAACTGCTGGGCGCCGAGCCCGACTTCCCCGCCGACCTCTTCGCCGTCGGGCTGGTCGCCCTGTACCTCCTCCAGGGCTCCAAGCCCGACTCCCAGGGCCTCGTGGAGCACTTCCTGGCCCATGGCACCCCGGGCGCCCCGGAGGGCGTTCCCGCCCCGCTGTGGGACGTCCTCGCCGGTCTCCTGCAGCCGGACCCCCAGAGCCGGTTCCGTACGGCCACAGGGGCGCGCAAGGCCCTTGCCGAGGCCGTGGAGCTGCTGCCGCCGCCCGCCCCGGACGAGGATCCGGTGGAGGTGTTCGACCAACTCGGCCCGCTCCCGCCCGGTTTCGGCCCGCAGGGGCCGGTGGCCACGGCCGCGGTGACCCCGCAGGCGCCCACCGCCGGGGTGGTACCGCTCGGCGCGCCGGCCTCCGTGACGGCGGCCGCGGATCCCGTCCGTACCGATCCGCGCGGTACGGCGGCGACGGCGGCGCCCACGGCCGCGACCGCTCCCGCTCCCGCTCCCCCTCCCGCCCCCGCTCCCGCCTCGCCGACGACCCCGTACCCGGCCGTCCCGGCCCAGGTGGCGGCGTACGGGCCCTCCGAGACGGGCAGCTTCCACCTGCCGCCGCCCTCACCGGCGACCGTGCCGACGACGCTCGCCTCCGACGCCCCGCCCGTCCGGGCGGCCGGCGGCCTCGCCCCGCCCCCGGCCAGGGCCGTGGCCTCGCTCCTCGCCGCGGCGCTGCTCTGCTTCGCCGTCGGCGTCTGGGCCCTCACACAGATGTAGGACCGCGCCTCCGCCGCCCGAGCAGCATCCAGCCGCCGAGTACGAGCAGCAGCGCGGTCCCGGTGCCGAAGCCGGCCCCGGCCACGACCCGCATCACGGAACGCCTGTCGGCGGCCTGCGCGGCCTCCGGCGCGGTCAGCCCCTCCTCGGCGGCGGTCCGGTCCTCCTCGCCCACCCCGAAGCCGCCCGCGGCCAAACTCCCCGTGTACGCGGGCGCCTTGGCCGGGGTGCCGCCGATCTCCAGCCGCAGGGTCAGCGGCACGGGCACCGCGTCCTCGGTGAAGTCGGCGACCTTCGAGCCCATCGTCACCGCGACGTAGTACCAGCCCGCGACGGCCACGGACCGCACGGTCCGGTCGCCGGCGAAGCGGTTCTCGTAGACGACGGGAGGGGTCTTCCCCAGGGTGATCCCGGCCTGCTTGCCGTCGTACGAGACGTCCTTGTCGGAGATCAGGCCCCGGTACGGGCTGTAGAGCGCGACGGTGAGCCCGCCCGAGGCGGAGCCGTAGGTCTTGGTCATCCGGGCGGCGGCCAGTTCGGCGCCGACCCCCAGCTGCTGTCCCCAGTCCAGCGGGACCCGGTAGTAGCGGGTCTGGCCGGGCCGCATCTCGTCGCGCCACACGCCGGCGCCGAGGGCGCGCGCGTCGTTGAAGCCGGTGCCCCCGGTGCGGCCCACCGCCTCGGTGCCGGGCAGGGCGGGGGCCCCGGAGGGCCAGCCGCTGGGCGCGGTGGTGGGGGCGCCCGCACCGCGCCCCGGTTCCCGCTGGACCTTGATCTCCAGCGGCCAGGGGCTCTGGTCGTAGCCCTTGGCCGACGTACGGGTGATCTTGGCGTAGTAGACGCCGGCGGGCGCGCAGTCCTCGTCCTCCCCGCCCCACCGGACGCCGGCCGCGCCGATGGGGTAGGGGTCGTAGCCGAAGTTCGCCCGGCCGACGCTGTCCCGGCAGGAGCTCCCGGCGGTGGTCATGATCTCCACGTCGATGCCGTCGCCGCCGGACACCTTCGCGCCCGCCGCGGGCCGGACCACGGCGGAGACGTAGACGTTCGAGTCGTCCTTGTCCAGGACGAGCCGGTACACGCGCTCCCCGGGGCCGAGCGTGTCCTTGTAGACGCTGCCGGGCTCGATCTGCGGGGCGTCCGCGGTGGAGGGCTTGCCCTCGACCGCCCTGGCGCCCTCCGCGGCCCGGTACGTCGGCACCGGCTGCGGCTGCGTCCCCTCGGCGCGGGCGGCCGCCGGCAGACCGGCCGTCAGGCCCAGGGCCGCCGCCCCCACCACGGCTCCCAGCCGCACCGTCGTCCGCACCCGACCCATCACGTCCACCCCGAGTTTGCTAGCGCAAGCCAAATCTTTGCATAACGTAAGTTTTCGTCACAGAACAGCACAAAGCCCCGGCCGCAGCGGCAGCCGGGGCTTCATGGGATCAGCCTTGGGTCTCACACACCGGAACCAGAAGGCACGGAGTCGGTTGCCTCCGTCCACAGGTCCTGCTCGGCGCGGTCCGCCTGGATCTGGCGGTACACGAGGAGCCCGCCGATGGCGGCCAGTGCGACCAGGAGCAGCTTCTTCACCGCGCGACCTCGTCTTTCGTTGACGTAGGGGACTTCTGGCAGCCAACAATACACACCGACCGATACCGATCGGTGACCTGCCGACCCAGCAACTGGCCCCACGACAAAGACCCCCAGGCCTTGGCCTGGGGGTCTTCGACACTGTGGGGCTAACAGGATTTGAACCTGTGGCCTCATCCTTATCAGGGATGCGCTCTAACCAACTGAGCTATAGCCCCATCCGCGCTGCGCGCTGACTCCTGAAGATTAGCGCACAGACCCGGTCAGGCCAAAATCCGTTCCGACGGGGCGTCTGCGCAGGTCATCCGACCCCTTGCAGGCGCTTCGGCGAAGGCCCTACTCGTCCTCGGCGAGGGTCAGCTCCACACCGCCGACGAAGCCCGCCGACAGGTTGTAGATGAAAGCGCCCAGCGTCGCCAGTGCCGTCGCCAGCACCACGTCGATCACCGCGATCACCGACGTGAAGGTCAGCACGCGCGGCAGCGACAGGAACGACTGGAGGTCGAAGCCGTTGCTCTCGTTCGAGCCGGTCGCCTCGCTGATCGTGCCGCCGACGGTCGAGAAGACGCCCATCGCGTCCATGACCATCCACAGCACCGCCGCCGCCACGATCGTGCAGATGCCGAGCGCGATCGACAGCAGGAAGCTGACCTTCATCACCGACCAGGGGTCGGCCTTGGCCACCCGCAGCCGCGCCTTGCGCGTCCTGGGCGCCGTACGGACCGCCGTACGCGGCTTGCGCTGCGCGGCGGCTCCCCCGTTCGCCCGCGGCGCGCCCGGGCCCGGGGGCGCCGTGTAGGCCTGCGGCGGCTGGTACGGCGGCGGCGCGGACCGGTCCTGGCCGGCTTCCGCGCCGGCCGTCGGCTGCGGCCCTCGGGTGTCCGTCACGGCGATCCCCCTGCCCTCGGCGGTGGCGTCGCCACCCTGGGAGTCCGCGGCGGGGCCACGGGCACCGTTCGCCCCAGTCTTGGCCGGTCCGGCGCCCGTGGCTCCACTCACGACTTACTCCTCGTGCTCCCCGGCCGAAGGCTGCGTGCCCTCGGCGGCCTCGGCGGCCTGTCCGTCGGCCACCTCGGTCTCGTTCTCGTCGGCCTCGACCTCGTCAGCTTCCTGACCGGCCTCGGCGTTCCGGGCGATGCCGACCACGGCATCGCGCTTGCCCAGGTTGATCAGCTGGACGCCCATGGTGTCACGGCCGGTCTCCCTGACTTCGTTGACGCGCGTACGAATCACACCACCGCCGAGCGTGATGGCGAGAATCTCGTCCGTTTCGTCCACCACGAGCGCCCCTACGAGCGACCCGCGGTCCTCCACGATCTTCGCGGCCTTGATGCCCAGACCGCCACGACCCTGGACGCGGTACTCGTCCACCGGCGTCCGCTTGGCGTAGCCGCCGTCGGTCGCGGTGAAGACGAACGTACCCGGCCTCACAACGCTCATGGAGAGCAGTTCGTCACCTCCGCGGAAACTCATGCCCTTCACGCCCGAGGTCGCGCGGCCCATCGGGCGCAGCGCGTCGTCGGTCGCCGTGAAGCGGATCGACTGCGCCTTCTTGCTGATCAGCAGCAGGTCGTCCTCGGAGGACACCAGCTCCGCGCCGATCAGCTCGTCATCGCTGCCGTCCTCGGTCTCCCGGAGGTTGATGGCGATCACACCACCCGAACGGGGCGAGTCGTAGTCCTTGAGCGCCGTCTTCTTCACCAGGCCGCCCTTGGTGGCCAGGATCAGGTAGGGCGCCGCCTCGTAGTCGCGGATGGCGAGGATCTGCGCGATCTTCTCGTCCGGCTGGAAGGCCAGCAGGTTCGCCACGTGCTGCCCGCGGGCGTCACGGCCGGCGTCCGGGAGCTCGTACGCCTTGGACCGGTAGACGCGGCCCTTGTTCGTGAAGAACAGCAGCCAGTGGTGCGTGGTGGAGACGAAGAAGTGGTCGACCAGGTCGTCCTGCTTCAGCTTCGTGCCGCGCACGCCCTTGCCGCCGCGCTTCTGGGAGCGGTAGTCCTCGGTCTTGGTGCGCTTGACGTAGCCGCCGTGCGTGATGGTGACGACGATGTCCTCTTCGGCGATCAGGTCCTCGATGGACATGTCACCGTCGAAGGGCACCAGCTTGGAACGCCTGTCGTCGCCGAACTTCTCGACGATCGCGGCCAGTTCCTCGCTGACGATCGTGCGCTGGCGCTCCTCGGAGGCCAGGATCGCGTTGTACTCGTTGATCTTGGCCTGGAGCTCGTCGTGCTCGGCGACGATCTTCTGCCGCTCCAGTGCCGCGAGGCGGCGGAGCTGCATCTCCAGGATCGCGTTCGCCTGGATCTCGTCGATCTCCAGGAGGCCCATCAGGCCCTCGCGCGCGATCTCGACCGTGTTGCTGCGCCGGATCAGCGCGATGACCTCGTCGATCGCGTCCAGCGCCTTGAGCAGACCGCGCAGGATGTGCGCGCGCTCCTCCGCCTTGCGCAGGCGGAACTTCGTGCGCCGGACGATGACCTCGATCTGGTGCGTCACCCAGTGGCGGATGAAGGCGTCGATCGACAGCGTGCGCGGCACGCCGTCCACCAGCGCCAACATGTTCGCGCCGAAGTTCGTCTGCAGATCGGTGTGCTTGTAGAGGTTGTTCAGCACGACCTTGGCGACGGCGTCCCGCTTCAGGACGATCACCAGGCGCTGGCCGGTCCGCGACGAGGTCTCGTCACGGACGTCGGCGATGCCGCCGACCTTGCCGTCCTTCACCAGGTCCGCGATCTTCTGCGCGAGGTTGTCGGGGTTGGTCTGGTAGGGGAGCTCCGTGACCACCAGGCACTGGCGGTTCTGGATCTCCTCGACCTCCACCACCGCGCGCATCGTGATGGAGCCGCGACCGGTCCGGTACGCCTCCTCGATGCCCTTGCGGCCCACGACCAGGGCGCCCGAGGGGAAGTCCGGGCCCTTGATCCGCTCGATGAGCGCGTCCTGGAGCTCCTCGTGCGAGGCCTCCGGGTGCTCCAGCGCCCACTGGGCACCGGCCGCGACCTCGCGCAGGTTGTGCGGCGGGATGTTGGTCGCCATGCCGACCGCGATGCCGGCGCTGCCGTTGACCAGCAGGTTCGGGAAGCGCGCCGGCAGGACCGTCGGCTCCTGGTTGCGGCCGTCGTAGTTGTCCTGGAAGTCGACGGTCTCCTCGTCGATGTCCCGGAGCATCTCCATGGCCTGCGGCATCAGCTTGCACTCGGTGTAGCGCATCGCGGCCGCCGGGTCGTTGCCCGGCGAGCCGAAGTTGCCGTTGCTGTCCACCAGCGGCATGCGCATCGACCACGGCTGGGCCAGGCGGACCAGGGCGTCGTAGATAGAGCTGTCACCGTGCGGGTGGTACGTACCCATGACGTCGCCGACGACGCGGGCGCACTTGTAGAAGCCCTTCTCGGGCCGGTAGCCGCCGTCGTACATCGCGTACAGCACGCGGCGGTGCACCGGCTTGAGGCCGTCGCGCACGTCCGGCAGGGCCCGCGAGACGATGACGGACATCGCGTAGTCGAGGTAGGAGCGCTGCATCTCCGTCTCGAGCCCGACGGGCTCGATGCGCAGCACGGGCTGCTCCTCCGCGGCGTTCTCGGCGTTCTCTGCGGTGGGGGTGGTTTCGTCGGCCATTGCTGGTCAGAAGTCCTTTCAGGCGGTCAGCGGAGGCCGACTCAGATGTCGAGGAACCGAACGTCCTTGGCGTTGCGCTGGATGAAGGAGCGCCGGGCCTCGACGTCCTCGCCCATCAGCACCGAGAACAGGTCATCGGCCTGGGCCGCGTCGTCCAGGGTGACCTGGCCGAGCACGCGGTGGTCGACGTCCATGGTGGTGACGCGCAGCTCCTCGGCGTTCATCTCGCCCAGACCCTTGAAGCGCTGGATCGAGTCTTCCTTGATCCGCTTGCCGTTCTGCTTGCCCAGTTCGACGAGGGCGTCGCGCTCGCGGTCCGAGTACGCGTACTCGAAGTCGTCCCGGCCCCACTTGATCTTGTAGAGCGGCGGGCGCGACAGGTACACGTGACCGGCCTCGACCAGCGGGCGCATGAAGCGGAAGAGGAAGGTCAGCAGCAGGGTGTTGATGTGCTGGCCGTCGACGTCGGCGTCCGCCATCAGGATGATCTTGTGATAGCGGAGCTTCTCGATGTCGAAGTCCTCGTGCACACCGGTACCGAAGGCACTGATCAGCGCCTGGACCTCGGTGTTCTGGAGGATCTTGTCGATCCGGGCCTTCTCGACGTTCAGGATCTTGCCGCGGATCGGCAGGATGGCCTGGTACATCGGGTTGCGGCCGGACTTCGCGGAGCCGCCGGCCGAGTCACCCTCGACGATGAAGATCTCGCACTTGGTCGGGTCGTTCGACTGGCAGTCGGACAGCTTGCCCGGCAGCGAGGCGCTCTCCAGCAGGCCCTTGCGGCGGGTGAGGTCACGGGCCTTGCGGGCCGCGACGCGCGCGGTGGCCGCCTGGATCGACTTGCGGATGATGTCCGCGGCCTCGACCGGGTTGCGGTCGAACCAGTCGTTCAGGTGCTCGTGGACGACCTTCTGCACGAAGGTCTTGGCCTCGGTGTTGCCCAGCTTGGTCTTCGTCTGGCCCTCGAACTGGGGCTCGCCCAGCTTGACCGAGATGATCGCCGTCAGACCCTCGCGGATGTCCTCGCCGGCGAGGTTGTCGTCCTTCTCGCGCAGCAGCTTCTTCTCGCGCGCGTAGCGGTTGACGAGACCCGTCAGCGCCGCACGGAAGCCCTCCTCGTGCGTACCGCCCTCGTGCGTGTGGATCGTGTTCGCGAAGGAGTAGACGCCCTCGGTGTACTGCGAGTTCCACTGCATCGCGATCTCGACCGAGAGCATGCGCTCCTTGTCCTCGGCCTCGACGTCGATGACGGTCGGGTGGATGAGCTCGCCCTTGCGGGAGTTCAGGTACTTCACGAAGTCGACGATGCCGCCCTCGTAGTAGTACTTGACCGTGCGCGCGCTGGGCTCGGCCGTGTCCGCGTCGGGGTCGTCGGCGCCGACCGTGGCCTTCGCCGACTCGCGCTCGTCGGTCAGCGTCAGGGTGAGGCCCTTGTTGAGGAAGGCCATCTCCTGGAAGCGCCGCGACAGCGTCTCGAAGGAGTACTCGGTCGTCTCGAAGATGTCGCCGTCGGCCCAGAAGGTGACCGAGGTGCCGGTCTCCTCGATCTCCTCGTTCTTGGCCAGCGGGGCCGTCGGAACACCCAGCTTGTAGTCCTGGGTCCAGCGGTGACCGTCCGTCTTGACCTCGACCGCGACCTTGGTCGACAGGGCGTTCACGACGGACACACCGACGCCGTGCAGACCGCCGGAGACGGCGTAGCCGCCACCACCGAACTTGCCGCCCGCGTGCAGGACCGTCAGGACGACCTCGACGGCCGGCTTCCCCTCGGACGGCACGATGCCGACCGGGATGCCTCGGCCGTTGTCGATGACCCGGACACCGCCGTCGGCGAGGATCGTCACGTCGATGGTGTCCGCGTGCCCGGCCAGGGCCTCGTCGACCGAGTTGTCCACGACCTCGTACACGAGGTGGTGGAGCCCGCGCTCACCGGTCGAGCCGATGTACATGCCTGGCCGCTTGCGGACCGCGTCCAGGCCCTCGAGGACCTGGATCGCACTGGCGTCGTACGAGGCGGTTACCTCGCCGTTCCCGCCGGCTGTGGACTGGTTGTCGTTGGGGTTGCCGGAATCGGCCACGAAGCGCCCTTTCTGGCACAGCACAGGCCGTACTCCGGGCCAGCAGGCATGCAAGCAGGAGCGGCTGCGTCGATCTGCGTTGTCAGCGTGTATCAGCGAGATCCCGCAAGCGGGCGGGATTCGCTTCAGTCTACCGGTACCACGGACATGAATGGGGGTTTGCCGGTACCTGAGTCCGCATGTGCCGCCCTGAACCTCCTCTCTCCGACTCCCCACATCCGGGAAGGGGCTCAAAGAGGCTCACACGGGCACCCAGCGCTTCGACCTGTCAACCTCCGGCTACCGTGAGGGACGCCACCCGGAACAGCCCCGCCCGCTTTTGAGGCGGGGGGTCCGGGGCGCAGCCCCGGGTCCCGCGGAGCGGGCTGTGTCCATCGCACGGGCAGCCCCGCAGGGGGACCGTCAGCCGTAGGTGTCCCCCGGCCCCTTACTGCCCGGCGCCCGCCACGGCCCGTACCCCTTCGGCCGCCCACCCGGCCCCCGCACCTTGATCATCCGCACCGTCCCCTGCCCCAGGTCCGCGTTCAGCCGCGCCACCAGCTGCGGCGCCAGCAGCTTCAGCTGCGCCGCCCACGCCGAGGAATCGCACCGCACGACAAGCTCACGCTCCTCGTACCGCTCCGGTTCACAGTGCGCCGCGATCTCCGGGCCGACGATCTCCGGCCAGCGCTCCATCACGCCCGCCACCGCCATCGGCATCTCCCAGCCGCGTTCGGTCCGCAGCCGGTCCAGCGCCGCCATCAGCGGCATCGGGTCCCGGCCGTCCGCGCGGGCCCCCGAGCGCAGCCCCGGCTGCCGGCCCTTCTTCGCGCCGGCCGCGTTGCCCCGGGCCCGCGCCTGCTCCCGCGCTGCCGCGAGGGCCTGGCGGGCGAGGTCCACCCCGGAAACCTCCGGGACCTTGCGGCCCTCCTGCGGGTTCTTGCCCTGGTCGCTCACAGCCGGGTCACCTCACCGCCGGACACCCCGAACCGCGTTCCCGCCAGCACCTCCGGGACGTCGTCGTCCACCGCCGCCGTCACCAGCACCTGTTCGCCCGGCGCCACCAGCTCCGCCAGCCGCTCCCGGCGCCGCGCGTCCAGTTCCGCGAAGACGTCGTCCAGGATCAGCACCGGCTCGCTGCCCTCCGAGCGCAGCAGCTCGTACGAGGCCAGCCGCAGCGCCAGCGCGAACGACCAGGACTCACCGTGGCTCGCGTACCCCTTCGCGGGCAGCTCCCCGAGCCGCAGCAGCACGTCGTCGCGGTGCGGGCCCACCAGGGTCACTCCGCGCTCGATCTCCTGCTTGCGGACGTCCGCGAGCGCGGCCAGCAGCACCTCGTAGAGCGCCTCGCGGGTGCGCGCGGTGCCGCTGTCCACCGGTTCGCCGGCCGAGGACTTGTACGCCAGCCCCAGGGGGCCGCCGCCGGGCGCGAGCTGCTCGTACGCCTTGTCCGCGAGCGGCAGCAGCGTCGCGATCAGATCCAGCCGCTGCGCGAGGAGTTCCGCGCCCGCGCGCGCGAGGTGCTGGTCCCACACGTCGAGGGTGGACATGTCCATCGAGCGGCCGCCGTGCCTGCGCGCCATCGCCGCGGACTTCAGCAGGGTGTTGCGCTGCTTGAGCACCCGCTCGTAGTCGGAGCGGACCGCCGCCATCCGCGGCGAGCGCGCGGTGACGAGCTCGTCCAGGAACTTCCGGCGCTCCCCGGGGTCGCCCTTGACCAGGGCCAGGTCCTCCGGCGCGAACAGCACCGTGCGGACGATCCCCAGCACGTCCCGCGGCCTGACCTGCGAGGACCGGTTGATCCGGGCCCGGTTCGCCCGCCCCGGGTTCAGCTCCAGCTCCACCAGCTGCTGGCGCTCGCCCTGGGTGACGGCCGCGCGGATGATCGCCCGGTCCGCGCCCATCCGTACGAGCGGGCCGTCGGCGGAGACCCGGTGGCTGCCCAGCGTCGCGAGGTAGCCGATCGCCTCGACGAGGTTGGTCTTCCCCTGGCCGTTGGGCCCCACGAAAGCGGTGACGCCCGGGTCGAGGGGAACCTCGGCCCGGGCGTACGAGCGGAAGTCGGCCAATGAGAGATGCGAAACATGCATACGGCGCCGACCTCCCCCGGCTTCCCACTACTCGCTGTGGTGCTGTGCTGCTGGTGATCCTTCGCAGCTCTGTGAGCTGCTACTTCTTCTCGACCGCGTGGCCGCCGAACTGGTTGCGCAGCGCGGCGATCATCTTCATCTGCGGGGAGTCGTCCTGCCGCGAGGCGAACCGCGCGAACAGCGACGCGGTGATCGCGGGCAGCGGAACGGCGTTGTCGATCGCCGCCTCCACCGTCCAGCGGCCCTCGCCCGAGTCCTGCGCGAAGCCGCGCAGCTGCTCCAGGTGCTCGTCCTGGTCGAGGGCGTTCACGGCCAGGTCCAGCAGCCAGGAGCGGATGACGGTGCCTTCCTGCCAGGAGCGGAAGACCTCGCGGACGTCGGTGACCGAGTCCACCTTCTCCAGGAGCTCCCAGCCCTCGGCGTAGGCCTGCATCATGGCGTACTCGATGCCGTTGTGGACCATCTTCGCGAAGTGGCCCGCGCCGACCTTGCCGGCGTGTACGGCGCCGAAGTCACCCTCGGGCTTGAGGGCGTCGAAGATCGGCTGGACCCGCGAGACGTGGTCCTTCTCGCCGCCGTACATGAGGGCGTAGCCGTTCTCCAGGCCCCACACGCCGCCGGAGACGCCGCAGTCGACGAAACCGATGCCCTTGGCCGCCAGCTCCGCCGCGTGCTTCTCGTCGTCGGTCCAGCGGGAGTTTCCGCCGTCGACGACGATGTCGCCGATCGAGAGCAGTTCCGCGAGCTCGTCGACGGTGGACTGGGTCGCCGCACCCGCCGGGACCATCACCCACACGACGCGGGGGGCCTGCAGGCTGTCCACAAGTTCCCGCAGGCTGTGGACATCGGCGAGGTCCGGGCTGCGGTCGTATCCGATGACGGTGTGGCCTGCGCGGCGGATGCGCTCGCGCATGTTGCCGCCCATCTTGCCGAGACCGACGAGACCAAGCTCCATCAGGTGGTTCCTTAAGCGTTGTGGCCGTCTTTGCCGGGGCGTCCGTGGATCCCGGGGACGCCCCAGGCCCCGAGCCTACGCCGGGCCGGGCCGCCCGGCCCCATGGGGCGCGCGCTGCCGGCTGCTGTCCCCGCAACGTGCGCAGGCCCGGTCTCGCTGACCGCGAAACCGGGCCTGACCTGCGAAGAATCAGCCGGAGAGGCGTACCGGCATGATCAGGTACTTGTAGGCCTCGTCGGCTTCCGCGTCGACCGCCGGACGGCCGCTGAGCAGCGCGGGCTTGGTCGACGTGGTGAAGCTCAGCTGGGCCACCGGGGAGGCGATCGCGCTCAGGCCGTCCAGCAGGAAGGTCGGGTTGAAGGCGATCGAGATGTCGTCGCCGTCGAGCTGCGCGTCGACCCTTTCCACAGCCTGTGCGTCGTCGGAGGAGCCGGCCTCCAGGATCAGCACCCCCTGCTCGAAGCTGAGGCGGACGGGGGTGTTGCGCTCGGCCACCAGGGCCACGCGCTTGACGGCCTCGACGAACGGCGCGGTCTCGATCACGGCGATGGAGTTGAACTCGGTCGGGAAGAGCGTCCGGTACTTGGGCAGGTCGCCCTCGAGCAGCCGGGTGGTGGTGCGGCGGCCGGCGCCCTCGAAACCGATCAGGCCTTCGCCCGCGCCCGAGCCGGACAGCGCCAGGGTGACGGTGTCACCGCTGGTCAGCGAGTTGGCGATCTCCTGGAGCGTCTTGGCGGGCACCAGGGCCACGGCCGACGCGTCCGGGTTCTCCGGCTTCCACAGGAACTCGCGGACCGCGAAGCGGTAGCGGTCGGTGGAGGCCAGGGTGACGCGGTCGCCCTCGATCTCGATGCGGACACCGGTCAGCACGGGCAGCGTGTCGTCACGGCCGGCGGCGGTGGCCACCTGCTTGGCGGCGGAGGCGAAGACCTCGCCGGGCACGGTGCCGGTGGCGGTGGGCATCTGCGGCAGCGCCGGGTATTCCTCCACAGGCAGGGTGTGGAGTGTGAAGCGCGAGGAGCCGCAGACCACGGTCGCCCGTACACCGTCTGTGGAAATCTCCACCGGGCGGTTGGGGAGGGCGCGGCAGATGTCGGCGAGCAGCCGGCCGGAGACCAGGACGGTGCCGTCCTCCTCGACGTCCGCCTCGACGGAAACGCGGGCCGAGACCTCGTAGTCGAAGCCGGAGAGGCTCAGCGTGCCGTCCTCGGCCTTGAGCAGCAGGCCCGCGAGAACGGGCACCGGCGGCCGGGCCGGGAGGCTACGGGCAGCCCAGGCCACCGCCTCCGCGAGTACGTCGCGCTCCACCCGGATCTTCACCGGAACCGCCTCCTGCTGTTGCTCGCTCGTCTGCCGGCCTTCGTCGTCGGCTCGTCGATGCCTCGACCGATGCCGGGGACCAGTCTGACGTACGGCGCCGACAGTCCGTGCGGCCGGCGGTCAAGTCGGGAGCGAGGCGTCGGGGCGGGCTCTCGACGAGTTGTGCACAGGACCCGCTTGAAAACCGAAACCGGGCTCACTCTCTATGGGGGTAGTAGTAGGGCCTGTGGAAACGGTGGATAACCCTGTTCTCGCAGGTCACACCGCGTTTTTTATCCACCGACCCTGTGGGTGACACCGGTGGACAACCCCGTGTGTCTGTGGAGAACGAAAAGTTCTGCACAGGCCGTCCCCAGGGGACCCCCATTACTCCACAGGTGTGTCCCCAGCTTTCCCCCGGTACTCCACAACCCAAACGTCTACTTCCGTGTGACCGCTTTCACTCGGGGCGGTGAGAGGGGCTGGTGTGTTGCCGAACAGTGGACAAGGGTGTGGAGAACAGACCTGATCCTGTGCACAGGGTGCGCGAACCTGTGGGGAGGCGGTGGACAACGCCGTGGACAGACCTGTGGACGAAATATTTGTCCACAGCCTGTGGATGACGCTTGCGCACAATTCCACAAGGGCCTGACCTGGCCTGATGGAACCTCACCCCGCATGCCTGTGGACAGATTGTGGGTGACGGAACCCGTCCCCAGGGTGTGGACGGAAGAAAGTCCCCGAATCTGTGGATGAGTTGCTCCTCAGGGGGCGTATTCGAACAGGTCAGGGGCGCGCGGACGAAGAAGGGCGCCCCCGTCGCGGACCGGGAGCGCCCTCTGAAAGCGTTTGAAGGGGCCCTTTCGCGGCCCCAGCGAGCGGTACGGGAGGCCCGGCCTCAGCCGTTCTTGATGCGGTTGGTGAGCTCCGTGACCTGGTTGTAGATGGACCGCCGCTCGGCCATCAAGGCGCGGATCTTGCGGTCCGCGTGCATCACGGTGGTGTGGTCGCGGCCGCCGAACTGTGCCCCGATCTTCGGCAGCGACAGGTCGGTGAGCTCCCGGCACAGGTACATGGCGATCTGGCGGGCGGTCACCAGGACGCGGCTGCGCGAGGAGCCGCACAGGTCGTCCACGGTCAGACCGAAGTAGTCGGCGGTGGCCGCCATGATGTCGCTGGCGGTGATCTCGGGGGCGCTGTCCTCGCCGCCGGGGATCAGGTTCTTGAGGACGTCCTCGGTGAGGCCCAGGTCGACCGGCTGCCGGTTCAGGCTCGCGAAGGCCGTGACCCGGATCAGCGCCCCCTCCAGCTCGCGGATGTTGCGCGAGATGCGGGAGGCGATGAACTCCAGTACCTCCGGCGGGGCGTTGAGCTGCTCCTGGACGGCCTTCTTGCGCAGGATCGCGATCCGGGTCTCCAGCTCGGGCGGCTGGACGTCGGTGATCAGGCCCCACTCGAAGCGGTTGCGGAGCCTGTCCTCCAGGGTGACGAGCTGCTTGGGCGGCCGGTCGGAGGAGAGCACGATCTGCTTGTTGGCGTTGTGGAGCGTGTTGAAGGTGTGGAAGAACTCCTCCTGCGTCGACTCCTTGCTCGCGAGGAACTGGATGTCGTCGACGAGCAGGATGTCCATCTCGCGGTAGCGCTTGCGGAACGCGTCGCCCTTGCCGTCGCGGATGGAGTTGATGAACTCGTTGGTGAACTCCTCGGAGCTCACGTACCGCACGCGGGTGCCGGGGTACAGGCTCCGCGCGTAGTGCCCGATGGCGTGCAGCAGGTGCGTCTTGCCGAGGCCCGACTCCCCATAGATGAAGAGGGGGTTGTACGCCTTCGCCGGCGCCTCGGCGACGGCCACCGCGGCCGCGTGAGCGAAGCGGTTGGAGGCGCCGATGACGAAGGTGTCGAACAGGTACTTGGGGTTCAGCCGGGCGGTCGGCTCCAGCGGGCCCGAGGTGGAGCCGCCGGACGGGGCCGGGGGCGCCGCGGGCCGGCCGGGGGCCTGGCGCGGCGCCGGCTGCTCGTACTGCTGCTGTTCGTACTTCTGTTGCTCGTACTTCTGTTGTTCGTACTGATGCGACTGGTGGGGCTGCTGAGGCTCGTACGGGGACTGCTCGTACTGCTGCTGCTCATAGGAGCCCTGGTCGTAGCCGGAGGGCTCGGACTGCTGGAGGTAGCCCGGCTGCGGGGAGGCGTAGGGGTCGCGCTCGGGGAAACCGCCGAGGCGGGGCTGCTGCCAGCCGTAGTCGTCCTGCTGGCCGCCGCGGGGCCAGGCGCCGGGCTCGGGGCGCGGCTGCTGGTAGTCCGGGTAGGCGGGGCGGGCGGTGGGGAGCTGGTCGTCCCCGTTGCCGGGGCCGCCGCCGGGGCGCTGGCCGCCGTACGGCTCGTACCCGCCGGACTGCTGCGCGGGCGGGGCGGGGGGCGCGGGCTCGCCGGCGGAGTCGTCCACCGTGATGGCGATCCGGATGGGGCGGCCGCATTCGCGGCTGAGCGCGTCACTGATCAGCGGGGCGAGCCGGCCCTCGAGGACGCGCTTGCCCCATTCGTTGGGGACGGCGAGCAGTGCGGTGTCGGCGACGAGTGCCAGGGGCTGGCACCTCTCGACCCACTGCTTGTCCTTCGGCTCGATCCCCGGCTGTCCCTCCCCGAGGAGCTTTTCGAGCACCCTTGGCCACACTGCGGCAAGATCGGCAGGTACGTCAGCCACAGAGCACGCTCTCTCACAGGGGTCCCACGAATGTGTGGTTCTTTGGGACGGTCGGGACAAAAAAACCGGGGTCGGACAACGGTAGTCAGGCCAGCGGGTACGGTTCAAGTCGTTGTCCACAGCCTGTGCACAGTGTGGGGCCACGTCGGCTCGGTTTGACCGGATGGCGTAGCCGCGCGTACCGTAACGAGGTCGAGTTGTCGATGGCTGCTGCCGCCTGCCTACCGATGGGCGAAGGTCACTATTAGTGATCATTTAGCGGTGCCACTCGGGCGAACACGCGAGTTTCTCCTCGTGGGCGCACGGTGACAGCCAGGCGATGTCCCGCCACAACGATTCATTCTCTGGAGCCCCCGAGTGAGCAAGCGCACCTTCCAGCCGAACAACCGCCGTCGTGCCAAGACCCACGGCTTCCGCCTGCGGATGCGTACCCGTGCCGGTCGCGCGATCCTCGCGAACCGTCGTGGCAAGGGCCGCGCCGCCCTTTCCGCGTAACAACACGCAGGTCGTGACGTCGTGCTGTCTCCCGAAAATCGGCTGAGGCGGCGCGAGGACTTCGCGAGCGCGGTACGCCGAGGTCGCCGGGCTGGTCGCCCGCTCCTCGTCGTCCACCTACGTACAAGCGGTGCAACGGACCCGCACGAGTCGGGGGAGATCGATCCCTCGTCGCGTGCGGGTTTCGTCGTCAGCAAGGCTGTCGGCAACGCCGTCATACGTAACCGGGTGAAGCGCCGTCTTCGCCATCTGGTCCGGGAGCGGCTCTCTCAGCTGCCCGCCGGTAGCCTGGTGGTGGTACGTGCGTTGCCCGGAGCGGGCGATGCCGGCCCCGAGGAACTGGCCCGGGACCTGGATGCCGCTCTGGTGCGGCTCCTGGGAGGCGTGGCTCGATGAAGTACCCGCTGCTCGCTTTGATCAAGCTGTACCAGTGGACAATCAGTCCGCTGCTCGGGCCGGTGTGCCGGTACTACCCGTCGTGTTCGCACTACGGGTACACGGCCATCGACCGGCATGGTGCGGTGAAGGGGACGGCCCTGACCGCCTGGCGGATCCTGCGGTGCAATCCGTGGTCCCCGGGTGGTGTGGACCACGTCCCACCCCGTAAACGCCCGCGTTGGCACGAGCAGCTGCGCAGTGCGTTGCGTAGATCTCGCAATGCTCAAGGAGCCTGATTAGTGGACACGATTGCCAGTCTGTTCAGCTTTATCACCACGCCCGTCTCGTGGATCATCGTCCAGTTCCACTCCCTGTACGGCGCGATCTTCGGCGCGAACAGTGGGTGGGCCTGGGGTCTGTCCATCGTGTCCCTGGTGGTCTTGATCCGCATCTGTCTGATCCCGCTCTTCGTGAAGCAGATCAAGGCGACGCGAGGCATGCAGGCGCTCCAGCCGAAGATGAAGGCGATCCAGGAGCGCTACAAGAACGACAAACAGCGTCAGTCCGAAGAGATGATGAAGCTGTACAAGGAGACGGGTACCAACCCGCTCTCCTCGTGCCTTCCGATCCTGGCGCAGTCCCCGTTCTTCTTCGCGCTCTACCACGTGCTGGCGAGCATCGCCAACGGTGAAGAGATCGGCTACATCGACGGTCCGCTGCTGGCCAGCGCGCGTGAGGCACACATCTTCGGGGCCCCGCTGGCCTCCAAGTTCACCGACAGCGCCGCCGACGTCGCCGCCCTGGGCGCCTCGATCACCGACGTGCGCATCGTGACCGCCATCATGATCGTCCTGATGTCGCTGTCGCAGTTCTACACGCAGCGCCAGCTGATGCAGAAGAACGTCGACCTCTCGGTCAAGACGCCGTTCATGCAGCAGCAGAAGATGCTGATGTACATCTTCCCCGTGATCTTCGCGGTCATGGGCATCAACTTCCCCGTCGGTGTTCTCGTCTACTGGCTGACCACGAACGTGTGGACCATGGGCCAGCAGATGTACGTGATCAACCAGAACCCGACGCCGGGCAGCAAGGCGCAGGACCAGTACCTGACCCGCCTGCTGAAGCACATCGGCTCGCACGGTGACGTCAAGGGCCGGAGCAAGAAGAAGATCGTCGCGGCGATCGTGGCCAAGGGCCCGGACCGCAACGACAACGAGCGGAAGTTCATCACGGCTCTGACGAAGCAGGGCCTGGCCGCCCAGCCGGACGGCTCCGTGATGAAGAGTTCCGAGGCCACGGCGGATTCGGATGCGGCGAGCGGCGGTGTCGCGAAGCGGCAGCAGCCGAAGCGGCAGTCGAAGTCGCAGCGTCAGACGCCCAGCAAGCCCTCTCCCAAGAAGTAAGAAGGAGTCCCTCCCGTGACGGAAGGCACCACCACCGCCGCCGCTGAGAGTGGCGACACCCTGACCCGCCTTGAGCAGGAGGGTGAGATCGCGGCCGACTACCTCGAGGGTCTGCTGGACATCGCCGACCTGGACGGCGACATCGACATGGACGTCGAGGCCGACCGGGCCGCGGTGTCGATCGTCAGTGACTCCGCCAGCCGTGACCTGCAGAAGCTCGTGGGCCGCGACGGCGAGGTTCTGGAGGCTCTGCAGGAGCTGACCCGCCTCGCCGTGCACCGGGAGACCGGGGACCGCAGTCGGCTGATGCTGGACATCGACGGGTTCCGCGCGAAGAAGCGCGAGGAGCTGGCGGCGCTGGGCGCCCAGGCGGCGGCGGATGTGAAGGCCTCGGGCGAGCCGATGAAGCTGGCCCCGATGACCCCGTTCGAGCGGAAGGTCGTCCACGACGCCGTGGCGGCCGCCGGTCTGCGGAGCGAGTCCGAGGGCGAGGAGCCGCAGCGCTTCGTCGTTGTGCTCCCGGCCTGACCCCTGACGCGAGTATTCGGCCCCGTCTGTGTCGCAGGCGGGGCCGATGTTTGTCAGCCTGGCATGTGAACGCCCGGCATGTGAACGACGCGGCACCTTGAAGACGTGGTTCCTCCAGAACCATGCGGTACGGAAGGACGGTCCCCGTGACGGAGGCAGCTGAGCTTCCCCCGGCGCCTGAAGAGGCGCGCGCGGTGTTCGGTGAGTTTTTCCCGGAAGCTGTGCGGTACGCGGAGCTGCTGGCGGACGCGGGAGTCAAGCGAGGCCTGATCGGGCCGCGTGAGGTGCCGCGGCTGTGGGAGCGGCACCTGCTGAACTGCGCTGTGCTGTCGGAGGTGGTGCCTCAGGGCGTCACCGTGTGCGATGTGGGTTCGGGCGCCGGTCTGCCCGGTATCCCACTGGCGCTGGTGCGCCGGGATCTCAAGATCACGCTGCTGGAGCCGCTGCTGCGGCGCACGACCTTCCTCCAGGAGGCCGTGGAGCTGCTGGGCCTGGACCACGTTACGGTGGTGCGCGGCCGCGCCGAGGAGGTTCTCGGCAAGGTGCAGCCGGTGCACGTGGTCACGGCGCGTGCGGTGGCTCCGCTGGACCGGCTGGCCGGCTGGGGCGTGCCCCTGCTGCGTCCGTACGGGGAGATGCTGGCGCTCAAGGGCGATACCGCCGAGGAGGAGCTGGTGTCGGCGAAGACCGCACTGGCGAAGCTCGGTGTGGTGAAGACCTCGGTGCTGCACGTGGGCGAGGGGCTGGTGGACCCGCTGTCGACGGTGGTCCGGGTCGAGGTCGGAGAGAGCCCCGGTGGGGTGAGGTTCGCGGCCAAGCGGGCTAAGGCGGCCCGGGTGGGACGCACCCGCCGTCGTCGTTGATTGTCTGACGTGTGGGGGCCCGGCGGAGATTTCATCTGCGTTGGGCCCCATAGGTATGGATTTCGGAGTGTCGTAGCGGCCCGAAGACCCTGTCTGGGCACTGTCCGGGCATCGTGTTTCACGTGAAACGTCGCTCTCTGCTGCACGGAATCATCAGCCGCGGTCGTGCGGCCGCGTCCCCCCTTCACCGCAAGGACGCAAGGGGGACGGAGTTGTCCACATCGGTGGATTCATCCACAGGAGTACGGGCCCCGCTGGTTCGCGACCCCGATGACATGGCAGGCTCTGTTCATCGCGAGCCTGATGTCGAGGAGAGTGACACCGTGCGGTCCGACGCCAACCTCGCGGGGCCGATGGCCGATCCGGTCCCCGGTCCCCGCTCTGAATCGGCGGGAGAGGATGTTTCACGTGAAACATTGCCTCCGCCCCTTGTAGACAACGACACACCCATCGGCCGAGCTGCCCAGCAGGCGGTCGAGGCGCTGGGGCGTACCGGAGAGCGGCTGCCCCGGCCGGAGCAGACCCGCGTCATCGTGGTCGCCAACCAGAAGGGCGGCGTGGGCAAGACCACGACGACTGTGAACCTGGCGGCCTCGCTGGCCCTGCACGGGGCACGGGTCCTGGTGGTCGACCTCGACCCGCAGGGCAATGCGTCCACGGCCCTGGGCATCGACCACCACGCGGACGTGCCGTCGATCTACGACGTGCTCGTGGACAGCCGGCCCCTCCTGGAGGTCGTCCAGCCGGTCGTGGATGTGGAGGGGCTCTTCTGCGCTCCGGCCACGATCGATCTGGCGGGTGCGGAGATCGAGCTGGTGTCGCTCGTGGCGCGGGAGAGCCGGCTGCAGCGGGCGATCCAGGCGTACGAGCAGCCCCTCGACTACATCCTGATCGACTGTCCTCCCTCGCTCGGGCTGCTGACGGTGAACGCGCTGGTGGCCGGCGCGGAGGTGCTGATCCCGATCCAGTGCGAGTATTACGCGCTGGAGGGCCTGGGCCAGCTGCTGCGCAACGTCGACCTGGTGCGAGCCCACCTCAACCCGACACTGCACGTGTCGACCATCCTGCTGACGATGTACGACGGCAGGACCCGGCTGGCCTCGCAGGTGGCGGAGGAGGTGCGCAGCCACTTCGGCAAGGAGGTGCTGCGGACGAGCATCCCCCGGTCGGTGCGCATTTCCGAGGCGCCGAGCTACGGGCAGACGGTGCTCACGTACGACCCGGGTTCAAGCGGTTCCCTCTCCTATCTGGAGGCGGCGCGAGAGATCGCGTATCGAGGGGTCGGAATGCAGTACGACGCCCAGCACGCCCATCTGGGCGCGGGCATGAACAGCACGCAGAGTGTGGCGGAGGGGATCCAGTGAGCGAGCGACGTAGAGGTCTGGGGCGGGGGCTCGGTGCGCTGATTCCCGCGGCCCCGCAGGAGAAGACGCCGCCGGTGATCAGTGCCGGTTCGACGTCTCCGTCGGCAGTGCCGGTCATGACGTCGGAGCGCGGGGTCGCGGCGGCGAAGCTCGCCTCGTTGGCGCAGGCCGATGTTTCACGTGAAACATCGCTCGCCGTCGTCCCGGCGCAAGAGCCGGATCCGGTGGCGGCCGAGACCAATGTGGTGGCCGGAGCTACGTTCGCGGAGCTTCCGATGGACGCGATCACGCCGAACCCGCGGCAGCCCCGCGAGGTGTTCGACGAGGACGCGCTCGCCGAGCTGGTGACCTCCATCCAGGAGGTGGGCCTGCTCCAGCCGGTGGTGGTGCGGCAGTCGGCTCCCGGTCGCTATGAGCTGATCATGGGTGAGCGGCGTTGGCGGGCCTGTCGGGAGGCCGGGCTGGAGGCCATTCCGGCGATCATCCGGGCGACGGACGACGAGAAGCTCCTCCTGGACGCGCTGCTGGAGAACCTGCACCGGGCTCAGCTGAACCCGCTGGAGGAGGCTGCGGCGTACGACCAGCTGCTCCAGGACTTCAACTGCACCCACGACCAGCTGGCGGACCGGATCGGGCGTTCGCGTCCCCAGGTGTCGAACACGCTGCGGCTGCTGAAGCTGTCGCCGTCGGTGCAGCGCCGGGTGGCCGCGGGCGTGCTGTCGGCCGGGCACGCGCGGGCACTGCTCTCGGTGGACGACTCCGAGGTGCAGGACCGGCTGGCGCACCGGATCGTGGCTGAGGGGCTGTCGGTGCGCGCGGTCGAGGAGATCGTGACGCTGATGGCCTCGGAGCCTTCGAGCGGGGTGAAGCCGAAGGGTCCGCGCGCGGGTACTCGGGTGGCTCCGGCGCTCAGCGAGCTGGCGACGCGGCTGTCGGACCGGTTCGAGACGCGGGTGAAGGTGGATCTGGGCCAGAAGAAGGGCAAGATCACCGTCGAGTTCGCGTCGATGGAGGATCTGGAGCGGATTCTGGGAACGCTGGCGCCGGGCGAGGGCCGGGTGCTGGAGCAGGGTCTTTCCGGGGAGTGATCCCGGGGCCGCCGCCGAGGGGCGGGTCGTGCCGGTGTGAACCGGCGCGGTCCGCCCCTTCGCCGTGCTGTCGAAGAACGAGGGGCCAGTGGATACGATGCGGTCATGGGTCGTCGGCTGGTACCGCTCACGCTGGACAACCTCCAGGACTTGCCGCGTCGTTGTCGGTCCTGCGTGTTCTGGGAACTGGACCCGGTCAGCGGCGAGGCGGCCGTGAAGGCGGGCACTCCGGCACTGGAGAAGGAGGCGTGGATCTCCGCTGTCCTTCTGGAGTGGGGATCCTGCGGCCGTGTGGTCTATGTGGACGAGGTTCCGGTGGGGTTCGTGCTGTACGCGCCGCCGGCGTACGTGCCACGGGCCACGGCATTTCCGACCAGCCCGGTCTCGCCGGATGCGGTGCAGCTGATCACCGCGTGGATCATGCCGGGGTATCAGGGGCAGGGCCTGGGGCGGGTCATGGTGCAGACGGTGGCGAAGGACCTGCTGCGGCGCGGCTTCCGGGCGATCGAGGCATTCGGGGATGCGCGCTGGGAAGGTCCGGCGTGTCTGCTGCCCGCGGACCATCTCCTGGCCGTGGGGTTCAAGACCGTACGGCCCCATCCGGTGCATCCGCGGCTTCGGCTGGAGCTGAGGTCGACGCTGTCCTGGAAGGAAGACGTGGAGCTGGCGCTGGACCGGCTGCTGGGCGCTGCGCGCAAGGAGCCGGCGCTGCGGCCCCTTTGAGCGGGATACGTGAAACGGGACCGCCCCAGGGAGGGGCGGTCCCGTTTCACGTGGAACCTCGGTGGTGCGTCAGGCGGTCTTGACCTGGACGAAGTCCGAGAGGTCACGCAGGATGGCGGCCTTCGGCTTGGCACCGACGATCGTCTTGGCGACCTCGCCGCGCTGGTAGACGTTCAGCGTCGGGATGGACATGACGCCGTACTTCGCAGCCGTGGCCGGGTTCTGGTCGATGTTGAGCTTGACGATCTCGATCTGGTCGCCGTACTCGGCGGCGATGGCCTCGAGGGACGGCGCGATCTGGCGGCACGGTCCGCACCATTCGGCCCAGAAGTCCACCAGTACGGGCTTCTCGCTCCTGAGGACCTCGGCGTCGAAGTCAGCGTCGGTCACGGTCTTGAGAGCCACGGCGGGCCTCCTTCTTTCCTGCGGGGTGGTGGGGTGTGGGATGAAGCGGTCAGACGGTGGCGGTCGCGGTCGCCTTCTCGGCGTCCGCGAGGGCGGCGAGGAAGCGCTCGGCGTCCAGGGCGGCGGAGCAACCGGTGCCCGCAGCGGTGATGGCCTGACGGTACGTGTGGTCCACGACGTCGCCGGCGCCGAACACGCCGGTGACGCTGGTGCGCGTGGAGGGCGCGTCGACCTTGAGGTAGCCCTCGTCGTCGAGGTCCAGCTGGTCCTTGAACAGCTCGGTGCGCGGGTCGTGGCCGACGGCGATGAACAGGCCGGTCACGGGCAGCGCGGAGGTCTCACCGGTCTTGGTGTTGCGCAGGGTGAGGCTGGAGAGCTTCTGGTCGCCGTGGATTTCGGCGACCTCACTGTCCCAGGCGAACTTGATCTTCGGGTCGGCGAAGGCACGGTCCTGCATGGCCTTCGAGGCGCGCAGGCTGTCGCGGCGGTGGACGATCGTGACGGACTTGGCGAAGCGCGAGAGGAAGGTGGCCTCCTCGATCGCGGTGTCGCCGCCGCCGACGACGGCGATGTCGTGGTCCTTGAAGAAGAACCCGTCGCACGTGGCGCACCAGGAGACGCCGCGGCCGGAGAGCGCGTCCTCGTTGGGGAGGCCGAGCTTGCGGTGCTGGGAGCCGGTGGTGACGATGACGGCCTTGGCGCGGTGCACGGTGCCGGCGGTGTCGGTGACGGTCTTGATCTCACCGCTGAGGTCCACGGACACGATGTCGTCCGGGACCAGCTCGGCGCCGAAGCGCTCGGCCTGACCGCGCATGTTGTCCATGAGGTCCGGGCCCATGATCCCGTCCTGGAAGCCCGGGAAGTTCTCCACCTCGGTGGTGTTCATCAGGGCGCCACCCGCGGTGACCGCGCCTTCGAAGACCAGGGGCTTGAGCGAAGCGCGTGCGGTGTACAGGGCGGCGGTGTAACCGGCCGGCCCGGAGCCGATGATGATCACGTTTCGTACGTCGCTCACGGGTTTCTTCCTCGTCTCTGCGGACTGCGTGCTGCCTACCGGGGGCCGGTGCGGGCTCTCACCCCACCCAACGGATCCTACGGCGCGTGCATTCCCCACCCGCCCCACTGTGGGCCTGAACCTGTCAGCTCCGGGGATAGGTACCCGTCAGGAGGAGCTTTCCGGGGGTGGCCGAGCCGCTGTTCTCGCAGCCCGAGTCGACCAGGAAGGCGTCCACGCGCGCGGAGTCGCCCGGGTGCGGAAGGACGAGGAGGTAGACGCCGGTGCCCTGGTAGTTGCCGCGCTCGGCGGCGAGCGGGGAGTCCGGACGGCCGGTGGCGCCCTGGACGCAGGCGGGGACGGACTCCGCCGCCCGCTTGTCGCCGGGGGCGACGCCCTGGTCCGGAGACGTGTTCTCCATGCCGTAGGTGTTGTTCTGCTCTCCCGGAGCGGTCTTGGCGCCCTGGGTGGCGATGAGCCCGCGCACCGTGTCCTGGAGCCCTTGTGCCGTGTAGTCGCCACCGCCCGAGACGGCCGCGCCCCGGTCCGAGGAGTTCGGGGTCTCCTTACGGGCGGCTGTGTCACCGGTGGGCGTACCGGAGAAATCGCCGAACAGGAAGAGGCCGAGGGCACAAGCAGCGGCTCCGACCAGGCCCGAGAGCACGGCGATCCGACGGCGGGCGCGGCGTCTGCCCGGACCGGTTGGGCCGGTCGGGTGACCGGCGGGCGATGTTTCACGTGAAACATCGCGGTCCCGGGGGGGCGTCCGTTCCTCGGGCGCGGCGTGGATCCGGGTTTGGGTGGCGTCGAGGAGGGCCTCGGCGGCGAGGGCCGCGTCGATGCGGCCGGCGATGTCACCGGGCATCCGGGCCGGACCCGGGAGGGTGCCGAGGAGCCCGCGGATCTCCTCCAGGGAGGCGTGGACGTCGGCGCACAGGGCGCAGTCGCCGAGATGCCGGCGGACTTCGGCGGTACGGGACGGGGAGAGGAGTCCTTCGGTCAGGTCGGAGATCTCCGAGACGTCCGGGTGCCGGATCGTGCCGGTCGTGCCGGTTGTGGGGCTCACGGTCGTCCACCTCCGCCCTTCACAGCGTCTGGGTCTGAATGCCTGGGCTCTGCCGCTGGTGGGACGGGTGGACCCGGCGTCCGGTTCCTTCCCCGCTCGGTGGCGGTGTTATCCACGGCATTCGTGCGCAGATGAGTGAGGAGGGGGACGAGTTTGGCCCGGCCGCGTGCGCACCGGCTCTTCACCGTGCCGGTGGGGACCTCGAGGATGCGAGCGGCTTCGGCGACGGGGTATCCCTGCATGTCGACGAGGACCAGCGCGGCCCGCTGATCGGCCGGGAGGGTGCTGAGGGCGGCCAGGAGCTGGCGGTGGAGGTCCTGGCGCTCCGCGGGGGCCTCGGCGGACTCGTGGGGCTCCAGGAGCCGCTCCAGGCGGTCCGTGTCGTCGAGGGGAGAAGTCCTGCGGGAGGCGGCCTTGCGGGCGCGGTCGAGGCAGGCGTTCACGGTGATGCGGTGCAGCCAGGTCGTGACGGCGGATTCCCCGCGGAAGGTGTGGGCGGCCCGGTAGGCGGAGACCAGGGCGTCCTGCACGGCGTCCGCGGCTTCCTCGCGGTCTCCGAGGGTCCGCAGCGCCACCGCCCACAACCGGTCCCGATGCCGCCTCACGAGCTCCCCGAACGCATCGGGATCACCGGCCACGTGCCGGGCCAGCAGATCCGCGTCACTGGCGTCGCCGGTCGTCGCGTCGTGCATCACACCTCGCCTCCCGGAGGGAGATTACGGCTTGGGCGGGGGAATGACGAGGGCCCGCCGTGCCGGTGCGCAGCGGGCCCGCGAGGGGGGATCAGGACCTAAGGGTTCGTACCGAGGATCTTGATCTCGCTGATGCCGCCGCGGTAGCTGTCCGACCCCTCGGGGGGCAGCGCGGTGATGTGGATCAGGATGTAGCGGGTCTTGATCGTGTGCCCGAGCGTGACGGCGAGGTTCTTCTCGACGGTCTTCTCCTCGGCGATCTGCTCGGGGAACTTGGCCAGCGACGTCGGTGAGGAGGCGTCGGGCGCGGCGGCGCGGACCTGGACCTTGTGCCCGGGGGCAGTGAGGTCCAGGTTGATGCCCGCCACCTCCTGCACGCTGCCGAGGTCGACGATGATGCCGCTGCCGGCCTTGCGGTTGTGGGTCTCGAGGTTTCCGAAGTTCGCGTAGCCGTCGTACCGGGGCGTGATCCAGCTGGTGGACGGGTCATTGTCGACCGTCTTGCCCGCGTCCTCCGGCTTCAGCGGGTCCCCACCAGGTGCGAACACGGAGACGCCGTTGACGGGCAGGGGCTTGCCGAGCGTCACGGGCTTCGGATCGTCCTCGGAATCGGTCGGTGTCTGGTTCGGGCCGTTGGTGCCGCCGTTGTTGCGCTCCAGGAGGGTGTCGGCCAGCTGCCAGCTGCCCAGGCCGAGGGCGGCGATGAGCAGCGCGGCGACACCCCACTTGAGGGCCCGGCCGGTACGGCTCTGCAGAGGGGGAGGCGGCGGCTGGACGGGCCGGATCTGGGCGGTGTGGACACCGGGAGGCGTGGGACGGCCGTAATTGCCCTGCTGGTAGGTGGTGTGCTGGTACTCCGGCGGGGCCGTGAAGGCGGGCTCCGGCGGCCGGATGCGGGGCATCGCGGCGACGGCCTTGGCCAGCTCCTCGGGGCTCGTGCAGGCGGGCTCCTGGCGGGAGGCGGTGGCCCCGTCGTTGGCGAGTGCCCGCATGGCGAGTTCACCCAGACCACGGTGGACACCGGCGCGCACCTGGTCGGGCGCGATCAGGCCCACGCCCTTGGGCAGGCCGGCGAGGCCGTACGCGTCGTTCTCGTACGGCCACCGCTGGGTGAGGGCGGCGTACAGGAGGGCACCGATGGCCTCGGTGTCAGCGCGCTGCGGGGTCTCGCTGGTGATGCCGCGCAGGGCGGCGTTCACCGCGAGGCCGCGGATCCGGTACTGGCCCGTGGAGGTGCGCAGTATCGCGCTGGGCGTCAGCCGCAGATGGGCCAGGCCTTCGCGGTGTGCGGCGGCCATGGCCTGGGAGACCTGGCTGACGAGCTGGTAGGCCTCGTGCGGTTCCAGGGGGCCTGCGGCGAGGAGTGCGGTGAGTTCGGTGGCGTCGGGCAGCCATTCGTGGACGACGTAGACGAGGTCGTTCTCCTCCACGGCGTCGAGGACCTGGACGAACCGGGGGTCGCCGAGGAGGGCGGAGGAGCGCGCGGCGGCCAGGACGGAGCGTGCCCGCGCGTGGTCGGCGGGCATCAGGTGGACGCCCACGGCACGCCGCAGTTTCTCGTCCATCGCGCGCCAGCTGCTGAATCCGTCCACACGGGTGACGCACTCCTCCAGCCGGTAGCGTCTGGCGAGCTTGTGGCCGCTGTGGAGTTCGGGTGCGGCCGCGGGGGCCGCCTTCGTGCGTTCGCCGTCCTTGTCGGGCATGGGTCCGTCCGCGGCTCGTCCGTTCTGGGTGTCCACCCCGTCGGACGTGGCCTTTGCCGCTTGCGCGGCCAGCGGCTCATCGCCGCTGTTGTCGGCCACGTCGACGGCAGCCGTGCTACGTTCCGCCACCGTCGTTCCTGCCTCCCCATCCGTTGCGCGCTGTAGGCCAGTCTGCGAAGCCATGCCAATTGTGCCCACAGTCCGACGCTATGCACGACACACGAACGGGGGCGACGGTTGTGCGCATCAGCGCCCCAAACGTCCGCGGACCATCCCGACCATCGCGTTGAGCTCTTCGATCCGCATCCGCTTGGCGGCGATGAGGAACACGGCCGCCAGGGCGATGCCTCCGGCCACGAGGGCGGCGGCGGAACCGGCGACTCCACTGCCCAGCCACTGGGTGACCGCGTAGGCGGCGGCACCCGCCACCGCGGCGGCGGGGACGCAGGCGCCGGTGAGGCGGGCGTAGGTGCGCATCACGTGGGCGCCGTCCAGGTCGCCGCCGAGGCGGTTCTTGAGCCGGCGCCAGGCGACGCCCACGCCGACGGTGTAGCCGAGGCCGTAGGCGGCGGCCATGCCGACGACCGCCCAGCGGGCGGGGAGCACGAAGAAGGAGGCCGCGGAGACGGCCGCGTTGACGGCGGCGACGATGACCGTGTTGTAGAAGGGCGTCCGGGTGTCCTCGTAGGCGTAGAAGCCGCGCAGGACGACGTACTGGACGGAGTACGGGATCAGCCCGAGGCCGAAGGCCATCAGGATGTAGCCGATGTTCTGCGCGCCCGAGCCCGAGCCGGCGTAGAGCAGGGTGGCCATCGGTACGCCGAGCGCGAGGAACGCGAAGGCGCACGGCACGATCGCGACGGCCGAGGTGCGCAGCCCGTAGGAGATGTCGTCGCGGACCGCGGCGGCGTCCCCGTCGTGGGCCGAGCGGGAGATGCGGGGCAGCACGGCCGTCATGACGGAGACGGTGATGATCGCCTGCGGCATCTGCCACAGCAGCAGCGCGTAGTTGTAGGCGGTGATGCCGGTACCGGAGTGGCCCTGCTTCTCGGCGATGGATCCGGCCCAGGTGGCGAACTGGGTGACGACGACGAGGCCGATCTGGTTGGCGAGGACGAAGAAGAACGTCCACTTGGCCAGTCGGGCGGCCTTGCCGAGGCCGTGGCCCTTCCAGTCGAAGCGCAGGCGCGGCCGGAAGCCCGCGTCGCGCAGGTAGGGCAGCATCGCGAGGGCCTGCACGGTGAGGCCGAGCAGTGTGCCCACACCCAGCAGGCGCACACCGTCGGCGGTGACCGTGGCGGCGTTGACGCCGGAGGTGGTGAAGCCGCCGAAGGCCCAGATGAAGGCGCCGAACGTGGCGATGACCACGATGTTGTTGAGGACCGGGGTCCACATCATCGCGCCGAACCGGCCGCGGGCGTTGAGGATCTGACCGAGGACCACGTGGACGCCCATGAAGAACATGGTCGGCAGGCAGTAGCGGGCGAACGCGACGGCCACTTCCATCTGCTGCGGGTCGGAGGCGATCTTCGGCGACATCATCGTGATGAACACCGGTGCGGCCAGGACACAGATGGTGGTGATGGCGGCCAGCAGGACCACGACGAGGGTCAGCAGGCGGTTGGCGTACGCCTCTCCGCCGTCCTTGTCGTTCTTCATGGCCCGGACCAGCTGCGGGATGAAGACGGCGTTGAGGGCGCCACCACCGACCAGCACGTAGATCATCGTGGGCAGGGTGTTGGCGATCTGGTACGTGTCGTTGAAGGTGCCCACGCCGATCGCGCCGGCGATGACCAGGGTGCGTCCGAAGCCGGTGATGCGCGAGACGATCGTGCCCGCGGCCATGAGCGCGCTGGACTTCAGCAGGCTGGAGGCGCGTCCGGCGGGCTTGCTGGGCGCCGGCGCCGCGACGGGGGCCTCCTCGGTGGGGGTGCGGGGCGCGGCCTCTTGGTCCCGGTAGAGGTGCGCGAAGGCATCGGGTTCCGGCTGCTCGTCCGCGGCCTGGGTGACGAGGGAGTCGACGCCGACGAACTGGGTGGTGGTGGCGTGGTCGCCGTACGGCAGGTGGCGGGAGGGACCGTCCGGCTCGGGCGGCGGGGTCTGGGCCCAGACGCGCGGGTCGGGGGAGTACGAGGGCGCGGTCGGCGCCGCGTAGAGCGGCCCGGGCTCCTGGTAGGTGCCGGGCGGCGGCGGGGGGTGCGAGGCGCGGTCGTAGAGGACCTCGGCGACGGGGTCCTGGGCGGACAGGTCCTGGGCCCGGTACGGGTCGTAGTCGTAGGCATCCTGGACATACGGGTCGCGTTCCGGCGCGGACGCAGGCGCGGGAACCTGCCCGGGCACCGGGGTGCCCGGGGCAGTGCCCTGGGAGGGCGCAGGCCCACCAGTGCCCTGCGCGCGGTCACCGTCGTACGGCGCGTTCATCGAAACCCCACCTCATCGTCCCCAGGCCGACCGGCCACGGCATCGCTCAACGGTCCACTGTCTCACCCGTGCCGGACCCCTCGGTGCTTTGCGGTCCGGTGTCCGTGGACTCGTCACTCGGCTGCGTGCTCTCCTCGGCGGCCGCGCGGGCTGCGACGCGCTTGCGGCTGGCGTACATCTTGATGCCTGCCAGGACCAGGAGGAGCACACCGCCGGCGATGACGAGCATCACGGTGGGGGTGATCTCGGTGGCCTCGACGGTGAACCGTCGTGCCTTGCCGTAGGGGACGCCGTCCTTGGTGAACAGCTGCGCCGTGACCTCGACCGGACCGCTCGCGGTGGCGTTGGCGGTGAACTTCACGGTCTGGGTGTGGTCGCCCTGGACGGTCACCTGCTGCTCGGCCTGGCCGCTGTCGCCGAACATCAGACGGGTCGGGTTGGCGGACTTCACCCGCAGGACCAGGTCGTGGACGTCCTGGACGAGGCTGTTCTGGACGCTGACCGGGATGGTGGCGCTGTGTCCGGACAGGGTGGCGTCGGACTTGGGGATGACCTTGACCTTCTCGGTGAGACCGATCAGGTAGTCCTGCACCTGGTCCCGGTAGAGGCGGGCCTCCTCGGGACGCCCGCGCCAGGACGTGGACATCTCCCGGTTGGTGGTGTTGCCGAAGGGGATCTCCACGCG
Source organism: Streptomyces sp. NPDC029164 (assembly GCF_055563995.1). Lineage (NCBI taxonomy): Bacteria > Bacillati > Actinomycetota > Actinomycetes > Kitasatosporales > Streptomycetaceae > Streptomyces > Streptomyces sp. NPDC029164. The sequence goes on along the minus strand of NZ_JBVHWW010000002.1, from coordinate 104,528 downwards.
GTCGGGCGCGGCCAGGATCACCTTGAAGTGGTCGAGGGTGTTCTGCGTGGTGCGGATCTTCTCGAAGGCCGACACCGGCAGCTCCTGCTTGCGCAGGGCCTCGGGGTACTGCCCGGCGCCCGGCACCTGGGTGGCGGCCCCGGGATCGGGCTTGGCGGCGGCCGCGGCCTCGAGGTCCCCGGGCTGTGTCCACCGGCCCGCCTGGAGCCCGCGTACGGCCGCGGCCATCGTCTGCACCTGGCTGACGCTGGGCGTCCGCTGCGGGGCGACGACGAAGCTGCGCTGCTCGTCGGTCTTCTGCAGGTTGAGGGCGAGGCTGTGGGCGAGGAACCGCTGCACGGCCAGGGTCGAGGTTCCGGCGTTCAGCATGTCGCCCTCGAAGGCGGTGGACAGATCGGCGTCCGCGACGACGGCGGTGGTGCCGGCGCCGATGGGCCGGGCGGCCGAGGGCGTGTAGCCGAGGGCTCCGCTCTCCACGAGGCTGTCGCTGCGGGTGAGGACGTTGTGGGCGCCGGCCGAGGTGGCGACGTTGACGATCGAGGGATCGATGGCGCCGTTCACGGGCCAGGAGAAGTCGGTGGACGCCGTGACGTGCAGCACGGTCTCGACGGCCTGCTTCGCCTTGTCCGTGGCGGGGCGCAGCTGGCCCAGGGTGCCCGAGACGTCCTTGCCGTGGTGGGCGAGGGAGGCGAGGTCGGGGTCCGCGAAGGGCAGGGCGACGACCTTCTTGCCCTGGACCGCGGCTTCCAGGGAGCTCAGCCACTGCTCGGCGACGGCCTTGTTCTTGCCCTGGACGGGCTTTCCGCCCGGGGTGCGGACCCGGTAGCCCTTGGTCATCGCGTCGACCGTGTAGAGCAGGTCGGGGTCGATGACCCAGGTGATCGGCAGGTCCTTGCCGAGGGTGACCATCTGCTCCAGGCGGCCGCCGGGCTTGAGCTCGTCGGCGAGCGAGTCGTCGAGGAAGACGGGGGTCTGGAGCTCGTCGGAGCCGGTCTCCGCGGTGACGCGGGTGGTGGAGATCAGCGGCCACGCGTAGGTGAGCTGGGAGCGCTTGGAGGCCGCTTCCGGCTGCCAGGGCAGGAAGGTCCGCTTGATTCCCAGGACCTGTTCGGACGGGCGGCTCTCGGTCGCCCCGGAAAGGGAGACGCCGAGCTGGTAGACCCCGTCCTTGTCCAGTTCGAGCTTGTTCACCGGGACGGTCAGGGTGAAGTCCTGGCGGACCTTCGACGGCAGCGAGGCGATCTTCACGGCGTAGGCCGGATCGATCTCGCCCGGGTCGGCGCCGGCCCGGAAGCCGTTGCGTTCCGCGGCCTCGTCGATGGAGGACCGGTCCGCGAGCGCGGGTCCGACCCGCAGTCCGACGTGCGCGTCGTTGATCGTCTCGGAGCCGGTGTTCACCACGGTCCCGGAGATCGTCAGGGTGTCCCCCTTGACCGGCGCGGCGGGGGTCATGGACGTCAGCTGGACGTCCACACCGGTCGCCTGGACCGCCTGGGCCTTGGGGGCGGGAGAGTAGACTAGGGCGGCCATCACGGGCGTCCCGGCGAGCAGGACGATCGCGCGCCGCAGCCAGCGGCGCCGGACAGGAGCGGGGGACGCCCCCTGGATGTCTGCCGCCTCGGCCACGCGCTAGCCCGTTCCTCGAAGTGTCAGTGCTCGTCTTTTGTGCGTCCACGCATGGTAACGAGACCCGCTGTGTGCGAGTGCCGCGCCTTGCTCCACATGATCGGCTCAGCCCGGGGGCGGCCGTGTACCGGGGTCGCGTAAAACGGGGCGGCCCCCGGTGAGCCGGGCACGTACCCTTTTCTGTTGTGCCGAACGCCAACGAAGACACCCCCCAGGCCCTGAGTCAGGTGCAGCGCCGCGCGGTCAGTGAACTGCTGCGGGTCGCCCCTGTCGCCGACGAGCTCGGCCGCCGATTCCAGGAGGCGGGCTTCCGCCTCGCCCTGGTCGGCGGGTCCGTCCGCGATGCGCTGCTCGGGCGTCTCGGCAACGATCTCGACTTCACCACCGACGCCCGCCCCGAGGACGTGCTGAAGATCGTCCGGCCGTGGGCCGACTCGGTGTGGGACGTGGGCATCGCCTTCGGCACCGTCGGGGCGCAGAAGAGCGCCCGCGTCGGGGACGTCGTGCGGAACTTCCAGATCGAGGTGACGACGTACCGCTCGGAAGCCTACGACCGCACCTCGCGCAAGCCCGAGGTCTCCTACGGCGACTCGATCGACGAGGACCTGGTCCGGCGCGACTTCACGGTGAACGCCATGGCCCTGGCCCTGCCAGAGCAGGAGTTCATCGACCCGCACGGGGGCCTGGAGGACCTGGCCGCCGGTGTGCTGCGCACCCCCGGGACCCCGGAGGACTCCTTCTCCGACGACCCGCTGCGGATGCTGCGGGCGGCGCGGTTCTCCGCGCAGCTGGACTTCGAGGTCGCCCCGGAGGTCGTGGCGGCCATGAAGGCGATGTCCGACCGCATCGAGATCGTCTCGGCGGAGCGGGTCCAGGGCGAGCTGAACAAGCTGATCCTGTCGGCCAACCCGCGCCGGGGTCTGGGACTGTTGGTGGACACGGGGCTCGCGGACCGGGTCCTGCCCGAGCTTCCCGCGCTGCGGCTGGAGAGTGACGAGCACCACCGGCACAAGGACGTCTACGACCACTCGCTGATCGTGCTGGAGCAGGCGATCGCCCTGGAGGAGGACGGTCCGGACCTGGTGCTGCGCCTCGCGGCCCTGCTGCACGACATCGGCAAGCCCCGCACCCGCCGCTTCGAGAGCGACGGCCGCGTCTCCTTCCACCACCACGAGGTGGTGGGGGCGAAGATGACCAAGAAGCGGCTGACCGCGCTGAAGTACTCCAACGACATGATCAAGGACGTGTCCCGGTTGGTGGAGCTGCACCTGCGCTTCCACGGCTACGGCGACGGGGAATGGACCGACTCCGCGGTGCGGCGCTACGTCCGCGACGCCGGTCCGCTGCTGGAGCGCCTGCACAAGCTGACCCGGTCCGACTGCACCACGCGCAACAAGCGCAAGGCCAACGCCCTCTCCCGGACCTACGACGGGCTCGAGGAGCGCATCGCGCAGCTGCAGGAGCAGGAAGAGCTGGACGCGATCCGGCCCGACCTGGACGGCAACGAGATCATGCAGGTGCTGGACGTCGGCCCGGGTCCGGTGATCGGCAAGGCGTACGCCTTCCTGATGGAGCTGAGGCTGGAGAACGGCCCGATGGGGCGTGACGCCGCCGTCGTCGCGCTCAAGGAGTGGTGGGCCGCGCAGGCCTGACGAACGACCGCCGGCGTCGATGTTTCACGTGAAACATCGACGCCGACCGTCGTTCGGGGGAGCCCTCAGACGAGACGTCGCTCCTGCCGGCCCAGCAGCAGCGCGGTCGCGGCGTAGAGGGCGGACACAGAGAGGATCAGGGCCACCGAGCGCCCGTCGGCGGGGAGCATGAGGGCGGCCACCGCCGCCGCTCCCACGAAGGCGACGTTGAAGAGCACGTCGTAGACGGAGAAGACGCGGCCGCGGAAGTCGTCGTCCACCCGGCACTGGACCTCCGTGTCGGTGGCGATCTTGGCCCCTTGGGTGGCGAGGCCGAGGACGAAGGCGGCGACCAGCATCGGCCCCGGGGCGAAGAACAGGCCGAGGGCCGGCACCAGGACCGCGGCTCCCGCGGAGCAGGCTGTGATCCAGCCGAGGGTGCCCAGCCGGCCCGCCAGCCAGGGCGTCACGACGGCCGCCGCGAAGAACCCCGCCCCGGAGGCGCCGACCGCGACGCCGAGCAGGGCCAGCCCGTCGGCCTCGTTGTCAGACCAGGAGTAGCGGCAGAGCATCAGCAGCATGACGAACAGGGCGCCGTAGCAGAACCGCATCATGGTCATCGCGGCGAGTGCCCGGGCCGCCTCGCGCCGGCCGGCCAGGTGCCTGAGGCCTTCGGCCATGCCCCGCACGGTGAGGGCGACCCCTTCGGCTACGGAGGGGTTGACCCGGCCGGCGGGATGGTCGGGGCCGAGGAGGCCGATGGCCAGGCGCAGGGAGACGAGGGCCGCACACAGGTAGAACCCGGCCCCGAGCAGGACGACGAGGGCGTTGGAGTCGGAGGCCAGCAGCCGTACGAGGAAGGCCAGCCCGCCGCCCGCGACCGCTGCCAGGGTTCCGGCGGTGGGGGAGAGCGCGTTCGCGGTGACCAGCTGATCGGGGCCGACGACGCGGGGCAGCGAGGCCGCGAGCCCGGCCAGTACGAAGCGGTTGACGGCGGTCACGGACAGCGCCGAGGCGTAGAACAGCCAGTCGGGCACCTCCGCGACGATCAGCATCCCGGTGACACAGGCGAGGAAGGCGCGCAGCAGATTGCCGTAGAGGAAGACCTGCCGCCGGCGCCAGCGGTCGAGCAGCACCCCGGCGAAGGGGCCGATCAGCGAATAGGGCAGGAGCAGCACCGCCATGGCCGAGGCGATGGCCGCCGGCGAGGTCTGCTTCTCCGGGGAGAAGACCACGTAGGTGGCGAGGGCGACCTGGTACACGCCGTCCGCCGCCTGGGAGAGCAGCCGTACGGCGAGCAGGTTGCGGAAGTCCCTGAGGCGCAGGAGTACGCGCAGATCACGTACGACAGGCATGAGGGCAAGGGTCACATACGCGGAGGGTCCCCGGGCATATTGCCCGGGGACCCTCCGCGGAAGAACAGTCGAAGTCCAGGTGTCCTCGCGGACCCTTGGGGTTCGACTAGCGCTCGACCTCGCCCTTGATGAACTTCTCGACGTTCGCGTAGGCCTCGTCGTCGAAGTACTGCACCGGCGGGGACTTCATGAAGTAGCTGGACGCCGACAGGATCGGGCCACCGATACCGCGGTCCTTGGCGATCTTCGCGGCGCGCAGGGCGTCGATGATGACACCGGCGGAGTTCGGGGAGTCCCACACCTCGAGCTTGTACTCGAGGTTCAGCGGGACGTCGCCGAAGGCACGGCCTTCGAGGCGGACGTAGGCCCACTTGCGGTCGTCGAGCCACGCGACGTAGTCGGACGGGCCGATGTGGACGTTCTTCTCGCCGAGCTCACGGTCGGGGATCTGCGAGGTGACGGCCTGCGTCTTGGAGATCTTCTTCGACTCGAGGCGGTCGCGCTCGAGCATGTTCTTGAAGTCCATGTTGCCGCCGACGTTGAGCTGCATGGTGCGCTCAAGACGGACACCGCGGTCCTCGAACAGCTTCGCCATCACGCGGTGCGTGATGGTGGCGCCCACCTGGGACTTGATGTCGTCGCCGACGATCGGGACACCGGCCTCGGTGAACTTGTCAGCCCACTCCTTGGTGCCGGCGATGAAGACCGGGAGGGCGTTGACGAAGGCGACCTTGGCGTCGATGGCGCACTGGGCGTAGAACTTCGCCGCAGCCTCGGAACCGACCGGCAGGTAGCAGATCAGGACGTCGACCTCGCGGTCCTTGAGGACCTGGACCACGTCGACCGGAGCCTCGGCGGACTCCTCGATCGTCTGGCGGTAGTACTTGCCCAGGCCGTCCAGGGTGTGGCCGCGCTGAACGGTCACACCGGCGTTCGGGACGTCGCAGATCTTGATGGTGTTGTTCTCGCTGGCGCCGATGGCGTCCGAAAGGTCGAGGCCGACCTTCTTCGCGTCGACGTCGAACGCGGCGACGAACTCGATGTCACGCACGTGGTAGTCGCCGAACTGGACGTGCATCAGACCGGGGACCTTGGCCGCCGGGTCGGCGTCCTTGTAGTACTCGACGCCCTGCACCAGCGAGGCGGCGCAGTTGCCTACGCCGACGATGGCTACGCGAACCGAACCCATTCCGGTTGCTCCCTGTTTGTTCTCGGACGAGGTCTGCGAGATGCAGGCCTCATTTTTCAGTTTCGTCGGACGGACCGGACCTTCTGCGATCCCGTCCCGCCCGCTCACTCTCGATGAGCTCGTTCAGCCAGCGCACTTCGCGCTCCACGGATTCCATGCCGTGCCGCTGCAGCTCGAGCGTGTAGTCGTCGAGGCGCTCCCGCGTACGGACGAGGGAGGCGCGCATCTTCTCCAGACGCTCCTCCAGCCGGCTGCGGCGGCCCTCCAGTACCCGCATGCGCACGTCTCGTTCGGTCTGGCCGAAGAAGGCGAAGCGGGCGGCGAAGGACTCGTCCTCCCAGGTGTCGGGGCCCGTGTGGGAGAGGAGCTCCTCGAAGTGCTCCTTACCCGCGGCCGTCAACCGGTAGACGATCTTGGCGCGGCGCCCTGCGAGTGAAGCGGCGAGAGCGTCCTCCGGGGCGTTGCCCGGTTCTTCGATCAACCAGCCGTTGGCCACCAGCGTCTTGAGGCAGGGGTAGAGCGTCCCGTAGCTGAAGGCTCGGAACACCCCCAGCGAGGTGTTGAGCCGCTTGCGCAGCTCATAGCCGTGCATGGGGGACTCGCGCAGGAGGCCGAGGACGGCGAACTCGAGGATGCCTGAGCGTCTGCTCATCCGCCTGCCTCTCCTCCGCCCCTGAGCCTTTATGCCGAGCTGATGTATCGACTCGATACATCCAGACGATAGAACGGGGCGCCCTGATCGACAAGGGGTGATCTGGTGACCGGTGTCACATCACCAATTCGCACCAGTGGAGTTGCCTGATTTGGGGTGAACTTCGGCACTGGTCGGGTTTTGAGCGTGCGTAGTCTGTGGGCCATGACACCGGGGGAACCGGAATTCATCTGCCGCTTCCAGGCCACTCGCCTGCCCGAGGAGTAGTCGTTCGATGAGCGAGCACCGCCGCAAACCGCCGCAGCCCCAGGGTGGTGGGCGGGCCTCAGCCCGCCGCGCCGCTCAGCAGCGCCCCGGGGGGGGGGGGGGGGGGGGACAGGGGGGCCCCCCCCCCCCCCCCCCCCCCCCCCCCCCCCCCAACACCCACACCCCGAGCCCCCCCTCGGTCCC
>NZ_JBVHWW010000002.1:0-97615 GCF_055563995.1 Streptomyces sp. NPDC029164 | reverse complement strand
CCTCTCTGCAGGGGGGGGGGTGGGTTGGACAAAAAAACACCCAAAAAACCCCAGGAGGGGGGGGGGGGGGGGGCGCCCCCCCCCCCCCCGCGCCGCTCAGCAGCGCCCCGGCAGGGGCGCCCCTGCCGGACGGGACGTCCCCACGGCGTCCCACAGCGGCCCGTACACGCAGGAGCCCGTGCCGGGCAGCCGTGCCGAGGCGCGCCGGGCTGCCCAGAGAGGCTCCGGAGGCCGCGGACGAGGCGCCCCGAACGCCGCTCGCGGCGCGGGCCGCCCCGACAAGCGGCTGATCAACTACCCGCGGTCCGACCGGGACGGCTGGAAGCGCTTCGTGCCTTCCTGGAAGTTCGTCTCCGGCACGACGCTGGGCTTCTTCGCGGTGATCATCGCCGGCGCCGGCATCGGTATCGCCATGGTGAGCACGCCGGACCCGAACAAGGCGGCCAAGGCGCAGAACAACGTCTTCTACTGGGCCGACGGCAGCCAGATGGTGGCGACGGGCGGTTCGATGAACCGGCAGATCGTGCCCATCTCGAGCATCCCCCGGTCGATGAGGGACGCCGTGATCGCGGCGGAGAACGAGTCCTTCGAGACGGACAAGGGCGTGGACCCGATGGGCATCGCCCGCGCCGTCTGGAACATGGGCACGGGCGGCTCCACCCAGGGTGGCTCGACCATCACCCAGCAGTACGTGAAGAACACCTACCTCGACTCCGACCAGACGCTCAAGCGGAAGGTCACCGAGCTCTTCATCGCGATAAGGCTGGGTGTCTCCGAGGAGAAGGACACGGTCCTCGCGGGCTACCTCAACACCGCGTATTACGGACGCGACGCCTACGGCATCCAGGCCGCGGCCCGTGCCTACTTCGGCAAGGACAGCCAGGACCTGAACCCCTCCGAGTGCGCGTTCCTGGCCTCCGTGCTCAAGGGTCCCAACCTCTACAACCCGGACGGCGGCATCGGTCCCGCGGCCACCCCCGAACTCAACGAGGACCGGGCCCGCAAGCGCTGGGCCTGGGTGCTGGACCGCCAGGTCGAGGTCGGCCGGATGGACAAGACCGAGCGGGCGAAGTACAAGGACTCGGACTTCCCCGCCCGCGTCGAGTCGGAGCAGGCCCGCGGCATGACCGGCCAGATCGGCTACCTGGTCGACACGGCCAAGGCGTACGTGATGAAGACCAAGGGCATCACCGTCGAGCAGATGGCCCTGGGCGGCTACCGGATCAAGACCACCTTCGAGAAGCCGAGGGTGGACGCCCTGGCCAAGGCCGTGGCGGACGCCCGCGACGGCTTCATCGACGAGAAGAAGCGGCCCGACACCGACACCTTCGTCCAGTTCGGCGGCGCCTCCGTGGACGTCAAGACCGGGGCGCTCGTGGCCCTGTACGGCGGCCCGGGCTGGGACCAGAAGTACTTCAGCAACAACGCCAACACCAGCGGTGTCCCGGTCGGCTCGACCTGGAAGCCGTACGTGCTCGCGGCGGCCATGCAGTACGGCACCCAGAACTCCAACGGCCAGGGCATCTCGGCCGACAGCAAGTACCAGGCCAACGACCTCACGGTGATCAACAACCGTGAGGGCAGGCCGCTGCGCGACGCCAAGGGCAACCCGTTCAAGCAGAAGAACGAGAGCCCGACGGCGTACGGATACGTCACCCTCAACGAGGCGATGGAGAAGTCCATCAACGTCCCGTTCGCCCAGCTGATCTTCGACGTCGGCCACACCAAGGTGCGGGAGCTGGCCAAGTCCACGGGCATCCTCGAGGAGTCGATCAACCCGAACCCGGACGCCTCCTCCGCCCTCGGTACCTCGACCCCCAGCGCCATCCGGATGGCCGACTCGTACGCCACGTTCGCCGCCTCGGGCACGCACCACGAGCCCTACTCGGTGACCGAGGTCGAGAAGGACGGCGAGAGGCTGCCCGGCTTCGAGCCCCCCAAGCCCCAGCGGGCCATGGACAACGCCGTCGCGGACAACATCACCGAGGTCCTGCAGAACGTCGTCAAGAACGGGACCGGCAAGGAGGCCAAGAAGCTCGGCCGGCCCGCCGCGGGCAAGACCGGTACCACGGACGAGAACAAGTCGGCCTGGTTCGTCGGCTACACCCCGGAGCTGTCCACCTCCGTGGTCCTCTTCCGCACCGACCCCAACTCGCAGGACCGGAAGCTGCAGTCCATGAACGGCGTGGGCGCCATCCCGTCCATCCACGGTGGTGACATCCCGGCCGAGATCTGGACCCAGTACATGCGCGACGCGCTCAAGGACGCTCCGATCAAGCAGTTCCCGGAGCCCGAGGACGTCGGCGTCACCGCCGACTCCGCGGGTGCGCCCTCCCCCACGCCGTCGGCTCCCGCTTTGCCGTCCCCGTCCCCGTCGACGACCCCGCCGACCTCCCCGACGCCGTCCCCGACCCCGTCCAAGGGCGGGAAGCCGTCCTGCAAGCCGTGGGAGCTGTACTGCGACCCGGACGACCCCACGCGCGGGACGACCAACGCAGGCACGAACACCGGCACCAGCTCGGGGGTCATCGCCGGCACCCAGGGCGGGGCCAGCGGATCGCCCTCCCCGTCGAACAGCTGCAGACCGGGCCGCCCTTGCGGCACCACCGGAGGTACCGCCGGCACCGTGCCGGACTGACCCGCCCCACCGCCCCGTGAACAGAGGAAGGCCGTCGCACCCTGCGTGCGGCGGCCTTCCCCCGTGTCCGGCTCCGTACGGCAGGATGACCCCCATGACCCAGGTGCACGAGGACCGTCCCGTACTGCCGACGCAGCAGGACGAGGTCGCCGCAGCCGGCAGTGAGCTCATCGGAGGCCCGCTCGGCCGCTACGCCCGGCTCGGCGGCCACTGGCTGGGGCCCGTCCGGGTCGTGGCCCTCCTCGCCATCGGCATGTTCGCGCTCGGCATGGTGCAGAAGCTGCCCTGCTACGACTGGGCGTGGTTCCGGGGAGCGGGCTCGCAGTACACCCACGCTTGCTACTCCGACATCCCGCACCTGTACGCGGTACGCGGCTTCGCCGACAACCTGACGCCCTACTTCGACCGGCTTCCCGGCGACATGGAGTACCTGGAGTACCCGGTGCTCACCGGGCTCTTCATGGAGATCGCCTCCTGGCTGACCCCCGGCAGCGGCTCCATGCAGCACCGCGAGCAGATGTACTGGATGGTCAACGCGGGCATGCTGATGGCCTGCGCGGCGGTCATCGCCGTGTGCGTCGCGCGCACTCATCGCCGCCGGCCCTGGGACGCCCTGCTCTTCGCGCTCGCGCCCGCCTTCGCGCTGACGGCCACGATCAACTGGGACCTGCTCGCCATCGCCCTGACCGCCGCCGGGATGCTCATGTGGTCCCGCGGTCGGACGGTCCTCTTCGGTGTCCTGATCGGCCTGGCCACCGCGGCCAAGCTCTATCCCGTCCTGTTGCTCGGGGTGCTGTTCGTGCTCTGCTGGCGGGCCGGGAAGTGGCGCGCCTTCGGCGCGGCCGTCCTCGGCGCGGCCGGGGCCTGGCTCGTGGTGAACCTGCCCGTCATGCTCTTCGCCTGGGACGGCTGGACGAAGTTCTACACCTTCAGCCAGGAACGGCCCATCGACTTCGGCTCCGTGTGGCTGCTGATCTCGCAGCGCTCCGGCAACCCCCTGGAAGACGCCAACACGTACGCGACGGGGCTGACGCTCCTGCTGTGCGGGGCGATCGGCCTGCTCACCCTGACCGCCCCGCGGCGGCCCCGGTTCGCCCAGCTGGCGTTCCTGGTCGTCGCCGCGTTCATCCTGTGCAACAAGGTCTACTCGCCGCAGTACGTGCTGTGGCTCATCCCGCTCGCCGCGCTGGCCCGGCCGCGCTGGCGGGACTTCCTGATCTGGCAGGCAGGCGAGATCGCCTACTTCCTCGGGATCTGGTTCTACCTCGCCTACACGAGCAGCGGCGACAAGCACCAGGGCCTGCCCGTGGAGGGCTACCAGCTGGCGATCGCCGCCCACCTGCTGGCCACCCTGTACCTGTGCGCGGTCGTGGTCCGGGACATCCTGCTGCCCGAGCGGGACGTCGTACGCCGCGACGGCTCGGACGACCCGTCCGGCGGCGTCCTGGACGGGGCCGAGGACGTGTTCGTGCTGTCGGACGCCGCGAGGGCGCCGCGGTACGCGGCGCCCTCGGAGGGACAGCGGGTCGACTGGGGCCTGGACCCCAAGGACTGACGGGCCGGCTCAGGCGTCGAGCACCCGGTCGAACTGCGTGGTGGTGTGGCGCAGGTGCGCCACGAGCTCGTCGCCGACCTTCGGCTCGGTCGCGTCCGAGGGCACGAACAGGATCGACACCTGCATGTGCGGCGGCTCCGCGAACCAGCGCTGCTTGCCCGCCCACACGAACGGCGACAGGTTCCGGTTGACGGTGGCCAGGCCGGCGCGGGCGACGCCCTTGGCGCGCGGCATCACACCGTGCAGGGCCTTGGGGGCCTCCAGCCCGACCCCGTGCGAGGTACCACCGGCGACGACGACCAGCCAGCCGTCCGACGCGGCCTTCTGCTGGCGGTAGCCGAACCGGTCGCCCTTGGCCACGCGCGTGACGTCGAGGACCGCACCGCGGTACTCGGTCGCCTCGTGGTCGCCCAGCCACAGCCGGGTGCCGATGCGGGCCCGGAAGCGGGTCTGCGGGAACTGCTGCTGGAGCCGTGCCAGCTCCTCGGCCCGCAGGTGGCTGACGAACATGGTGTGCAGCGGCAGCCGGGCCGCGCGCAGCCGGTCCATCCAGCCGATGACCTCCTCGACGGCGTCCGAGCCGTCCGGGCGGTCCAGCGGCAGGTGCAGGGCGAAGCCCTCCAGCCGGACGTCCTCGATGGCCCCGTGCAGCCGGCCCAGATCCTGCTCGGAGATGCCGTGGCGGCGCATCGAGCTCATGCACTCGATGACCACGCGGGCGCCGACCAGACCGCGGACCCCGTCCAGCGAGGACACCGAGCGGATCACCCGGTCCGGCAGCGGCACCGGCTCCTCGCCCCGCCGGAACGGGGTGAGGACGAGCAGGTCGCCGCCGAACCAGTCCTTGATGCTCGCGGCCTCGTACGTCGTGCCGACGGCGAGTACGTCGGCGCCCATGCGGGTCGCCTCCTCGCACAGCCGCTCGTGGCCGAAGCCGTAACCGTTGCCCTTGCAGACCGGGATCATCCCGGGGAACCGGTCCTGGATCTGCTTCTGGTGCGCACGCCAGCGCGCGGTGTCGACGTAGAGCGTGAGCGCCATGGCCCGTCCGGCACCTTTCTCGATAACAGCGGGGGTCAGGGGGTCAGGGAATCAGCGGCGCGACATGTAGATGTCGAGCGCCTTGTGCAGCACCTTGTTGAGCGGGAAGTCCCACTCGCCGACGTACTCGACGGCCTCGCCGCCCGTGCCGACCTTGAACTGGATCAGACCGAACAGGTGGTCGTTCTCGTCCAGCGTGTCAGAGATGCCGCGCAGGTCGTAGACGCTGGCGCCGAGCGCGTAGGAATCGCGCAGCATGCGCCACTGCATCGCGTTCGAGGGCCGGACCTCGCGCTTGTGGTTGGCGGAGGCGCCGTACGAGTACCAGACGTGCTGGCCGACGGTGAGCATCGTGGCGGCGGCCAGCGGCTCCCCCTCGTGCGTGGCGATGTAGAGGCGCATCCGGTTGGGGTCCTCGGCGTTGAGGGCCGTCCACTGGCGCTGGAAGTAGCTGAGCGGGCGCGGGCGGAACTTGTCGCGCTCGGCCGTGATCTCGTACAGGTGCTGCCAGGTCGGCAGGTCGTCGTAGCCGCCCTGGACCACCTCGACGCCGGCCTTCTCGGCCTTCTTGATGTTGCGGCGCCACAGCTGGTTGAAGCCCTTGAGGACGTCGTCGAGCGAGCGGTTGGCGAGCGGCACCTGGAAGACGTAGCGGGGCTGGACGTCGCCGAATCCGGCGCCGCCGTCCTCGGCCTGCTGCCAGCCCATGCGGCGCAGCTTGTCGGACACCTCGAAGGCGCGGGGCTCGATGACCGAGGCCTCCACGTCGCGCAGGCGCTTCACGCCCGGGTCCTGGATGCCGGCCTTGATGGCGGTCGAGTTCCAGCGGCGGATGACGACGGGCGGGCCCATCTTCACGGTGAAGGCGCCCTGCTGCTTGAGGTGGGCCAGCATCGGCTGGAGCCACTCCTCCAGGTTCGGGGCGTACCAGTTGATGACCGGGCCCTCGGGGAGGTAGGCGAGGTATCGCTTCACCTTGGGCAGCTGGCGGTACAGCACGAGGGCGGCACCGACGAGTTCCTCGGACTCGTTGAACCATCCGAGGTTCTCGGAGCGCCACTCGTTCTTCACGTCGGCCCACGCCGGGACCTGGCAGTGGCTAGCCGAGGGCAGGCTCTGGAGGTAACCCAGATGCTGCTCTCGGCTGATGGTCCTCAGGGACAGGCTCATGCGGGGCGTCTCCTCCGGCGGCTTCGCTGGCTATGGCGCGAAGCCTACTGCGACAGGGGCGCCACCCTTCTGGGGGACGGGCCGGAGGCCCGGGCCGGTGCGGAGCCGGCGCCCTGCCGCGGAGGTGCCCCGCCCGGCCCCGTCAGCCGCCGAAGAGGCCGCCGTGGAACATGCCGAGGTAGAAGCCGATGGCAGACGCGCCAAGGCCGATGATCAGCGCGAAGCGCTCGCGTGTCGTGACGGAGACGAACTGTCCGTACGCGCCGCTCAGAATTCCGATCAGCCCGGCCCATGAGCTGAGCAGGTGCAGGTTGTGGAAGAAGGCCGTGACGAACGCCACGGCGCCGAGGGTCAGGGTGACCGCCATCAGGGCGTCCTGCAGCGGGTGGGGCTTGCCGTCGGTGGAGAGCAGGGAGATGGGCTGACGTTGCATGGCCTGTGCCATCGGAAGGCACCTCCTGGCTGACGCAGAGCGGTGCGGCGGGGCGGCCTCCGGCAGGGGCCGGGGGCATAGCACCGAGCACACCCGATGGATACAGATTGGGGCCCCCTCCCGTCGGATTTCAACCGGAAGGAGTCGAGGAGGTAGTCTGTACAGCTGCGCGGTGTCTGCTCTCGGACACCGTGCGCACGCATCACGACCCTCCTGCCACGGAACGACCGTGGCCGCTGAGTCCAAAGGAGGTGGGTTCCACATGCGTCACTACGAAGTGATGGTCATCCTCGACCCCGATCTCGAGGAGCGCGCTGTCTCCCCGCTGATCGAGAACTTCCTTTCCGTCGTCCGTGAGGGCAACGGAAAGGTCGAGAAGGTCGACACCTGGGGCCGTCGTCGTCTCGCTTACGAGATCAAGAAGAAGCCCGAGGGCATCTACTCGGTCATCGACCTTCAGGCCGAGCCTGCGGTCGTCAAGGAGCTTGACCGACAGATGAACCTGAACGAGTCGGTTCTCCGGACCAAGGTCCTTCGCCCCGAGACCCACTGAACTTCGGTTCAGCGGTAATCGGGACCGAGTAGCACAGCAGCCCAGCAGCAATCCCCGCCGAGAGGTTCATCCATGGCAGGCGAGACCGTCATCACGGTCGTCGGCAATCTCGTCGACGACCCCGAGCTGCGCTTCACCCCCTCGGGTGCGGCGGTCGCGAAGTTCCGTGTCGCGTCCACCCCCCGCACCTTCGACCGTCAGACCAATGAGTGGAAGGACGGCGAAAGCCTGTTCCTGACCTGCTCGGTGTGGCGGCAGGCGGCGGAGAACGTCGCCGAGTCCCTCCAGCGAGGCATGCGCGTCATCGTGCAGGGCCGGCTGAGGCAGCGGTCGTACGAGGACCGTGAGGGTGTCAAGCGCACGGTCTACGAGCTGGACGTCGAGGAAGTCGGCCCCAGCCTGAAGAACGCCACGGCCAAGGTCGCCAAGACCACCGGTCGCGGCGGTCAGGGCGGGTACGGCGGCGGTGGCGGCCAGCAGCAGCAGGGTGGCGGCGGTGGCTGGGGCGGAGCCCCCAGCGGCGGCGCCCCGCAGGGCGGCGGAGCTCCCTCCGACGACCCGTGGGCGTCCAGCGCGCCGGCCGGTGGCCAGCAGCAGGGCGGCGGCGGGGGCGGCTGGGGCGGAAGCTCCGGCGGCTCCGGCGGTGGCTACTCGGACGAGCCGCCCTTCTAGGGCAGCTCGCATCCCCACTTCTTGATCACACAGGAGAGACACAATGGCGAAGCCGCCTGTGCGCAAGCCTAAGAAGAAGGTCTGCGCATTCTGCAAGGACAAGACCGCGTACGTGGACTACAAGGACACGAACATGCTGCGGAAGTTCATTTCCGACCGCGGCAAGATCCGTGCCCGCCGCGTTACCGGCAACTGCACGCAGCACCAGCGTGACGTCGCCACGGCCGTGAAGAACAGCCGTGAGATGGCGCTGCTGCCCTACACGTCCACCGCGCGATAAGGAAAGGGTGACCGACTAATGAAGATCATCCTGACCCACGAGGTCTCTGGCCTCGGCACCGCCGGCGATGTCGTCGACGTCAAGGACGGTTACGCTCGCAACTACCTGGTCCCGCGTGGTTTCGCGATCCGCTGGACCAAGGGTGGCGAGAAGGACGTGGCGCAGATCCGCCGCGCCCGCAAGATCCACGAGATCGCGACCATCGAGCAGGCCAACGAGGTCAAGGCCAAGCTCGAGGGCGTGAAGGTGCGTCTGGCCACCCGTGCGGGTGACGCCGGCCGTCTCTTCGGCTCCGTGACCCCCTCCGACATCGCCACGGCGATCGAGGCTTCCGGTGGTCCGAAGGTCGACAAGCGCCGCGTTGAGCTGGGCGCCCCGATCAAGACCCTCGGTTCGTACCAGGTCTCCGTGCGTCTGCACCCCGAGGTCGCCGCGAACGTGGGCATCGAGGTCATCGCCGCCTAAGGGCTGCGCGTGAAGGGCCGCACCCCTCGGGGTGCGGCCCTTCGTCGTTTCCCGATGTTTCACGTGAAACATCGGCGTGGAACGCGCGCTAGCGGGTGGCTCCCGCGATCAGCCAGCGGCCCGAGCGGGCGCGCATCCTGAGGGTGACCATCCGGACCAGCATCATCAGGGTCATGGCCCACCAGAGCGTCGTGATGCCGCCGCCCACGACCGGTACGAGGAGGGCTGCCGGGACGAACGCGGCGAGCGTCAGGAGCATGGCCCGGGCCAGGTAGCGGCCGTCGCCCGCGCCCATGAGGACCCCGTCGAGCACGAAGACGATGCCCGAGACGGGCTGGGAGAGGGCCACGACCAGCAGGGCGGGGAACAGGGCGGCCTCGACCGCCGGATCGCTGGTGAACAGGGGGATGAACACCGGGCGGGCCAGGACGACCAGCAGGCCGAGCACGACGCCCGAGACGATGCCCCACTGCACCATGCGACGGCAGACCGTCCTTGCGCCTTCAGTGTCGCCCGCGCCCAGGTAGCGGCCGATGATCGCCTGTCCGGCGATCGCTATGGCGTCGAGCGCGAAGGCGAGCAGGCTCCACAGGGCGAGCAGGATCTGGTGGGCGGCGATGTCGGCGTCCCCGAGCCGGGCGGCCACGGCTGTCGCGATCATCAGGATGGCGCGCAGGGAAAGGGTGCGAACCAGCAGGGGCGCGCCGGCCTGGGCACAGGCCCGTATGCCCGCGGGGTCCGGGACCAGGGAGGCGCCGTGCCGGCGGGCTCCCCGGACGACCACGACGAGATAGGCGGCCGCCATTGCGCACTGGGCGATGACCGTGCCCCAGGCGGAGCCGGCGATGCCGAGCCCCGCGCCGTAGACGAGGGCCGCGTTCAGGCCCACGTTGAGGGTGAAGCCGCCGACGGCCACGTAGAGCGGGGTGCGGGTGTCCTGGAGGCCGCGGATGACCCCGGTGGCGGCCAGCACCATGAGCATGGGCGGGATGCCGAAGGCCGAGATGCGCAGATAGGTGACGGCGTACGGGGCGACGGTGTCGGAGGCTCCGAAGAGGGAGATCAGCGACGGCGCCGCGGGCAGCACCACGGCGATGACGGCCACGCCGAGCAGGAGGGCGAGCCAGATGCCGTCCATGCCCTGCCGGATGGCTGCCTGCAGGTCGCCCGCGCCGACCCGGCGGGAGACGGCCGCCGTGGTGGCGTACGCGAGGAAGACGAAGACGCTCACGGCGGTGGTGAGCAGAGCGGCCGCGATGCCGAGGCCGGCGAGCTGGGGGGTGCCGAGGTGTCCCACGATGGCGCTGTCGGCCATCACGAACAGGGGCTCGGCGACGAGCGCGCCGAAGGCGGGCACGGCGAGCGCGAATATCTCTCGGTCGTGCCGTCTCGGCCCAGGCTTGGGTGCGGTGAGGGCCTGTGTCATGCGCTCAATCTAATCTTCCACAGGTAATGGATGCAACCCATCTGTGATCCTTACTCTGACGCCGACGTGAACGTTCTTCGCGACTCGTTGGAGGCGATCTTGAGACAGTGGCCAAGATTTTTCTTCCCCGCCGCCTCCAGAAAGGGAAATCGCAGGTCAGGCGGGGTAACAGGGTGGCGCGGGTGATTTTGTCCACAGCGTCGTCCCCCGGTCCGTACACAGCTTCCGAGGGGTTACCCACAGCATTGGCGCCGTCATCCACATCTCATCCACACAGCCTGTGGATAACAAGATTGGCTGACGCCGCTCCCGGCCCTACCGTGGTGCGTTGCCCGACTCGACGACAGCCGACTCGGGTGCCCCATTTGTCAGAGCCGTGTCGTAGAAAGAGTGGCACGGCAAGGTCCGCTTTGCGGACGGGAGGAGGCGGCCCGGTGAGCATGCCCGAGCCCATGGACGACCCCTGGGCCGACAGCGGTCCAGGTGACCGTCTGCCCGCCCGTTCGCGCCGTAACAGTGAAGGCCGCGGCCGCGGAGACGAACAGCACGACCGGGGCCGCGAGGGCGGCTCCTGGGACGCCGGCGGCGGTGGCGGCTTCGAGCGCGTCCCTCCGCAGGACCTCGACGCCGAGCAGTCGGTGCTCGGCGGCATGCTGCTCTCGAAGGACGCCATCGCCGATGTCGTCGAGGTCATCAAGGGCCACGACTTCTACCGGCCCTCGCACGAGACGATCTTCCAGGCCATCCTCGACCTGTACGCCAAGGGCGAGCCGGCCGACCCGATCACCGTCGGCGCGGAGCTGACCCGGCGCGGCGAGATCAGCAAGGTCGGTGGGGCCTCGTACCTGCACACCCTGGTGCAGTCCGTACCGACCGCGGCGAACGCCGAGTACTACGCGGAGATCGTCCACGAGAGGGCCGTCCTGCGCCGCCTGGTCGCCGCCGGCACGAAGATCACGCAGATGGGATATGCGGCCGACGGAGACGTCGACGAGATCGTCAACAGCGCCCAGGCCGAGATCTACGCCGTCACCGAGCAGCGGACCTCCGAGGACTACCTGCCGCTCGGCGACATCATGGAGGGCGCCCTCGACGAGATCGAGGCGATCGGCTCGCGCAGCGGCCAGATGTCGGGCGTTCCCACCGGATTCACTGACCTGGACTCGCTGACCAACGGCCTGCATCCGGGGCAGATGATCGTCATCGCCGCCCGTCCCGCGATGGGCAAGTCCACGCTCGCCCTGGACTTCGCCCGGGCCTGCTCCATCAAGAGCAACCTGCCGAGCGTGATCTTCTCCCTCGAAATGGGGCGCAACGAGATCGCCATGCGCCTGCTCTCGGCGGAGGCCCGGGTGGCGCTGCACCACATGCGCTCCGGCACGATGACGGACGACGACTGGACCCGGCTGGCCCGCCGGATGCCGGACGTCTCCGCCGCCCCGCTCTACATCGACGACTCCCCCAACCTGTCG
Source organism: Streptomyces sp. NPDC029164 (assembly GCF_055563995.1). Taxonomy (NCBI): domain Bacteria; kingdom Bacillati; phylum Actinomycetota; class Actinomycetes; order Kitasatosporales; family Streptomycetaceae; genus Streptomyces; species Streptomyces sp. NPDC029164. Next base: position 85,910 of record NZ_JBVHWW010000002.1, on the reverse strand, counting down.
ATGATGGAGATTCGGGCCAAGTGCCGCCGGCTCAAGCAGCGCAACGACCTCTCGCTCGTGGTCATCGACTACCTCCAGCTGATGCAGTCGGGTGGCTCACGCCGTCCCGAGAGCCGTCAGCAGGAGGTCTCGGACATGTCCCGAAACCTCAAGCTGCTGGCGAAGGAGCTCGAGGTCCCCGTGATCGCGCTCTCCCAGCTGAACCGTGGTCCGGAACAGCGCACCGACAAGAAGCCGATGGTCTCCGACCTGCGTGAATCGGGCTCGATCGAGCAGGACGCGGACATGGTGATCCTGCTGCACCGCGAGGACGCGTACGAGAAGGAGTCCCCCCGCGCGGGTGAGGCGGACCTGATCGTGGCCAAGCACCGTAACGGCCCCACGGCCACGATCACCGTGGCCTTCCAGGGCCACTATTCACGCTTCGTGGACATGGCCAACACGTAGCATCCGATTCATGGATGATCTTTCTGAGGACCTGGAACTTCTCCCTGGCACCCGGCGTGCCCTCAGGCACCGGATCGCCGTGGCGCAGAGCGCGGGGCGGGCACCGTCCGTCGTGGCGGCCGTGGTGCGGGGCGGGGAGGTGGTCTGGGAGGGCTCTCGGACCTCGGTCGAAGGGCACGGCCCCGACGGGAACGTCCAGTACCGGATCGGCTCGATCACCAAGACCTTCACGGCAGTTCTGGTGATGCGCCTGCGGGACGAGGGACTGCTGAGTCTCTCGGACCCGCTGGAGAAGCACCTGCCGGGGACGGGAGCCGGCGAGGTGACCGTCGCTCAGCTCCTGGCCCACACCGGCGGGCTGGCGGCGGAGACCCCCGGCGAGTGGTGGGAGCGCACCCCCGGCGCCCTGCGGCCCGAGCTCTCCGACGTCCTGGGTGACGAGCCGTTCGCCCACACCCCGGGACGCCGCCACCACTACTCCAACCCCGGATACACCCTGCTGGGTTCGCTGGTGGAGGCGCTGCGCGGGCAGCCCTGGGAAGAGGCGCTGCGGGCCGAGGTGCTGGCGCCCCTCGGGCTGGACCGTACGAGCGGGCAGCCGCAAGCCCCGCACGCGGGCGGCTGGGCGGTGCACCCGTGGGCGGACCTGATGATGCCCGAGCCGCTGGAGGATCTGGGGCTGATGGCTCCGGCCGGACAGCTGTGGTCGACGACCACGGACCTGGCGCGGTTCGCCGACTTCCTGCTGCGCGGTGACGAGCGGGTCCTGAGCGCGGAGTCCGTACGGGAGATGCGCACGCCGGCGGCGCCGCCGGAGCCCGGTTTCGCCGATCTCGGCTACGGGCTGGGCATGCAGCTGACGGCCGACGGCGACCGGAGGCTCGCGGGCCACAGCGGATCGCTGCCCGGCTTCGTCGCGGGCCTGTGGCTGAGCGAGGCGGACGACGTGGCGGCGGTGGTGCTGGCGAACTGCACCTCGGGGCTTCCGGCGGCGACGGTGGCGGCGGAACTCGTCGGGATCGTGGCCGACGCCGAGCCGCGGTTCCCGAAGCCGTGGCGGCCCTTCCCGGAGTCGGACCGGGTGCCGCTGGAGCTGTGCGGCCCCTGGTACTGGGGGACTTCGGCGCAGGTGGTGCGGCTGACGGCGGACGGGCTGCTGGAGCTGGGCCCGGTGGGCGGATCCGGGCGCACGGCCCGGTTCCGGGCCGGCCCGGACGGCACCTGGACCGGACTGTCCGGCTACTACGCCGGTGAGACGCTGCGGGCGGTGCGCCGGGAGGACGGCTCGGTGAGCCACCTCGATCTGGCGTCCTTCGTCTTCACGCGCGAACCGTACGACGCCCAGGCCCCGGTGCCCGGCGGGGTCGACCCGCAGGGCTGGCGGGGCATCGGCTGACGGCCCGGGGCCCGGCCGCCGGGCTAGGGTTCCGTTCAGGCGACGAGTTCGCGTTCCAGCGGGGTGCGGAACCGCGGGGTGATGCGGGCCTCGCCCACCCATGCGGCGAGGCGGGCGGCCTCGGCGGTGATCGCCTCCTCGGCGGCGCGGCCGGGGCTGCCCGGCAGCCGCCAGACGATCTCGCCGTCGGAACGCTGGGCCCAGCCGCCGACGATCTCGCCGTTCCACCACACGGTGGGGCCGATGTTGCCGGCGTAGTCGAAGAGCGCGGGCTTGTGGGCGGGGTCGAGGTGGAAGCCGCGGTCGGCCCAGCCCATGCCGGTGGGGTCGAGGCCGGGCAGCAGCGCCGCCCAGGGCTCCGTGGCCGGTTCGGGCGCGGTGTCCCCGGGGCCGACGAGAGCGGTGCTGCCGTCCTCGAGGCGGACCTGGTCCGGGCCCACGGCCGCGAGTGCCCTGCGTACGTCCGTGAGCGTCCAGCCCGTCCACCACTTGAGGTCGGCCTCGGTGGCGGGGCCGTAGGCGTGGAGCCAGCGCCGGGCGATCTCCGCGCGGGCCTCGGCGGCGGGTACGGCGGGCCACGGATCGGTGTGCACCCAGCGGTACTGGCTGGAGATCCACGACCCGCGGGGGCGGCCGCGCCTGATCCGGCCGTCGGCGGCCAGCAGCCGGATGACACGGGTGGCGACGCCGGTCTCCGTCTCGTACTTCTTGCCCCGGCCGATGGTGATCTTCTGCCGCAGTGCGGGCACGGCGGCCGACAACTGGCTTCCGGTGGACGGCCCGTGGACGTCGAGGGCGTCGAGCGCGGCGGCCTCCGCCTGGGCCAGCCACTGCGCGTCGAGTCCCTGACCGTCCTCGTCGAGGTGCTTGAGGAGGGTGCGGCGCTCCTTGACGGCGATGGCCCGCGCGGACGAGGCGTCGACGTACGGGGCGAGTTCCGCCGAGACCGCGAAGAGCGTGTTGCGCATGCTGAGCAGCCGCACGAGGCTGACGTCCTCGTAGAGCGCCTGCTCGACCAGACCGGGACCGCCTTCGGCGAGCCGGGCGCGGGCGGAGAGGAAGATCGTCGAGGCGTCGGTGGCGTGTAGCGCGACCACGGAGTCCGCCGCCTCCACCACCGTGGCGGCCCGGGCCGACGGAGCGAGGCGATGGCGCCGGCCGAGCCGGTGGCGGCGCTCGGCGGTGGTGACGAGGGGCAGGCTGGGGCTCATCCTCCCGATCGTAGGCCGGGCCGCCGACAGCGCGGCCCGGCCCGCGGCCCGGGCGGCTCAGAGCTGCAGCTTGAACCCGACGTGGGAAGCGGTGAATCCGAGCCGCTCGTAGAAGCGGTGGGCGTCGGTGCGGGTCACGTCCGAGGTCAGTTGGACGAGCGAGCAGCCCTCGGCACGGGACTTCTCCACCGCCCACTCGATGAACCGGGTGCCCAGGCCGCCGCCGCGCTCGTCCGCGTGGACACGGACGCCCTCGATGATGGAGCGGGTGGCCCCCTTGCGGGAGAGACCGGGGACGATCGTCAGCTGGAGGGTGCCCACGACGCGGTCCGCGCGGACGGCGACGACCAGGTGCTGGTTCGGGTCTCCGGCGAGGCGCCGCAGGGCCGCGCGGTACGGGGTGAGGTCCTCGGGGGACTCGCGGGTCGCGCCCAGCGGGTCGTCGGCCAGCATGGCGACGATGGCGGGCAGATCGGCTTCGGTCGCGGGCCGGATGGCCGTGTCGGGGGTGTCGGTCATGAGGGGGGTGTTTCCTCTCTCAGCCCGCTGCCACGGTCAGCGGAGCCCAGCGGCGGGTCCAGTCGCCGGGCAGCCCGGGGATGTCACGGGTCATCACGGCGTTGAAGGCCACGGAGCCGAGACCGCGGTCCTTGAGCCAGGCGATGAGCTCCTCGTGCCGCACGTCGACATCGGTGCGCAGCGTCCGGTCCGTACCCGCGGCGAGCGCGGTGACCAGCGACTGGGCGGTGCCGGTGTCCTTGGCGATCAGCGGGCCGATGACATGGGTGTCCATGTTGGGCCAGGCGGCCGCGTAGCCGGTGAGGGTGCCGTCTCCGCTGCGGTCCTCGGCGACGATCAACTGGTCGGCGAAGGCGGGCAGTCTGGTGATCATGTGCGTGCGGTCGGTGCCGAAGACCTCGGCGTCCAGACGCAGGATGCCCGGGAGGTCTCCGGCGGTGGCGGGCCGGACCAGGGGGGTGCCGTACGCGCCGGGGGTGCCCTCGGGCCGGAAGGTGCCCTTCAGCATCTCGGTGCGGCCCGTGGTCTTGAAACCGAGCTCCTCGTACAGGGGGCGGCCGTACGGAGTGGCGTGCAGGGTGAGGGGAACACCCTTGAGTACGTCGTCGCAGACGTGGATCATCAGGCGCCGGCCGAGGCCCTGACGGGCGTAGCGGTCGGCCACGAGGACCATGCCGATGGCGGCCAGTTCCGGGCCGGTGCCGGTGTGGCCGTACTCGGTGACGATGCACGCGGCCGCGAGTCCCCGGCCGTCCGGGGCGTCGACGCCGTACCCCGTTCCGGCAGCCAGGAGCAGACCCCACTTGTGGTCCTCGCGGAGCCAGCCGCGATCTTCGGACAGGTCGGCGCAGCGGTGGAGATCGTCCACGGTCAGCGCCCGGATCGGCAGATCGGTGATGTGTGGTGGTGTCACCGCCCCAGACTGGATCATGGACTGGGAGTCGTCCAGAGGATTTGGGGCGAGATGTTTCACGTGAAACGGGAGAGGAAAACACGCTGTTTCACGTGAAACCAAGCCACTAATCTCGATGGCTATGACTCGCCTGCACCTCTTCGACCTCGACGGCACGCTGATGTACGGCTCGTCCGCGCCGGTCGAGATCTCCCGCCAGCTCGGACTGAGTACCGAGATCGCCGCGCTGGAACGGGCCTTCGGCGCGCGTGAGATCGGGCCGCACCAGTTCTCGATGGCCGTCCACACGCTCTGGGCCGAGCTCACGCCCGCGCATGTCCGGGCGGCCTTCGACGGGTCCCCCTGGCTCGCGGGTATCCGGGACGTCTGGCAGGAGATCCGGGAGCGCGGGGACTATTGCGCGGTGATCTCCCTGTCGCCGTCCTTCTTCGTGGAATTGCTGCTGGAGTGGGGCGCGCACACCGCGCACGGTTCGGTCTTCCCGGAGGTGCCGTTCACCCGGCCCGTGGAGGCCGCGGGGCTCCTCACGCCCGAGGGCAAGGTCACGGTGGCGGACCGGCTGTGCGAGCAGTTCGGCGTGAGCCGGGACGACTGCGTCGCGTACGGGGACTCGGTGACCGACTCGGTGCTCTTCGACGTGGTGCCGGTGTCGGTGGCGGTCAATGCACGGCCCTATCTGGCGGAGCGCGCGACCCATGTCTACCAGGGCCGGGACCTGCGGGAGGCATACCGGCTCCTGGGGGTGGCACGCCCGGGAGTTCAGGCATCTTAGGAGGAAAGTGGGTTCGAAACGCGGATTTTCCGCATTTCCCCACCGGCCTCTGAACCGGCTGGCACGCTGTGGAACCCGGAACCACGGATTCACAGACCGTGGCGTGCGCAGACCGACCGAGATGCTCGAAGCGAGGCACCGCATGGACGCTCCGCCCACCAGATCGGCCAGACGCGAATCGGCCCGGATACCCGTCGAGGGCGGTGCGGCCGAGCCCTCACCGGATGCCGTGCTCATCCGTCGGACCCTCGCGGAGATCGCCCCCATCGCCGACAAGGTCACCTCGTACTTCTACGCGCTGGTCTTCTCCGGGCACCCCGAAGTGCGGGGCATGTTCCCCGCCGCCATGGACACGCAGCGCGACAGGCTGCTGAAGGCGCTGCTGACCGCCGCCGAGCACATCGACAATCCTGAGGTACTCACCCCCTACCTGCGCCGGCTGGGCACGGGGCACCGCAAGTACGGCACCATGGCCGGCCATTACCCGGTGGTCGGCGAGGCCCTGGTCGGGGCGCTGGCCCGGTACGCCACCGACAGCTGGGGGCCGCAGACCGAGGCCGCATGGGTGCGGGCGTACACCGCGATCTCCCAGATCATGATCGACGCGGCGGCCGAGGACGAGGTGAAGGCACCCGCGTGGTGGCACGCGGAGGTGGTCTCCCACGATCTGCGCACCTCGGACATCGCGGTGCTGACGGTCCGCCCCGACCAGCCGTACGCCTTCCTCGCAGGCCAGTACGCGAGCCTGGAGACCCCCTGGTGGCCGCGGGTCTGGCGGCACTACTCCTTCGCCTCGGCACCGCGCGCCGACGGGCTGCTGTCGTTCCACGTCAAGGCGGTCCCCGCGGGCTGGGTCTCCAACGCGCTGGTGCGCCACGCCCGCCCGGGGGACGTACTGCGCCTCGGACCGCCGGCCGGGTCGATGGTGGTGGACCACACCACGGACAACGGGATGCTGTGCCTGGGCGGCGGCACCGGCATCGCCCCGATCAAGGCGCTGATCGAGGACGTGGCCGGGCACGGCGAGCGCCGGCCGGTGGAGGTGTTCTTCGGGGCACGCAGCGACAACGATCTGTACGACAAGGACACGCTGCTCGGGCTGCAGCGCTCCCATCCGTGGCTGTCGGTGCGCCCGGTGGTGGGCGACGGACTGGCCGGGCAACTGCCCCAGGCCGTGGGTGAACACGGGCCGTGGAGCTCGTACGACGCCTTCGTCTCCGGGCCGCCGGCGATGATCCGGAGCGGGGTGGACGAGCTCCTTCGGATCGGCATCCCCGGCGAGCGGATCCGCCACGACGCCGTGGAGGAACTCGTGGGCATCGCCGGCTGAGACCGGCGGCCAGCCGCCGGTCTCAGCCGGGATCAGCCCAGGTCGGGAGCGTGCATGGCGCGTACGCCCTCGATGTTGCCGTCGAGGTAGTGCCGCAGGGACAACGGGACGAGATGGACGGCGGCGATGCCCACACGGCTGAAGGGCACGCGGACGATCTCGTACTCGCCCTCGGGTTCGTCGATTTCGGGGCCGTGGCGAAGGCTCGGGTCCATCGATTCGAGGCGACAGACGAAGAAGTGCTGCACCTTCACGCCCGTCACCCCCCGGTCGGCGATGTGCTCGACGGTGTCGACGAAGCAGGGCACCACATCGGTGATCTTCGCGCCGAGTTCTTCGTGGACCTCTCGGTGGAGGGCGTCGGTGACGGTGGCGTCCGAGGACTCGACTCCCCCGCCGGGGGTGAGCCAGTACGGATCGACGCCGGGCTTGGTGCGCTTGATGAGGATCAGGTCGTCACCGTCGAGCAGGATCGCGCGGGCGGTGCGTTTGACCACGGGACGTTCGGTCATGGGAGAAGAGTGGCCCACCACTCCCCTTCTGAAACGCACCACGGCCGGAAAAGAGGGGGCTCACCAGTGCACGGCGGCATCCACCAGCCGGTCGTGCGCCCGCGCGAGATGGGCGAGGGCGAGGCTCCCGGTCCGCACGACCAGGAACCAGGTGCGCAGCGGAGGCACGGAGGGCTCGGCCAGGGCCACGATCCGGCCGCTGTCGAGGGCCTCCTGGCACAGGTAGCGGGGCAGGACCGCGAGTCCGGCGCCGGCCCCGACACATTCCAGTACGGCCCGCAGGTCGGGCGCGACCACGGTGGCCGCCAGGGACCGGGCATCGGGCGGGGTGTCGAAGACGGCGGTCCAGTAGCGGGTGACGAGCGGCAGGGTCTCGTGGACCTCCACGACCGGGATGCCGTCGAGAGCGGCGGGGCCCTGCGCGCACAGCCGCCCCGTGCCGACGAGGGCGGCCCAGTCCGGCGCGGCGACCAGGACGTGCTCCTCGTCGCACAGGGCGGTGACGGTGAAGAGCCCGCCGCGCGGATGGGCGGTGGTGACGACGAGGTCGTGGTGACCGGCGGCGAGCCCGTCCAGGGTCGCTTCGGCGCCGGTCTCCAGGGCGGCGCGCAGGGTGTGGCCCTGGCCGATGAGGGGCGCCAGGGCGGGGAGCACGCGCAGGCTCAGGAACTCGGGTGGCCCGGCGACGTGGAGGGTGCGCAACGCACCGGCGGCCTCCCGCTCGGCCTCGGTGATCCGCAGCAGGGCGTCGAGGTGCGGGGCGGCCTTGTGGGCCAGTTCGTCACCGACGGCGGTGGGGGTGACACCGCGGGCCCGGCGGTGGAACAGGGGCCGCCCCAACTGCCGTTCCAGGGTGCGGATCTGCGAGGTAACGGCCGGCTGGGACAGCCCCAGGAGGGCGGCGGCGCGGGTGAACGAGCCGGCCCGGTGAACGGCGACGAAGGTGCGCAGCAGGGCCAGGTCCATCGCGGCACCTCTCGGTGGGGGCCTTCAACTATAAATATGCCGATAGACCCCTGTCGTTACCGTGATTGGACTCTGACGAAGAGTCAATTAGCCTTGTCGCGTGGTTCTTCGCGGGCGGGAACCCTGGGCGGTCCGAGCCACGAGGGGGGAGGCTCGGACCGTCCGTCCAGGGCCTGCTCAGCCGGGGCCGCCTGCAAGATCGAGGGCCCGCAGCACGTCCGCGACCAGGTCCTCGGTGTCCTCGGCCCCGGCGGAGAAGCGGATGAACCCCTCCGGCACGGCGTCGCCGCCCCACCGTCCGCGCCGCTCGGCGGTGGACCGCACTCCACCGAAACTCGTGGCGTCCTCGACCAACTGCAGAGCGGACATGAAGCGTTCCGCGTGGGCACGGTCGGCCAGGGTGAAGGAGACCACCGAGCCGAAGCCCCGCATCTGGCGGGCGGCCGTCTTGTGCGAGGGGTCCGTGGCCAGGCCCGGGTAGCGCAGCCCGGTCACGTCGGGCCGGCCGGCCAGCGCCTCGGCGACGGCCAGGGCGTTGGCCCACTGGCGCTGCGCGCGCAGCTGGATCGTGGCCAGGGAGCGGTGGGCGAGCCAGGCCTCCATCGGGCCCGCGATCGCGCCGACGATCTTGCGCCAGCGCCGGACGCCCGCGGCGAGCTCCGGGTCGCGGCAGACCACGTACCCGAGCAGCAGGTCGCCGTGGCCGGTGAGGCCCTTGGTGCCGCTCGCCACGGAGAAGTCCGCCCCGAGCTCCAGGGGCCGCTGTCCGAGGGGGGTGGCGAGGGTGTTGTCGACGGCGACGAGCGTCCCGTCGGCGTGCGCCGCGTCCACGAGGCGCCGTACGTCGCACACGTCGAGCCCGGGGTTGGACGGGGTCTCGATCCACAGCAGCCGGGCTCCGTCGAGGACCGCGAGCTGGGCGTCGTCGCCGGTCGGGGCGGTGCGCACGTGGATCCCGTACGCCTCCAGCTGCTCCCGCACCAGGGGCAGCGCCTGGTAGCCGTCGTCCGGCAGGACCACGGTGTCGCCGGTGCGCGCCTGGGAGAGGAGGACGGCGGAGACGGCCGCCATGCCGGAGGCGAAGACGATGGTGTGCACCTCCTCGCCGGGGGCCTCCAGTTCCCCGATCGCCCGCTCCAGCAGGGTCCAGGTGGGGTTGGTGTCGCGGCCGTAGGCGTACGGGCCCTCGACGTCGCCCGGCAGGTGGAAGTGGGCGGCGAAGACCGGTCCGGGCAGGGTCGGTTCGTTCTTCACGGGCTCCGGCAGTCCGGCGCGGACCGCGCGCGTGCCGTCGCCGATCGCCTCGGCGGTTGTCTCGGGGGCGTACTCGTTCACGCGGTGTGCTCCTTCAGGGCCTCGCGTATGGCGTCCAGCAGACCGGGGCTCGCCGCCTCGACCAGCTCCAGGCACTCCTCGAACCCGTCGAGGGACCCGTAGTAGGGATCCGGTACGTCGGTCTCCGCGGCCGCGGCCGCCGGATCGTAGGACCGCAGCAGCCGGATCTTGGCGGCGTCCCGCGGGGTGGGTGCGAGCGCCCGCAGGTCCCGCAGGTGTCCGGCGTCGAGCGCGATGACGAGGTCCAGGCGGTCGAACCAGGAGACGTGGAACTGCCGGGCCCGGTGGTCCTGCTCGTAGCCCGCGGCCTCCAGGACGCAGACGGTCCGCGGGTCGGCGCCCTCGCCCTCGTGCCAGCCGCCGGTCCCGGCGCTGTCCACCTCGACCAGGTCGCCGAGGGCGGCCCGCGTCACGTGGGCACGGAAGACGGACTCGGCCATGGGGGAGCGGCATATGTTGCCCGTGCAGACGAAGCAGACGCGGTACGTGGGCGTCATGGAAGTCCCGTTCAGTTCTTGTCGGGCAGGACCATGTTCACGGCCCAGGAGACGACGGAGATGATCAGGCCGCCGAGGACCGCGGTCCAGAACCCGTCGACGTGGAAGCTGAGGTCGAGCTTCGAGGCCAGCCACGAGGTCAGGAGCAGCATCAAGGCGTTCACGACGAGGGTGAACAGGCCCAGGGTGAGGACGAACAGCGGCAGCGAGAGCAGCTTCACCAAGGGCTTGACGATCAGGTTCACCAGGCCGAAGACCAGTGCGACCAGGATCAGGGTGAGCGTCCGGCGGCCCAGACTGCTGCCGTCGTCGAGGGTGATGCCGGCGAGGAGCCAGACGGCGACGGCCAGGGCCGCCGCGTTGGCGAGCGTCTTGACTACGAAATTCATCATGTGTCTGATCGTGGCAGAGATGATCCCGGTGGGACATCCGCAGATCAGCGGATGCGACGGCGCTACCGAACACAAGGGGCACAACCACGATGAAAGCGTTCCGGCTTGACGAGCTCGAAGCCGAGCGGGCCGCCAACGACGGCGCCTATCTGCAGTTCCTGCGCGAGCGGAACATGTCGGTCGGGCTGTACGCGCTCGACGCCGGGCAGGTCGATCCGCAGCAGCCGCACCGCCAGGACGAGGTCTACTTCGTCGTGAGCGGGCGCGGCGCGATCACGGTCGGGGAGGAGACGACCACCGTGGCGCGCGGCAGCGTCGTCTACGTCCCGGCGGGCGTCCCGCACAAGTTCCATCACATCACCGAGGACCTGAAGGTGATGGTGGTGTTCTCCCCGCCGGAGAGCTGAGCGCACCGGACGCCTGCGGGTCGCCGCCCCGGTTCCCCTAAGGGGAGGGTCAGGGGACTCCGGGGGCTCGCGGGCCCCGATCCGGGGCCGCGGACTCCTAGCATCGAGAGCAGGAAGTCACGGACGAGGAAGAGGTCGAGGACATGAACGGCATCCGAGAGACATTCGCAGGCATGCCCTGGTGGGTTAAGTGGGTCGCCGTTCCGCTGCTGGCGCTGTTCGTGTTCGGCGGTGTGATCACCACCATCCTGAGCGTGCTGATCGGGTTCGTCTTCAAGCTGCTCCTCTTCATCGGCCTCGTCGCCGGCCTGGTGTTCGTCGTCAAGAAGGTCGGCGGCCGTACGAAGTCCTCCTCCGGCGACTGGTAGGACGAGGACCAGGAGGAGGGACCAGGACGAGGGACCAGGAGGAGGGGCCGGCCGGAGGGGGGCGGCCGGAGGGACCGGCAGGAGGAGGGCGGAAGCGGACGAGCCGGGTGGTTCCGGGATTAAGCCAGGTGAGGGAACGTGAAGTGCTAAACCGCTCACATCCCGGGAATCGGCGGATAGAGTGGCAATCTGCGCCGTTCCCTGGGCACCGAAAGCCGGTACTGCCGCTCTGACCTGCGGCGATGCTAAGGAGCCGCCGAGTACGACCCCCAGGGGCCACGGCATACGCGGGGGCGGCCCCCGCAGGGTGGGTCTCCCCGAAGGCCCGCCGCCACACCTGGGGGTGAGCTTTGTCTCCGGTTCACAATGCCGGTGTGCCGACACTGATCGGTTCGGTGCAGAGGGCGCTGAGGCTCCTCGAAGCAGTGGGGTCCCATAGCGAGGGAGCGCCGGCGAAACAGCTCGCGCGCGAGGCCGGGCTCCCGCTTCCCACCGCGTACCACCTGCTGCGCACCCTCACGCACGAGGGCTATCTGCGCCGGGAGGGCGGGGTCTTCGTCCTGGGCGACGCCGCGGGTCGGCTCGCCGGTGGGGGACTCCAGCAGAAACGTCGCAGCATGATCCTCGACTCCCTCGCGCACTTCCGCGACGCGGTCGGGGCCCCCGTCTACTTCGCGGTCTACCGCGAGGGTGAGATCGAGGTCGTGGGCGTTTCCGACACCCAGTCCAGCCCGGCCTGCGAGGAGTGGGCCGACTTCCGTGAGACCGGCCATGCGCACGCCATCGGACAGTGCCTTCTCGGGCAACTCGACGAGGAAATGCGCAAGGACCATTACGACCGTCATCCCGTCGAGCCGATCACCGCTTATACCGTGCGGGATCTCCGGTCCCTGGAGTACCGGATCGGGGCCCTCGGGCGAATGCAGCCAGTAACCGAACGCCAGGAATATGCACTTGGCACTGTCTGTGCGGCCATCCCCATCACAGCGGGCGATACCGCCGCAACCATGGCGGTTTCTCTCCCCTTGCACCAGGAAGATCGATTGCTCTGTGTAGTCGATCGGCTACGGAGTGAAGTAGGCGCGCTGTTGAGCACCCTCTCCTTCTCTATCAGTATCTGAAAACTCACTCCTTGTGATCTGCTAGCGCTTCCACCACTCTTGTCAAGAGGAGCCTGGGGGATCATTCCTGGCCACTTCCACTACAGCGGGGTAGGCAATGCGCGAGTCGGTACAGGCAGAGGTCATGATGAGTTTCCTCGTTTCCGAGGAGCTCTCGTTCAGGATTCCGGTGGAACTCCGGTACGACGCCCGTGATCCCTACGCGGTCCGGCTGACCTTCCACCTTCCCGGAGACGCGCCCGTGACCTGGGCGTTCGGCCGGGAGCTCCTCCTCGACGGCATCAACAAACCGTGCGGTGACGGCGATGTGCACATCGCCCCCACCACTCCGGAAGACCTGTCCGACGTCCACATCCGGCTGCAGGTCGGCGGCGACAGGGCCTTGTTCCGCGCCAGCGCGGCCCCGCTCGTCGCGTTCCTCGACCGCACCGACCGGCTCGTACCGCTCGGACAGGAGCGGAACCTGGGCGACTTCGAGGAGAACCTCGACGAGGCGCTCGGCAAGATCCTGGCCAGGTCCAGGCAGAACGAGCAGAACGCCGGCTGACGCCCCACCCTCAGCGCTTGCGCCGCCGGCCCCGGCCGCTGCGGACCGGCCCCGAGGCCGGCGCGGCGTCCCGGGATCCCGGCCGGTCGGCGGACACGACCAGCGAGGCCAGCGCCGTGGTCACGGGGACGGAGGCCACCAGTCCGATCGAGCCCACGAGGGTCCGTACGATCTCCACCGCGACCAGCTCGCTGTTCGCCACCGAGCCCATGCTGCTGTTCGCGATGGAGAACAGCAGGAGCAGCGGCAGCGCGGCACCCGCGTAGGCCAGCACCAGGGTGTTGACCACCGAAGCGATGTGGTCACGGCCGATCCTGATCGCCGCCCGGTACAGGCCGCGCGGCCCCATCGAGGGGTCCGCCGCGTGCAGTTCCCAGACCGCCGAGGTCTGCGTGACCGTCACATCGTCGAGCACGCCGAGCGATCCGATGATGATGCTCGCGAGCAGCAGACCGCTCAGGTCGATGTCCGGGTACAGCCCGTGGATCAGCCCGGTGTTGTCGTCCGTGTTGCCGGTGAGGGACGCCCAGTCGATGAACACCGAGCCCAGCAGACCGATCAGCAGCAGCGAGACGAGGGTGCCGAGGACGGCGACCGAGGTGCGCGCGGTCAGGCCGTGGCACATGTAGAGCGCGATCAGCATGATGGCGCTCGCCCCGACCACCGCGACCACGAGCGGGTTCGAACCCTGCAGGATGGCCGGGAGGATGAAGAGGGTCAGCACGCCGAAGCTGACGATCAGCGCGATCAGGGCGAACAGCCCGCGCATCCGCCCGACGAGGACGACCGAGACCGCGAAGATGCCGGCCAGCACCGCCAGCGGGATCTTGCGGTTCACGTCGATCACGGAGTACTGGAGGTCGCGGGGGGCGTCCGGCGCGTACGCCACGACCACCTCCTGGCCGTCCGTCAACTGCCGTGGCGCACCCGGCTGGACGATCTCCACGAAGGTCCGGCCCTTGTCCGGGCCGGTGCCGACCTCGACGGTGGCCTTCGCGCACTCCCCGGTCTGCGCCGCCTGGGCCTCGCGGCCCTCGGGCGTGGTGGGATCGGCGGTCGGCGGTACCTGCGCGGCGTTCACGGACTTGCAGTCGACGCGTTCGAGGGAGACGACCTTGCCCTGCTGCGTCTGCCGGTCGAAGCCCACCCCCGTGCGCTCGTGAGCGGGGGCGCCGCCCGGCCAGAGCACCACCATGCCGATGAAGACGGCGGTGGCGAAGGGGATCAGTACGGCCGCGATGACCTTGCGCAGGTGCTTCGAGACGGGTGCCGCCGGACCGTGGCCGTGGCTGTGGGAATGACCGCCGGAGTGACCGGCGGACGGCCCGGACGAGTGCTCTGCGGAGTGCCCGGAGCCGTGGTGCTCGTGGCCGTTGTGGCCATGGGGCTCTGTGGGCTCGGTGGGGGGCTGCGGCGAGGGCGTCACCAGCAGATCATCGCAAGAGATGAGGGGGCCCACTGTTCAGCACGCCATGGATGACGCTAGCGTGGGGGCACCTTTGCACAACGCGGGAGCTCGGAGCACCGGGCTGAGAGGACGCTGATCACCGTAAGCGCATCACGGATGCGTACGGGAGGAGGCTGCGTCGACCGCCGAACCTGTTACCGGGTAATGCCGGCGTAGGGAGATAGGTCTCATGACCATTCAGGACGCACGCACGCCTGCCGTCAGCCAGGACGCCGACGGCCAGACCGAGCGCCAGCCCGGCTGGCACAAGGGCTACGTCGCGGGCTCCCGCCCCGACATCCGGGTGCCGGTCCGCCAGGTCCACCTCACCAACGGCAAGGACGTGACGCTCTACGACACGTCCGGTCCGTACACCGACCCGCAGATCGATACCGACGTCCGCCGGGGCCTCGCCCCGCTGCGCGAGAACTGGATCATCGGCCGCGGCGACACCGAGGAGTACGCGGGCCGTCCCGTGCGCCCCGAGGACGACGGCATCAAGCACACCTCGCCGCGCGGTGGCCTCAAGAACCTCGACGCGGTCTTCCCGGGCCGCCCGCGCCAGCCCCGCCGGGGCCGTGGCGGCCAGGCCGTCACGCAGCTCGCGTACGCCCGCCGGGGCGAGATCACCCCGGAGATGGAGTACGTCGCGATCCGCGAGAACGTCTCCCCCGAGGTCGTTCGTGAGGAGATCGCCGCAGGTCGCGCGGTGCTTCCCGCGAACGTGAACCACCCCGAGATCGAGCCGATGATCATCGGCAAGCGGTTCCTGGTGAAGGTCAACGCCAACATCGGCAACTCCGCGGTCACCTCCTCGATCGAGGAGGAGGTCGACAAGATGACCTGGGCGACCAAGTGGGGCGCCGACACGGTCATGGACCTCTCCACGGGCCGCAACATCCACACCACCCGCGAGTGGGTGCTGCGCAACTCCCCCGTCCCGATCGGCACCGTGCCGCTCTACCAGGCGCTGGAGAAGGTCGACGGCCGCGCCGAGGACCTGACCTGGGAGATCTACAAGGACACGGTCATCGAGCAGGCCGAGCAGGGCGTCGACTACATGACGGTCCACGCCGGCGTGCTGCTGCCCTACGTGCCGCTGACCGCCCGCCGCAAGACCGGCATCGTCTCGCGCGGTGGCTCGATCATGGCCGCGTGGTGCCTCGCGCACCACAAGGAGAACTTCCTCTACACGAACTTCGAGGAGCTCTGCGACATCCTCGCGACGTACGACGTCACGTACTCGCTGGGTGACGGCCTGCGCCCCGGCTCCATCGCGGACGCCAACGACGCGGCCCAGTTCGCCGAGCTGAAGACGCTGGGCGAGCTCAACACGATCGCCAAGCGCCACAACGTGCAGACGATGATCGAGGGCCCGGGCCACGTCCCGATGCACAAGATCAAGGAGAACATCGACCTCCAGCAGGAGATCTGCGAGGAGGCGCCGTTCTACACGCTCGGCCCGCTGACCACGGACGTCGCGCCCGCGTACGACCACATCACCTCGGGCATCGGCGCCGCGATGATCGCCTGGTGGGGCACCGCGATGCTCTGCTACGTCACGCCCAAGGAGCACCTGGGCCTGCCCAACCGCGACGACGTGAAGACCGGCGTCATCACGTACAAGATCGCGGCGCACGCCGCCGACCTGGCCAAGGGGCACCCCGGTGCCCAGGAGTGGGACGACGCGCTGTCGGACGCACGGTTCGAGTTCCGCTGGGAGGACCAGTTCAATCTGGCCCTCGACCCGGTCACGGCCCGTGAGTTCCACGACGAGACCCTCCCCGCCGAGCCGGCCAAGACCGCGCACTTCTGCTCCATGTGCGGTCCGAAGTTCTGCTCGATGAAGATCTCTCAGGACATCCGCCGCGAGCACGGCGGTGACCTGAAGGCCGATGAGATCCAGGCGGGCATGGCGGAGAAGTCCGCCGAGTTCGCGGCCTCGGGCAACCGCGTCTACCTGCCGCTGGCCGACTGACGCGACGCATGACCGGAGGGCGCCGCTCCATGGCCTGTCGGGCCGGGGCGGCGCCTGCCGCGTCAGGCGACCACGAGGTACGGGTCCACCTTGCGCCGGGCGAAACCGAGGTTGGCGAGGACCCGGTCCCGGTGCTCGTCGGGAAGGGCGTCGCCCGCGAGGAGCCGTTCGCAGCAGTCCAGCGACTCCCGGTACTCGCCGACCCAGTAGGCGGCCACGGCGAGTTCGTCGAGGGCGCGCCACTCGTGCCAGTCGAACTCGACGAACAGGACGTCGTCCGGGCGGGGGATCCGTACGGCCTGCCGGGCGAACATGTACGCGAGGGGCCAGCGGCCGTCGTTGCGGCAGATGCGGGCGAGATCGCCGAGCGCCTCGGCACGCGAAGGCCGGCTCTCGTGGGCGCGCAGGTAGCGGTCCATCACCTCGGCCGCCGGTCTCCCGAGGCGGGCCGCGATCCGTGCGGCGTAGAGCCGGGCGCAGAACGATTCCTCGGCGAATCCGGCCATGCCCGCCCGGAGGTCGTAGGCGGCGAGGGACTTCTCCGCTTCTCCGGCGTCGCGCCAGCTCTGCGCCAGATAGAACGCGTAGCGGGCATTGTCCGGTTCCCCGGCCAGGCCTTGTTCGAGGATTCCCGCGTCGTGCAGGTACTTCTCCCGCTCGCCGCCTTCCCGGAGGCGTGCTCCGCCGCCGACGACGAGGATGTCGAGGCCTTCGAGCACTCCCTGGCTGTACCGGTCTTCGCAATCGAGGTACTCGTGGAGCACGCCGACGTATTTCCACGGCAATCGGGTGGAGACGAGGGCGGGCCGCCAGTGGACGACGGGCTCGTGGTGCACGGCGAGGCGGTACGCGTCGAGGGTGAGGTCCGGCATCCGGAACCCCGGCTGGACCTGCATCACGTCGTCGGCGTCGATGAAGAGCAGGTAGTCCGCGCAGGGGCGGGCGAGCTCGATCGCCTCGCTGCGGCTGCCGTCGAATCCCCGCCAGGGCCGCTCGTACAGGACGCCGGGCAGATCGCCGAGGAATTCCCGGATGACGTCCTGGGTGCCGTCGGTCGAGCCGGTGTCCACGATCACCCACGTGTCGATCAGCGGACGCACCGATTCGAGGCATCTCCGGATCACCGGAGCCTCGTTCTTGACGATCATGTTCAGGCAGACTTTTGCTTTCACGAGCCGACGGTAGGGATCCGGGTATTCCCCTGCAAGGAAGCTCGAACGGCCATTGGGGGCGCCGCATTAGTTCGATAAGTGGACTTTTTCGCACGGCGGCCGGGGACTGGCGACCGCGATCCCCACGATGACCGTGGCGACCCGACAGGGCCCCTCGTGTTTCGAGAAGGACCGGCGCATATGAGCCCCGAATACAAGACCGGGTCGGCCCTTGGCCCGCTGCCCAGGCGGCGCGGCTGGCTGACGGGCGGAACCCTGGCCTCGCCGGCCCCGCGTCCGCCACGGCCCAGGGCGTACGGGCGGCCGAGGCGGGCGGGCGGTCCGCGAGGCGAGCCCGACGGGCGGCGGGGACAAGTGCAAGCCGAAGCCGCGCAAGAAGCAGAAGCCCGGCCCGAGGGCGGCCGAGTCCGTGGCCGGGCCGCGCGGCGGCGCCACGTGCGACCAGGTCAAGCAGGGCCCGCCGGGACCGCGCGGCCCGAGGGGCGCGACGGGCGCCACCGGGTTGTCCGAGTGCCTGAGCATCGACGCCATCCGGGACAACAACGACCGAGTTCAAGACGGTGCTCCCGGGCGGGTCCCAACACGCTGACGTGCAACCGGGTGTGGAACCGGCCCATGGTGCAGCCCGACGAGGGTGACCCGGACCTCCGCCGCGGGGACACCTCCGCACCGGCCCGCCCGGTCGACCCCAACCACCTGCCGAAGCAGCTGAAGCAGGGCGTGGCCGGCCGGAGGCTACTCCGGCCGTTGCTCCGGGCCGCCGAAGTCCGGGCTGGTGAAGTCCTGGGGCGTGTAGCCGGGGCGGGGCCCCTCCGAGGGCGATCCGGGGCTGGTGAAGTCGGGCCGGGAGTATCCCAGGTTGGGGATGCGCCCGGCCGCCGGTGTTCTGGGGGTCGGGAAGCCCGGCCCCGCACTCGGATCGGCCAGCGCGTCCCGCAGGAACGGTATGATCCCCCGCTCCAGCAGGGCGTGCCGCCAGGCCTCGCGGGCCCGCGCCACCTCGTCGGGTACGGCCTCGGTCTCGTCCGCCACCACTTCGGTCGCGCTGTTGCGGACGGCCGTCACCAGCAGCCCGATCACCGCGAACAGCAGCGCCGCCACGGTGAGCGCGCCGAACAGCCAACCCGCCGTCAGCATCGTCTCGGCGAAGGCGGGTTCGGGCTCGATCAGCTTCAGGATGTAGCCCACGAGCAGGAATATGAGCATGGCCGTGCCCGCCAGGACGGGCGCGAGGACCGCGACCACGGCGCTGACGCCCGCGCCGCCGCCCATGCCCTGTCCGCCGTCCTCGTCGGCCGCGGCGCCGGGTGCGGACAGCACCTCGTCGCGTCGGTCCTCGCGGACCTTCACGTAGTGGCCGTACTCGGCGGCGGCGGCCGCCGCCAGCAGTGCGCTGGCCCCCTGGGCCATGGTGCGCAGTTGTTCGGCGTTCAGCCGTTCGCCGAGGGTGGCGAGCTCGGGCCGGTCGTTCGCCGTGCGCAGCGCCTCGTCGAGGAGCCGGTCGAATTCTGGTCGGTCTTCGGTCAGCAGGTGCGGAGCGCTGGTCATGTGCATCCCCCGATGCTCCGTGGAAGCCGGTATCCCCGCGTAGAACGGGGCACCGGCACAAACGGAGGAGAGCCTGCTACGGATAGAGCGATGGTAGAGCGCCCGCACCACGCCGTGACAGGGGCTTTCCGGAAATACCCCTATGCGTAAGCTCTCAGTCGCTCAGAGGGAGTTGTACGACAAGCAGCTTGCCCGCCATCGTCACCCCGCCGTCCATCGCGATGGCGAGCCCTTCCGCGTACACGTGGGGGCCGTCCACGGCCTCGGGGCCGCGCGCCTCGTCCCCGTCCTCGGTGCCCACCTCGCCGAGCAGGTACGGGATGGGGCTGTGCCCGTGCACGACGCGGCTGCCGCCGTAAGTGCCGAGCAGTTCGCGTACGGCCTGCGGGCCGGTGCCCTCGTCGCGGAAGGCGAACCGCTTGGTGAACTTGCGGAACAGGTCCCAAGTGATGTCGGCGTCGCCCCGGTTGAGGAGCTCGTGGATGGTGTCGTTGACGTCCTCGATGGAGTCGCCGTAGTCGAGGTACGCCGTGGTGTCGGAGTGCAGCAGCAGGTGGCCCTCCTCCAGGACGGCCGCGTCCAGCCGCGACATCCACTGCAGGTGTACGTCCTGCAGGCGCTCCATGTCGGAGCGCTGGCCGCCGTTGAGGAGCCAGGCGGCCTGGAAGGTGGCGGTTCCGGCGCCGGAGACCACGGGGGTGTCGCCGAACCGCTTGGCGCCGATGAGCAGCAGCTCGTGGTTGCCCATCAGGGCCTTGCAGTAGCCGCCGGCGGCGGCGGCCTCGGCGGACAGCCGCATCACGAGATCGATGACGCCGATGCCGTCGGGGCCGCGGTCGGTGAAGTCGCCGAGGAACCAGAGCCGGGCGTTGCCGGCGGACCAGCGGCGTTCCGCGTCGATGAGGCCCTGGGCGTGGAGTTCGGTGACGAGCTCGTCGAGGTAGCCGTGGACGTCGCCGACGACGTAGAGCGGGCCCGGGCCGTCGGCCGCGGCCTCCTGCGGGACGTACTGGACCTGGACGGTGTCGCCGGGACCGCCGAGGGCCCCGCGGCCGATGATCGGCAGGTCGCGGTGGGTCGGGGTGTAGCCCTCGAAGTCGTCGTCCTCGGGGGTGTGGGTCGTCGCGTGCACGGGATGCGAGGCCGGCGGCGTGGCGGGCGGTGCGGCGGGCGGCGCGGTCGGCGCCGGGGCGTAGCCGGGCTGTGGCGGCACGGCCGGCGTGCCGTCGTCGTAGTACGCCGGGTACTCGCCGTAGACGGGAGCCTCGCCGGGATGCCCGGAAGATACGGCGTACGGGGCGGGTTCGGTGACTGGAACCCGGAAGTCCCGCAGCGTGTCCGTCCGCATCGCGGGTCCCTGACCGGCCCCCTGAGTCATCGACCCCTCCACCACCGTCGCGCTGCCGTACACCTGCGGACCCTCCTGACCTCCGAGGAGGAGGGTCCGTGATGTCGTGCGCCCATCATAGGAATGCGGCTCGCGCTCTGTGACGCACCAGGGGTGGTGAATCCTTTGCGGAGCCGATCGTTCCTACCGTTTTATACCAATATTGGTGTTGCTGAAATGCTCGGCCGGGTGGTCGGCAGGCCGACCGGACGGTCTGCCGGTCAGTCCTTGGCCGGAGAACGGGGTGGACTGACGGTCGTACGCGGCTGCCTGCGCTGCGACGAGGTACGGATGATGAGCTCGGTCGGGACGACCTGTTCGACGGGGCGTCCGGTGTCCACTCCCTCGATCGCGTCGATGAGCAGCTGCACGACGGCGGTGCCGATGCGGCGCGGTTTGAGGGAGAGCGTGGTGATGGGCGGTTCGGTGTTGGCGTAGACGGTGGACTCGCTGCAGCACACGAGCAGCAGGTCCTCCGGGACGCGCAGGCCGTAGCGCCGGGCGGCGGCGAGCAGGTCGGTGCCGTTGGGGTCGAAGAGCCCGTAGACGGCGTCGGGCCGGTCGGGTCGGGCGAGGAGCCGGTCGGCGGCGACGGCGCCCGCGCACGGGTCGTGGGCGGGGTAGGACTCGTAGACGGGGTCCTGGCCGACGCGCTCGCACCAGTTGAGGTAGGCGGTGGTGGAGAGCCGGGTGTAGGTGTCGGTGGTGGTGCCGGTCAGCAGCCCGATCCTGCGGGCGCCGGCGGCGGCGAGGTGGTCGAGCAGGCCGAGTACGGCGGCCTCGTGGTCGTTGTCGACCCAGGCGGTGACGGGGAGGGAGCCTGCGGGGCGGCCGTCGGAGACCACGGGCAGGCCCTGGCGGACCAGTTCGGTGACCACGGGGTCGTGGTCGGAGGGGTCGATGACGACGGTGCCGTCGAGGGCGACGTTGGACCACACGTCGTGGCGGGAGGTGGCGGGGAGGATGACGAGGGCGTAGCCGCGGGCGAGCGCGGCGGAGGTGGCGGCCCTGGCCATCTCGGCGAAGTAGGCGAATTCGGTGAAGGTGAAAGGTTCATCCCCGTACGTCGTCACGGTCAGGCCGATGAGGCCCGACTTGCCGGTACGGAGGGTGCGGGCGGCGGCCGACGGGCGGTAGCCCAGCCGGTCGGCCACCTCGCGAACGTGGCGGCGGGTGGCGTCCGGCAGCCGCCCCTTGCCATTGAGCGCGTCGGAGACGGTTGTGATGGAGACGCCCGCCGCGGCGGCCACGTCCCTGATGCCGGCCCGGCCCTGTCGGCCGGCGGCCCGCCGGGTGGTCTCGGTCCGGCTCACCTGATGCTTCCCTGCTGCTGTCATGGCGAGCCGATAGTAGGGCTCGGTGGGGTGGGTGGTCCGGGTGCATATGCACGCGTTGACAGGCACGATTCTGCATGGTTCGCCACCCCCAATGACCTTGGAATTGAAGGCATTTGATCGCTGAGGGTGAGGGTGGAGCTTGTCGGCGGGTCCGGGCATGCCAAAACGGTGTGGTCTCGGGACGGTCTCAACTCACCTGCACGAGGGACGCGCGCCACGGCGCAGGCCACCGGCGCGCGCATATATGCGCGCGCTCCCCCGCATATCAGGCGCCCCCATTCTCGGAACGGCGGAATCCTCATAAGGTGAGCAGTATTGAGTCGACGGCGACGTCGGACGGGACGGTCGAGGAGGACCTGCGGTGAGCGAGAAGAGCCCGAAGCTGCGCGCCGAGCTGGACGGCATTCCGACGTACAAGCCCGGGAAGCCGGCTGCCGCGGGAGGGCCCGTCGCGTACAAGCTGTCGTCGAACGAGAACCCGTACCCGCCGCTTCCGGGGGTGCTGGAGACCGCGGTCTCGGCGGCCGGCAGCTTCAACCGGTACCCCGACATGGCCTGCACCGGCCTCGTGAACGAGCTCGCCGAGCGCTTCGGCGTGCCGGTCGAGCACATCGCCACGGGCACCGGCTCGGTCGGTGTGGCCCAATCGCTGATCCAGGCGGCGGCCGGCCCGGGCGACGAGGTGATCTACGCCTGGCGCTCCTTCGAGGCGTACCCGATCCTCACGCAGATCTCGGGCGCGACCTCGGTGCAGGTCCCGCTGACCGACGGGGACGTCCACGACCTGGAGGCCATGGCGGCGGCGATCACCGACCGCACCCGGCTGATCTTCGTCTGCAACCCGAACAACCCCACCGGCACCGCCGTGCGCCGCGCCGAGCTGGAGCGCTTCCTGGACCGGGTGCCCTCGGACGTCCTGGTGGTCCTCGACGAGGCGTACCGCGAGTTCGTGCGCGACACGGACGTCCCGGACGGCGTCGAGCTCTACCGCGACCGCCCGAACGTGGCCGTGCTGCGTACGTTCTCGAAGGCGTACGGCCTGGCCGGCCTGCGGGTCGGCTTCGCCATCGCGCACGAGCCGGTGGCCGCGGCGCTGCGCAAGACGGCCATGCCGTTCGGCGTCAGCCAGCTCGCGCAGGACGCGGCGGTGGCCTCGCTGCGCGCCGAGGACGAGCTGATGGGCCGCGTCGGGGCGCTGGTGGGCGAGCGTGCGCGGGTGCACGAGACGCTGCTCGCCCAGGGCTGGTCCGTGCCGGACACCCAGGCGAACTTCGTGTGGATGCGGCTGGGGGAGCGGACCGCCGAGTTCGCGGCGGCCTGCGAGAAGGCCGGTGTGGTGGTCCGGCCCTTCGCGGGCGAGGGCCTGCGGGTCACGATTGGTGAGACCGAGGCGAACGACCTCTTCCTGCACACGGCGGAGGCGTTCTTCAAGGAGCTGTAGGCGGCCGTGGCTGTCCTGGCGGCCGGACCCGGTGGGGGCCGGTCAGGCCAGTTCCACCCGGATGGGATCGCCGTCGCGGACGGTGGAGAGCAGGCGGGGGTCGCCGTCGAACGAGCCGAGCACGTTGCAGGGGCTCGCCAGGCGGCTCTCGCCTCCGCGTGAGATGGGCGTGGGGCCGTAGGGGAGCGCGAGCGCGTCGCCCTCGGTCCAGAACGCGACCGTGCCCGGCTCGACGACCTGCTGGGCGTCGTGCTCCAGGGCCACGGAGACTCCGGTGTCGAAGTAGACCTCCTCGCCCCAGGTGTTGGCGGAGGCGGAGATCGGAAGGGCCCCGGCCAGTGCCTTGCTGGTCGGGGTCTCGTCGAGGGTCGCGGTGAGCTGGCCCGCGGGCCAGGAAATCCGTATCTGCATGAGCCGTATTCAACAATCTGTTGAATAAATTGGCTAGAGGGGTACCCCGCCTGAAGGCTGCCGGCAGCGGTACGACATAATGCTTGTGAATGTGAACGCGTTCACAAGCGTGTCCCGGTTCCTCCCGGATTGAGTGGGACACATACAGGCAGACTGCCGCGTGACCACGGCGACGCGAAGGAGACGTGACGTGGACCTAGCTTTGGCGCCGGAGACTCTGGCGCGATGGCAGTTCGGCATCACCACCGTCTATCACTTCCTCTTCGTACCCCTGACGATCTCGCTCGCCGCGCTCACGGCCGGCCTGCAGACCGCATGGGTGCGCACCGAGAAGGAGAAGTACCTCAGGGCCACGAAGTTCTGGGGAAAGCTTTTCTTGATCAATATCGCGATGGGCGTCGTCACCGGCATCGTCCAGGAGTTCCAGTTCGGCATGAACTGGTCCGACTACTCGCGCTTCGTCGGCGACATCTTCGGGGCCCCTCTGGCCTTCGAGGCGCTGATCGCCTTCTTCTTCGAGTCGACCTTCATCGGTCTGTGGATCTTCGGCTGGGACAAGCTGCCCAAGAAGATCCACCTCGCCTGCATCTGGATGGTGTCCATCGGCACCGTCCTGTCCGCGTACTTCATCCTGGCGGCGAATTCCTGGATGCAGCACCCGGTCGGCTACCGCATCAACGAGGAGCGGGGCCGGGCCGAGCTCACCGACTTCTGGCTCGTGCTCACCCAGAACACCGCCCTCACCCAGTTCTTCCACACCATCACGGCCGCCTTCCTGGTGGGCGGTGCGTTCATGACCGGCATCGCGGCCTTCCACCTGGCGCGCAAGAGGCACATCCCCGTGATGCGGAGCTCGCTGCGGCTCGGCCTGGTCGTCATGATCATCGCCGGCATGGGCACGGCCCTCAGCGGTGACCTGCTCGGCAAGGTGATGTTCAAGCAGCAGCCCATGAAGATGGCCGCCGCCGAGGCACTCTGGGACGGCGAGGCGCCGGCTCCCTTCTCGGTCTTCGCCTACGGCGACGTCGAGAAGGGCCACAACAAGGTCGCGATAGAGATTCCCGGCCTGCTGTCCTTCCTGGCCAACGACGACTTCACCTCCTTCGTCCCGGGCATCAACGACGTCAACAAGGCGGAGCAGGAGAAGTTCGGCCCCGGCGACTACCGGCCCAACATCCCGGTCGCCTACTGGGGCTTCCGCTGGATGATCGGCTTCGGCATGGCCTCCCTCGGCATCGGCGTGCTGGGCCTGTGGCTGACCCGCAAGAAGTTCATGCTGCCGCCGGGTCTGCGTACCGGGGAGGACGAGGTCCCGAAGCTGGTCCTCTTCAAGAAGGCGCTGAGCCCGAAGTTCGCCAACCTGTACTGGATCGTCGCGCTCTGGACGATGGGTTTCCCGCTGATCGCCAGCTCCTGGGGCTGGATCTTCACCGAAATGGGGCGCCAGCCCTGGGTGGTCTACGGGGTCCTGCGCACCCGGGACGCGGTCTCGCCGAACGTCTCCCAGGCCGAGGTGCTCACCTCGATGATCGGCTTCACCCTCCTCTACGCGGTGCTCGCCGTCATCGAGGTCAGGCTCCTCGTCAAGTACGTCAAGGCCGGACCGCCCGAGCTCACCGAGGCCGATCTCAACCCGCCCACCAAGATCGGCGGGGACGACAAGAACCCCGACCGGCCGATGGCCTTCTCGTACTGAGGCTGAGGAGACCGCACCATGCAACTCCACGACGTCTGGTTCGTACTCATCGCCGTTCTGTGGACCGGCTACTTCTTCCTGGAGGGCTTCGACTTCGGAGTCGGCGTACTGACCAAGCTGCTCGCCCGCGACCGTACGGAGAAGCGGGTCCTGATCAACACCATCGGGCCCGTGTGGGACGGCAACGAGGTCTGGCTGCTCACGGCGGGCGGTGCGACCTTCGCCGCCTTCCCCGAGTGGTACGCCACCCTCTTCTCCGGCTTCTACCTGCCGCTGCTGCTCATCCTGGTCTGCCTCATCATCCGCGGCGTCGCCTTCGAGTACCGGCACAAGCGCGCCGAGGACCGGTGGCAGACCAACTGGGAACACGCGATCTTCTGGACCTCGTTGATCCCCGCCTTCCTGTGGGGCGTGGCCTTCGCCAACATCGTCCGCGGTGTGAAGATCGACGAGAACATGGAGTACGTCGGCAGCCTCTTCGACCTGCTCAACGTCTACTCGATCCTGGGCGGACTGGTCACCCTCACCCTCTTCACCTTCCACGGGGCGGTCTTCACCTCGCTCAAGACGGTCGGTGACATCCGGGACCGCTCGCGGAAACTGGCGACGGGGCTGGGCGCCGTCACCGCCGTGCTGGCCCTGGTCTTCCTGATCTGGACCCAGGTCTCCCGCGGCGACGGCAAGAGCCTGATCGCCATGGCCGTGGCCGTGCTGGCCCTGCTCGGGGCGCTCGGTACCAACCTGAAGGGCCGCGAGGGCTGGTCGTTCGCACTGTCCGGGGTCACCATCGCGGCGGCCGTCGCGATGCTCTTCCTGACGCTCTTCCCGAACGTCATGCCGTCCTCGCTGAACGACGCCTGGAACCTCACGGTCACCAACGCCTCGTCCAGCCCGTACACCTTGAAGATCATGACCTGGTGCGCGGCCGTGGCCACCCCGCTCGTCCTCCTCTACCAGGGCTGGACGTACTGGGTGTTCCGCAAGCGGATCGGTACGCAGCACATCGTCGACGTGCACTGAGTTCCCGCGCCACCCCGCCTGTCCGACCCTCCCCTGGGGGATGTTTCACGTGAAACCGATCGACCCGCGCCTGCTTCGGTACGCCCGCTCCACCCGCCTTTTCCTGGGCGCGGTCGTGGCCCTGGGGCTCGTCGGGGCGGGGCTGGTCGTCGGTCAGGCGATGCTGATCGCCGAGATCGTGGTCGGAGCCTTCGAGAAGGGCCTGGGCGGCGAAGCGCTCCGGACGCCGCTGCTGCTGCTGGCGGCGGTGGCGCTCGGGCGCGGCCTGATCGCCTGGCTGACGGAGCTGGCCGCGCACCGCGCCAGCGCGGCGGTCAAATCGGAACTGCGGGGCCGGCTGCTGGACCGGGCCGCGGACCTCGGCCCCGGTGGGCTCACCGGGCAGAAGACCGGGTCGCTGGTGTCACTGGCGACCCGGGGTGTGGACGCGCTCGACGACTACTTCTCCCGCTACCTGCCCCAGCTGGGGCTCGCGGTCGTCGTGCCGGTGGCGGTCCTCGCCCGTATCGTCACCGAGGACTGGGTGTCGGCGGCCGTCATCGTGGTCACGCTGCCCCTGATTCCGGTGTTCATGGTGCTCATCGGCATGGCCACCCAGTCCCGGATGGACCGCCAGTGGCGGCTGCTGTCCCGGCTGTCGGGGCACTTCCTCGACGTGGTGGCCGGACTCCCCACGCTGAAGGTCTTCGGCCGGGCCAAGGCGCAGGCCGAGTCGATCCGCAAGATCACCGACGACTACCGGCGCGCGACGATGCGGACCCTGCGCATCGCCTTCCTCTCCTCCTTCGCGCTGGAACTGCTGGCGACCCTGTCGGTGGCCCTGGTCGCCGTGACCATCGGCATGCGACTGGTCCACGGGGAACTGGACCTCTACACCGGCCTGGTCATCCTGATCCTGGCGCCCGAGGCGTACCTGCCGCTGCGGCAGGTGGGGGCGCAGTACCACGCGGCCGCGGAAGGACTCGCGGCCGCGGAGGAGATCTTCGAGATCCTGGAGACCGCCGCCACCGGTCCGGCGGGGACGGCCGAGCTGCCCGCCGGCGTCCCCCTGCGGATCGAGATCGAGGGGATCGCCGTCCGCTACGAGGGCCGGGGCGAGGACTCTCCGGGGCCGGTCTCGCTGACCGTCGCACCGGGGGAGAGCGTGGCCCTCACCGGTCCGAGTGGCGCGGGCAAGTCCACACTGCTCCAGGTGCTGCTGGGGTTCGTGACCCCGACCGCGGGGCGGGTGCGGATCGCCGGCGTGGACCTGGCCGAGCTGTCGCCGGCGTGCTGGCGCCGGCAGGTCGCGTGGGTGCCTCAGCGGCCGCACCTGTTCGCCGGGACGATCGCCGAGAACGTCAGGCTGGCCCGCGCGGGGGCGTCCGACAGCGAGGTGGCCGAGGCCCTGAAGGACGCCGGGGCCTGGGAGTTCGTGACCGCGCTGCCGCGCGGGGCGCAGACCCTGCTCGGTGAGGGCGGCGTGGGACTGTCCGCCGGGCAGCGGCAGCGGCTGGCCCTGGCGCGCGCCTTCCTGGCGGACCGGCCCGTACTGCTGCTGGACGAGCCGACGGCGTCCCTCGACGGCGAGACCGAGGCGGGCATCGTGGACGCGGTCCGGCGGCTGTCCGCGGGGCGGACCGTGCTGCTGGTCGTGCACCGGCCCGCGCTGCTGGCGGTCGCGGACCGGGTGGTCCCGATGGCGGCGGGCGGGCCCGCCGAGCTCCTCGCCGACGGGCGCCACCTCAAGGGGCCGCTTGCCGGGCCCCATCTCGATGGTGTTGTTCCCGAGGGGCCGGACCGTGAGGGGCTGCTCCCCCACCTGGGCGTTTCCCGTGACGGGGCCTCATCGTCCTCCGGCGACCGCGGCCCGGACGCCGGGGAATGGATCCTCGGCTCCGCGCCCGAGCGGGTGCGGGCCGGCGGCGGGACCGACGCGCGGGGGGCCGATCCGCTGCGCCGGGTGCGGACGGTGGCCAAGGCCTGGCAGGGACGGTTCCGGCTCGGGCTGCTGCTCGGGGCGCTGGCCGTCGGATGCAGCGTCGGCCTGATGGCCGTGTCCGGCTGGCTGATCTCACGGGCCTCCGAACAGCCGCCCGTGCTCTATCTGATGGTGGCCGTCACGGCCACCCGGGCCTTCGGAATGGGCCGCGCCGTCTTCCGGTACGCGGAACGGCTCGTCTCCCACGACGCCGTGCTGCGGATGCTCGCCGATCTGCGCGTGTCCGTCTACCGGCGGCTGGAGCGCATCGCACCCGCGGGGCTGCGCGAGCACCGGCGGGGGGACCTGCTGGCCCGACTGGTGGCCGACGCCGACGCCCTCCAGGACTACTGGCTGCGCTGGCTGCTGCCGGTCGGCACCGCGGTGCTCGTCGGGACCGGCTCGGTCGCCTTCACCACCTGGCTGCTTCCCGAGGCCGGAGCCGTGCTCGCCACCGGGCTGCTCGCCGCCGGTATCGGGGTGCCGCTGGTCAGCGGGGCCTGCGCCCGCCGGGCGGAGCGCAGGCTCGCGCCGGCCCGGGGCGAACTCGCCACCAGGGTGGCCGATCTCCTCACCGGCACCGCGGAGCTGACCGTGGCGGGTGCGCTGGAGGACCGCAAGGGCCGGGCGCGTGAGAGCGACGGCCTGCTGACCCGCATCGCCGCGCGGGGCGCCGCCGCGAGCGGGCTGGGCGGCGGACTGTCCGCCCTCGTGTGCGGGCTCACCGTCGTGGCCGCCGCGGCCGTCGCCGCGAACGCCGTCCACGACGGACGACTGTCCGGGGTGGCCATGGCCGTCGCGCTCCTCACGCCCCTCGCGGCCTTCGAGGCGGTGAACGGACTTCCGCTCGCCGTCCAGTACCGCCAGCGGGTGCGCCGTAGCGCCGAGCGGGTCTACGAGGTCATCGACGCGCCGGTCCCGGTCGCGGAGCCGGAGCAGCCCACCGTGGCCCCGGCCTCGCCCTTCCCGCTGCGGCTGACGGGGCTCGCCGCCCGCCACCCCGGCCAGGACCGTGACGCCCTGCACGGGCTGGACCTGACCCTGGAGGCCGGCCGCCGCATCGCCGTCGTCGGCCCCTCGGGCTCAGGCAAGACCACGCTGGCCCAGATCATGCTCCGCTTCCTGGATCCGCGCGAGGGCGCCTACACCCTGGGCGGGACCGACGCGCGCACCCTCGACGGCGACGACGTCCGCGCCCTCGTGGGCCTGTGCGCTCAGGACGCGCACATCTTCGACAGCTCGGTGCGGGAGAACCTGCGCCTGGCCCGGACCGGGGCGAGCGAGGAGCAGCTGCGGGACGCGCTGGCCGCGGCCCGGCTGCTGGAGTGGGCCGACGGACTTCCGGACGGCCTGGACACCCTGGTCGGCGAGCACGGCGAGCGGATCTCGGGCGGTCAGCGCCAGCGCCTGGCCCTGGCCCGGGCGCTGCTCGCGGACTTCCCCGTACTGGTCCTGGACGAGCCGGCCGAGCACCTGGACCTGGCCACGGCGGACGCCCTGACGGCGGACCTGCTGGCCGCGACCGAGGGCCGGACCACCGTGCTGATCACGCACCGGCTGGCCGGCCTGGAGGCGGTCGACGAGGTGCTCGTGCTGGAACACGGCGAGGTGGTGCAGCGCGGCGCGTACGCGGAGCTGGCTGCGGCCGAGGGACCGCTGCGGAGGCTGCTGGAGCGGGAGAGGGCCACGGACGGGACTTTGGCCAGCTTTCCCCGCTAATGGGGACTAACTAGTCTCAAGAGCATGTCAGCGCAGCAGTCGCAACAGTCGCCGGATCCCTCGGATCCGCTGCCGGATCCCTCGCCGGCCACACCGGCCGTGCCCGTGACGTCGGACCCGCTGGTGGCCGCCACCGAGGCCACCAGCAGCCTGCAGGGCCTGTCCACCGAGCTCACGGCCCGGGTACCGCAACTGCTGGAGGCGATGCGGTCGGTCGGGACCGGCCTTGAGCTGCACTCCACGCTGGACCGCATCTGTGAGACCGCGGCCGAGCTCGCGGGCGCCCGTTACGCGGCGATCGGCGTGGTCGACACGGAGGGCCGCGGGCTCTCGGACTTCGTCACCCACGGGATCTCCCCGGAGCTGGCCCGGAGGATCGGACACCGTCCGGACGGGAAGCGGGGCCTGCTCGGAGCACTGATCTCCCATTCCGACACCGTGCTGCTCGCCGATCTCATGAAGGATCCGCGCTCCGCGGGGATCCCGGCGCACCACCCGCCCATGAAGACCTTCCTCGGTGTCCCGATCCGGGTGCAGGGAGAGATCTTCGGCAATCTCTACCTCGCCGAGAAGAACGGCGGCGGCGAGTTCAACGACTACGACGTCCACATGGTCCGGGTCCTGGCCACCGAGGCCGGCATCGCCATCGGCAACGCCCGGCTGTACGAGGCCGCCACGCAGCGCGAGCGCTGGATCGACGGCTCGGTGGCCGTCACCACCGCCCTCCTGTCCGGTGGGGACGCGGATGACGCCCTCGTGGTGGTGGCGGAGCAGGCCCGCCGGCTGGCCGACTCCTCCGCGGGGATCGTGCTGCTGCCGGCCGAGGAGGGCGGGATGGAGATCGTCGCCGTCTCGGCCGAGAATCCGGCCACCTCGCTCGGCGTGGTGATCCCGGCCGAGAGCCCGGTGGTGGAGAGCCTGTTGCACGGCGAGCCCGTCTTCGTGGACGACGCCTCGTCCGACCCCCGCATGGTCAGCAAGCTGACCAGTCAGTTCGGGCCCTGCATGATGCTGCCCCTGCACAGCGGCGGGCGGGTGCTGGGCGCGCTCGTCACCCCCCGGGGGCGTGGGAAGCGTCCGTTCAGCGAGGCCGAGCGGACCCTGGCCACTCAGTTCGCCTCGCAGGCGGCGCTCGCCCTGATGATGGCCGAGGCGCAGCGCGACCGTGAGCGGCTGGCCGTGTTCGAGGACCGGGACCGGATCGCCCGCGACCTGCACGACCTGGTCGTCCAGCGGCTGTTCGCCACCGGGATGATGCTGGAGGGCGCCCAGCGCCGGTCCATCGTTCCCGAGGTCCGCGACGGCGTGGGCAAGGCCGTGGACGAACTGGACGTGACGATCCAGGAGATCCGCACCGCCATCTTCGCCCTCCAGCAGGGTCCGGCGGAGGCCCCGTCCGGGTTGCGCACCCGGGTACTGCGGGAGATCAACATGGCCGCCGTACCCCTGGGCTTCAAGCCCGCGCACCGCTTCCTCGGCCCGATCGACACCGTCGTCGACGAGCTGGTCGGCAAGAACCTGATCGCCGCGCTGCGCGAGGCGCTGTCCAATGCCTTCCGCCATGCCGACGCGTCCCGGATCGAGGTGGTCGTCGACTCCACCGTCACGCTCGCCGACGGCCGGCCGGGTGTCCGGCTGGAGGTCGCCGACGACGGGGTGGGCATCCCCGAAGGGGGCCGGCGCAGCGGGCTGCGCAATCTGCGCCGACGGGCCGAGTCGCTGGGCGGCGCGAGTTCGTACGGCCCGGGCATCGGCGAGGACGGCGGCGGGACCACCCTGGTGTGGGAGGCCCCGCTCTGAGGTGCCCGCCGCTGCGGCCCGATCGCCCGGAGCCGCTGCTCAGGCCTGCTGCCGCCGTGCGATGAGCCCGGTGCTCAGGCCTGCCGCCGTGCGATGAGCCCGGTGCTCAGGCCTGCCGCTGTGCGATGAGCTCGGCCAGGATCCGCTCGATGACGAGGGCGACCCCGTCCTCGTTGTTGGCGACCGTACGGCCGGACGCGGCCGCGATCACATCCGGGTGGGCGTTGCCCATGGCGTACGAGGTGCCGGCCCAGCTGAGCATCTCGACGTCGTTCGGCATGTCCCCGAACGCGACGACCTCGGCGGGGGAAATGCCGCGCTCGGCGCAGCACAGCGCCAGCGTGCTGGCCTTGGAGACGCCGTGCCCGCTGATCTCCAGCAGCGACGTGGGGCTGGAGCGGGTGATCGACGCGTAGGCTCCGGCGGCGGAGCGGGCCAGCGTCAGGAACTCGTCCGGGGCGATCTCGGAATGGTGCGCGAGCAGCTTGAGCACGGGCGCCGCGCCCCCGGCCGTGTCCTCCCACAGCAGCTCCTCGGCCGTGGCGATCCTGGCGGCCGGGTCCTTGAAGAACGGCGGGTACGCCGGCTCGTAGTTGATGCCGGTGGTCAGCTCGACCGCGAAGGACGTCCCGGGTGCGGCGATCCGCAGGGCGTCGACGACGGCGAGTGCGGCCGCCCGCGGGAGGGACCTGACCTGGACGAACTCCCGTCCGGCGTGCAGGTCGACGACCGCCGCGCCATTGGCGCAGATCGCGAGGCCGTGCCCGTGGACGTGGTCGCTGACCACGTCCATCCAGCGGGCCGGGCGTCCGGTGACGAAGAAGACCTCGATCCCGGCCTCCTCGGCGGCGGCGAGCGCGGCGACGGTACGCGGCGAGACGGATTTGTCGTCGCGCAGCAGGGTGCCGTCGAGGTCGGTGGCGATGAGCCGGGGAGTGGGGGTGGGCCCGTCCGGGCGCTGGGGAGCCGAGGTCACGCTCCATCTTCGCCCATGGTCGGGGACGGCCGGACCATGATCGGGTCCGGATGCCGCGCCGGATGATGTTTCACGCGAGGCGATGTTTCACGTGAAACATCGCCTCGCCGTAGGCTCGACGCATGAGTCTGCGTCTGAGCACGGTGATCCTTCCGGTACGTCGATGGCACGAGGGAGGACGCGATCAGTGGCTCCGGGCCGAGCAGCTCGGATTCCGCACCGCCTACACCTACGACCACCTGTCCTGGCGGACCTTCCGCGACGGCCCGTGGTTCGGTGCGCTGCCCACCCTGACCGCGGCGGCCACCGCCACCGAGCGACTGCGCCTGGGCACGCTCGTCACCTCGCCGAACTTCCGCCACCCGGTGACCCTCGCCAAGGAACTCATGTCCCTGGACGACATCTCCGGCGGGCGCGTCACCCTCGGCATCGGAGCCGGCGGCAACGGTTTCGACGCGACCGCGTTGGGCCAGGAGGCCTGGTCCCCGCGTGAGCGTGCCGACCGTTTCGCCGAGTTCGTTTCGCTGCTGGACCAGCTGCTGACCGAGGGCTCGGTGAGTCACGAGGGCACCTTCTACTCCGCCGAGGAGGCCCGCAACCTTCCCGGCTGTGTGCAGGGGCCGCGGCTGCCGTTCGCGGTCGCCGCGACCGGACCGCGCGGTCTGCGGCTCGCCGCCCGCCACGGCCAGGCCTGGGTGACCACGGGTGACCCGAAGCTCTTCGAGGAGGGCACGCCCGAGCAGTCGCGGGAGGCCCTGCGCGGCCAGCTCGAACGGCTCGACAAGGCCTTCGTGGAGATCGGGCGGGATCCCGAGCCCATGGAGAAGATCCTGCTCACCGGCTTCACGCCCGAGGCCAACACCGTGCTGGAGTCCGTCGACGCGTTCGTCGACTTCGCCGGCCGTCACCGCGAGCTCGGCTTCACCGAGCTGGTGATCCACGCGCCGATCCCGGACTCCGACTTCGCCGCCGACGAGGCCGTCTTCGAGAAGATCGCCACCGAGGCCCTGGCCCAGCTCGACAGCTGATCCACCGCTCGTCGCCGCCGCTCCGGACCGGAGCGGCGGCGACGACGACCGAGGCTCTACGCCCCGCTGAGCTGCTCGAGGAGGCGCTCCGCCGAAGGCAGGAGCCAGTCGGGCAGCTCGTCCTCGGGCCGTGCCCGGGCCTCGTCGATCAGCGCGGAGACACGCGCTGCGCCCGCCTGCGCGTCGCCCCGCTCCTGCTCCGTCCAGGCCGCGTTGTTCAGGCACTGGAACCGGTCCCGCAGATGATCGTGACCGAGCTCGGCGTAGGCCCGGGCGGCCCGGTCCCACAGCTCGATCTCCTCCAGGCGCAGCGCGTCGGCCTCCGCACGGCTCAGCCGGGCGGCCGGGGCCTCGTCCTCGGGTGCCTCGTCTTCCGGGGCCTCCTCGTTCGTGCTGACGTGCCGGTCGAGCACCTGCGCCAGCTGGTGCCAGGTCTGGGCGAGTTCGGACCGCAGCTCAGGCGCACCGGGATCCGCGGCCAGGGCCGCCTCCAGCACCTCGGCGGCCTCGCCCATCCGGCCCCGGGCCTGCTCCACCGTCGTGGCGTCGACCTCCTCGCGCAGTCCCAGCCAGGCCAGGGAGCGCAGCACCCGTACCTCGGCGACCGGGGCCTCGCCCGTCAGCCGGTGCAGTTCCAGGGCGCGCTCGTAGGCGGCGACCGCCTCCGCGGGCAGCCCCGCGTCGGACAGGGTGTCGGCGGCCGACTGCGCGAGGCCCGCCTGCGGGCGCGGATCCTCCCAGCCCTTGGTCAGCTCCGCGGCCAGCAGGTACTGCTCCGCCGCGGGCCGGGGCTCGTTCAGCCGGCGCAGCAGGTCGCCCAGGAACTCCCGTACGGACACCGCCTGCTGTTCACCGTGCTCCAGCAGATCCGGCAGGGCCGACTGCAGGACCTCGGCGGCCTCGGCGGCCCGGTCCTCCCGCGCGTACGCCCGGGCCAGCAGCAGCCGGGCCTGTGCCCCGCCGTCCGCGGTGAGACCGGCCTGGTCGAACCAGTGCGCTCCGTCCAGTGCGAGCGCCGCGGCTTCCTGCGCCGTGCCGCCCCGCCGCAGCAGGATGTCCGCGAGGGTCAGCCGTACGACGCCCTGTGCCTCGGCGTCGGTCACCTCGGCCGCGTGCTCCAGCCCGGAGCGCGCCGCCTCCTCCGCCTCCTCGGGCCGGTCCATAGACATCAACACCCCGGCCCGCAGCACCAGCGGGTCCACGGCCTGCCACGGCCGGCCGGCGGCGACCGTCCGCGCGGCGGAGGCCGCCAGCAGCGGCAGAGCCCGCTCCGGATCGCCCTGCGCGAGGAACACCCTGCCCAGCATCTCCTCGGCGTCCGCGACCAGGTCGGCCGCGGCCTCCTCGTAGGCGGAGATGAAGGCGGTCAGCTCGGCGGCGAGCTCACCGCGACCGTGCACCTCTTCCCCGTCGTGGTGATGGTCCTGGTGGTGGTCGTCCGGGCCGGCCGCCTCCACCGAGCGCAGGTACGACTCCACGCGGATCGCCGACAGTTCCGCGAGCGCGATCCGCCGGGCCCGCAACGGTTCGGCGGCTTCCAGTGCCTCGGCGGACCGCAGGGCGACCCGCAGCAGCTCCCGGATCTCCGCCGGCGCCGCCCCCGACTGCGCGGCCACGCTGGCCAGCCGCAGCTCGGCGAGCGCGGCGCGCTCCGCCCGGCCGAGCGCCCGGTAGCCGTCGCGGACCGAGGCCAGGAGCCGCGGAGCCTCCTCGTCCCCGCGCCGTGCGGCGGCCAGGGCCTGCTGGTCCGCGAGGTCGGCGAGGACCAGCGGATCGGGTTCCGGCCGCGCCTCCACCCGTACGGCCACCTCGGCCCACAGGGCGTCCGCGCCCGGATGGCTCAGGTCACGGGCACCGCGGGCCCGCTCCACGAGTTCGTCGAACCCGGCGGGCACCGCCACCGGAGCGGACACGGCGGAGGCGGCGGTGGCAGCGGCATGGGCCGTGCCGGTCCGGGGCAGTTCCGCACTGCGCACCCCGAGCGGCAGCGCGCCCACCAGCGGCTCCTGGCCCACCCGCGCGAGGAAGCGGTCCGAGACCCGCGTCGTGCCGTTGCGCGCGTCGAACTGCCGGGCGATGTCCAGGCAGCCCGCGTGCAGCACCTCGTACAGCTCGGAGACCGTACGGGGAGACCCCTCGTACGGCACGGCCGGGCTGCGGCCGTGCCCCAGCTCCTCCAGACGGCGCAGCAGCACGAGGATGCCGCCGTGGAAGGCCAGCCGGTCGTCGAGATTGGCGAGCGGCGCCACCTGGGCGGCGTGCTCGGCCAGGATCTCCAGTCCGCGCGACTCGTTGCCGGTGAGCGCACAGAACTCGATGTGCTTGGCGACCGACGGCAGCAGGCTCTCGTTGCCTCGGGCCATGCGGTAGCCGCGCACATGGTTCGAGCGCGCCTCGTCGGCCCGGCCGAGCCGCAGCAGGGGCAGCAGCGAGGTGGCCAGGACCCGGTGCGGCTCCTCGGCGCAGACGAGATCGCCCGTGAGCACCGGCTTCCACAGCTCCAGTGCCTCGGCGTCGTCGCCCTGCACGACGGCGTACTGGCCCTGGCCGTTGAGCTCGCAGGCCTGACAGTCGCTCATGTCGTCGCGCTCCGCGGACAGCCAGCGCCGGAAGGCCCGCTCGGCGCGTTCGTCGTCGCCGATCGCATGGG
Source organism: Streptomyces sp. NPDC029164 (assembly GCF_055563995.1). Classification (NCBI taxonomy): domain Bacteria; kingdom Bacillati; phylum Actinomycetota; class Actinomycetes; order Kitasatosporales; family Streptomycetaceae; genus Streptomyces; species Streptomyces sp. NPDC029164. The sequence continues at coordinate 49,607 of NZ_JBVHWW010000002.1, read as the reverse complement.
CGAGCCACAGCTCGGCCTCGCGCACGGGCCGCTCGCTGTAGCCCGCGATCCCGTAGCGGCGCTCCATCTCGTCCAGCCAGCCGACGGCCGACTCCAGCGGGATCCCCGGGGAGTCCGAGATGGCCGAGGCCACCCACTTGAACTGCCAGAACAGCGAGTGCGCGTCCCATTCGCCGAAGGCGCCCGGGTCCTTGTCGTACTCCTGGAGCAGCCGCGCGAAGGGCACCAGCATCTTCGACGACTCGGAGCTGTAGAGGTACGCGTTGATCAGGTTGTCGAGGGCCTCGCGGAACAGCGGGCGGTCGCCGTTCGCCTCGGCCGCACCGGCCAGGGCCTCGGCGTGCGCGTTGCGCGCCGCGCCGTTCGGCGCTTCGCGGTTCTCCGCCAGACCCCGCACGATCTCCTCGCGCGTCAGCGTCGTCACTTCTGGTCCTCCTGGGCATCGCGGGCATCGGTGGAGTGCGTCGCCCATTCCAGGAGTCCGAGGAAGGCCCGGTTGAGCAGGGTGGAGTCGGCGGGGCGCAGCGGCCGCTGCGACATCAGCAGGGCCTGCCCGTACAGCGATTCGACGGCGGTGCCGGTCAGCGCCTCGTCGGGAAGGGCGGCGATCCGCCGGATCAGCGGATTGTTGTGGTTGAGGACCAGCCGGGCGCGCGGCGCGGAGCCCCGCAGCGCGCCGAGGATGCCGCTCCACAGGGAGTCGGCGCTCTGCAGAGCGGCGGTGCGGTCGCGCTCCTGGCGGGCCTGGCGGTCGTCGAGGTAGAGCGCGGGGACGGCGACGGGCTGGAAGGCGCGCAGCACCACGTCGCATCCCTGGGGTTCCAGCCGGGTGCGCGCGGTGGCCAGGAAGGCGGCGAGCTCCAGTTCGGCTGCCGTCGGTACCGGGTCCAGCCGTTCGGTGACGGCTCCGGCGTCCAGCTCAGTGATCTTGAGGTCGGGGCGTACGGCGGGCAGCAGGGCCAGCAGGTCCGCGTCATAGGTGTAGCCGGCGTTGATGACGCCGAGCCCGTGGGCCGCCGCGATCGGTGCGATCTGGCGGAACTCCTCGACGGTGCGCGTGAAGTGGATGTCCGTGTGGGCGGCCGCGAACTCCTGCAGGCTCATCGAGCCGTCGCTGGTCTCGAACGGCAGCCACGGCAGCATCAGCCCGAGCAGTTCGCAGTCGTGCCGGGCCATGGACTTCACACCGAGGTGGTGGACGCGCAGGAAGGCGGCCAGGCGGTCCGGTTCGCTCGCGGCGAGCTCGGCGAGCCAGCCGCGGACGCGGGCACCGAGGGCCTCCCGTACGGCGGCCAGGGTCTCGTCGTCGTAGAGGTTCTCCCGGGAGGCGGTGGGCCGCAGGGTGTCCGTGTCGAGGACGGCGCGGACGAAGAAGGCCCAGTCCGGCAGCAGGTTGTCGGCCCGGTCGGTCAGCAGCATGCCCTTGAGGTGCACGCGGTGTCCGGCCCGGTGGGCGGGGCTGGTCGGCTCGGGAAGGACGTACGCCACCCCGCGCACGCCCGCGACCGGCAGGTCGAGGTCGATGCTGTCGAGCGGGGTGAAACCGAAGAGCTCCGCGCAGTGCCCCGCGAGCGCCACGCGACGGGCGGCGGGGGTGGGGAAGGGCCGGTCCCATACGGCGGGGCGGTCGGTGACGGGGCGCGGCCCGCCGCCCTCGCCGTCGTCGAAGGTGATGGCGTACGGCAGCAGGGAGCCGTAGTCGCGGGCCAGTTGCTCGACCGTCGCCGGGACGGTCCATTCCGCGACGCCCGGGCGGGCTTCGAGGACGACCGTGGTACCGGGCTCCGGGCGCGCCTCGTGGGCCAGTTCGCGGACGGTGTACGAACCGTCGTCCGTGGCGAGCCATTCGACGGGCGCGGCATCGGGGTCGCGGGCGGAGCGGGTGACGACGCGGATCTGGCGGGCCACGACGAAGCACGCGAGCAGGCCGATGCCGAACTGGCCGAGGAACTCGCGGCGGGTGGCCTCCAGGCCGTGCTCGGCGATGGAGCCGTCGCCGCCGCGCTTGGAGCTGCGGCCGATGGTGGCGAGCAGGGAATGGGCCTCGTCGGCGGTCAGGCCGATGCCGCTGTCCTCGATGGTCACGCGGCCGCCGGACGCAGACAGCCGGATGCGGACCTCGGCTTCCGGGTCGAGGGCGTGGCGGGCGGTGACCGCGTCCACGGCGTTCTGCAGGAGCTCGCGGACGTAGACGCGCGGGCTGGAGTAGAGGTGGTGGGAGAGGAGATCCACCAGGCCGCGCAGATCAACCTGGAAATTGTGGGGTGCGGACGTCATAGGGCGTCACCTCGCGTACGTGCAGGGATGGTTCGGTGATCGCGAGGTGCCCCCCTCACGGATCCCGGAGTGGGACACACATTAGGGGGATGGTCCGACAATCTCAGCGTGAATTCCCGCCCCGGGGAGTGCCCCGGGGACCGCCGCCGAAACCGCTGCCGATGCGCCGCCGAAACCGCTGCCGATGCGCTGCCGGGTGCGCTGCCGAAGGGCTACTGGAAGCGCAGGAACTGTGGCGGCACCCCGTCCACCAGCCACACCCCGTTGGCGCTGATCCGGAAGACGTGCCCGGCCGCACGCATCGCACCGGTGTCCACGGCGAGCACGACGGGCCGCCCGCGCCGCGCGCCGACGCGGGTCGCGGTCTCCCGGTCCGGGGACAGGTGCACGTGATGGCGGGCCATCGGGCGCAGGCCCTCGGCGCGGATCGCGTCCAGGGCGGCGGCGACGGTGCCGTGGTAGAGGTACGCGGGCGGTTCGGCCTCCGCAAGGTCCAGGTCCACGGCGACGGTGTGCCCCTGGTTCGCCCGGATCCGGGTGCCGTCGACGGCGAACCGCTGCTTGTCGTTGGCGGCGACGACGTGGTCGAGCTCGGCGCGGCTGAAGTGGAATCCGTGGGCGGCGGCGGCCCTCAGCAGATCGTCGATCTCCACCCAGCCATGGGGATCGAGCACCAGTCCGATCCGTTCCGGCTGGTGCCGCAGGTGTTTCGAGACGTACTTCGACACCTTCACGGTGCGTCTTTCATCCATGGGCCCCAGCGTGCCCGCTCGGGTGCTCTCCCGGCAGGGAATTTCGGGTGCGGCCCGGTGGTGGACACCCTCTATCGCCATTCCAAGATGCGGAATATATTTTCCGCTGCCACTTCTGCTCAGGGGGAGAAACCATGACAGCCCATACCTCTCTGTCACGCCGTGCGGCTGCCGAGCTGATCGGGACCGCCGGCCTGCTCGTGGTCGTGATCGGCTCCGGACTCCAGGCCGCCGAGCTCAGCCGGGACACCGGGGTCGCCCTCATCGCCAACTCGCTCGCCTCGGCCATCGGGCTCGGGCTGATCATCACCCTCTTCGCGCCGCTGTCCGGCGCCCACCTCAACCCGGTCGTCACCCTCACCTCCTGGTGGGCCCGGCGCACCGGCGGCGAGGGGCTGGGCGGCCGGGAGGCGTTCGTCTACACCGTGGCCCAGACCGCGGGAGCCATCGGCGGCGCCCTCCTCGCGGAGACCATGTTCGGCCGGACCCCGGGCACCTTCTCCACCCAGGTGCGCGACGGCGGGCACCTGCTCATCGGCGAGGTGGTCGCCACCGCCGGTCTCGTCCTCGTGATCCAGGGCCTCGGGCGGATCGGGCGCCCCCGGCTCATCCCGGCGGCGGTCGCGGCGTACATCGCCGCCGCGATCTGGTTCACCTCCTCCGGCTCCTTCGCCAACCCGGCCGGCACCATCGGGCGCAGCTTCAGCGACTCCTTCACCGGCATCGCCCCGGAGTCGCTGCCCGGATTCGTCGCCGCCCAGCTGATCGGCGGGATCCTCGGCCTGGCTCTGGCCGCCCTGCTGTACGGGAGCGGAAACGGGAGCGGGAGCGGAAGCGGGGCCTCGCGGGCCGCGAAGCCGGTGCCGGTCGAGACGGCCGTGCCGGCGTCCCTGACCGAGACCGGGCCGGCGGACGGTGCGGGCCCCACGAAGGCGGCGTACGAGCCCGTCGGCTGAGCCGCCGCCTCGGTTGCCCACAGGCAAAGGGGACTTGTCCACAGCCGTTTGGGCGGGTTTTGACGGCAAATGCATGATCCGCCCTGTGGACTACCGGCCGGGCTCCGCCCGGCGCGCCAGATCGTTCATGGTGCGGGCCTGGAGCTCCCGCTCCGTCGCGGCCCGGACGAATTCCGCCACGTGGTCGGGGCCCACCAGGTCCTGCACCGCCCGTACCGTCCCGGCCGGCAGCGCCACCGTTGAGGGCCCCGACGGCTGGGGCGTGCCCGCCGCCCCCAGGTGCCGCTGCAGATGCCGGGTCGCGAAGAGCCGCATCGCCCGCGCCAGCTCCGCGTCCACGGTCTGCTGGGCGAGCGGGCGCAGCCGCCGCACCATCGTCGCCGCCTCCGCCGCGTCCGCGTCCGTGGGCGGCACCTGCCCGAGGTAGCGCGCGAAGACGTGCTCGGTGGTGAACTCCAGGAACCGCGAGGCGATGTGCTCCACCTGCCCGCGCAGTTCCCGCAGGTGTCCCGTGATGGCCGGCAGCGGCACCCCGGCCGCGTACAGCTCGGCGGCCACCGCGAGTTCCTGCGGGGAGGGCACCAGGAACTGGTCCGGGCGCCCCGGGATCCGCTCCAGGACCCCCAGCTCGCACGCCTCGCCGACCGCCTCGTCGTCCGGCCGGCCGCCGAACCGCTCGTTCAGCTCCTCCCGGCTGATCCGCGCGGCCTCCTCGTCGGTCCACGGCCCGTGCACTTCGGCGACCAGCCCCAGTACGCCGCCCAGGCCGCGTCCCGCGTCCCAGGCCTCCAGCAACTCCTTGATGGAGGCCAGCGTGTAGCCGCGGTCGAGCAGGTCCGCGATCTGGCGCAGCCGCGCCAGATGTGTGTCCCGGTAGACGTTGGAACGGCCGCGCCGCTCCGGCTTCGGCAGCAGCCCGCGGTCCTGGTACGCCCGGATCGTGCGCACCGTCGCCCCGCTGTGGTGCGCCAGATCCTCGATCCGGTACTCGGCTACCGCCTGATCGGACAATCCCGGCTCCCTACGACATCGCGGCTGGGCCGACCGCGCCGCCCGCCGCGGCCGGGGCGGCAGGTGAAGCCGCAAGGTGCTCGACCGCCCTGCGCAGCGAGCCCTCCTGCGAGGGATGGTACGACCGCCGGGTGGAGCGGGGTATGGCCGTGCCGGGCTCTCTCCCCCACGAGCCCCCGTTCACAACTTCGGCTCCAGCCTCGCGAGGCGCCGCAGGACGCGCGGGGCGTGGCGGGACATCCACAGAGCGCCCTTGGACTCGGGCGTCACCGGTACGACGGCCTCGTTGCGGACCACGGCGCGCAGGATGGCGTCGGCGACCTTCTCCGGCGGGAAGTTGCGCAGCCCGTACAGCCGCGAGGAGCGTTCCTGACGGCGCTTCTCCTCGGCCTCGTCCACCCCGGCGAAGCGCGAGGTGGCGGTGATGTTGGTGTTGACGATGCCGGGGCAGATCGCGGAGACGCCGATCGACTTCGACGCCAGTTCCGCGCGCAGGCACTCCGACAGCATCAGCACCGCGGCCTTCGAGGTGCTGTAGGCGGGCAGGGTCCGGGAGGGCAGGTAGGCCGCGGCGGAGGCGGTGTTGACGATGTGCCCGCCCTGGCCGCGCTCGGCCATCTGCCTGCCGAAGATCCGACAGCCGTGGATGACGCCCCACAGATTGACGTCCAGGACCTTCTTCCAGTCCTCGGCCGTCGTGTCGAGGAAGGCTCCGGACAGGCCGATCCCGGCGTTGTTGACCAGGACGTCCACGATGCCGTACTCGGCGGCGACCTTCGCCGCGAGCTTCTCCATCGCCTGCTCGTCGCTGACGTCCACGCACTCGGCCCAGGCCTCGGCGGCGCCCACGAGCCGGGCCATGTCGGCCGTGCGCGCCGCGCCCTCGGCGTCACGGTCCACAGCCACCACGCGGGCACCGGCCTCGGCGAACGCGAAGGTGGTGGCCCGGCCGATGCCGCTGGCCGCGCCGGTGACCAGGACCAGCTGGCCGCCGAAGCGGTCGGCGTACCTGCCCGGGGCCTTGAGCTCCGGTGCCCGCGTGGCCGGTTCCTCCCGGGCGGTGACGAACTCGGTGATCCAGGCGGCCAGCTGGTCCGGCCGGGTCCTCGGCACCCAGTGCTTGGCGGGCAGCGTGCGCCGCAGCAGGTCCGGGGCCCAGTACTCCAGCCCGTCGTAGAGCCGCTCGGACAGGAAGGCGTCCCCGGTCGGGGTGATCAGCTGCACGGGTGCGTGGGCGTACGCGTCGGGGCGCGGCCGGCGCAGCCGCGCCCGCACGTTGTCGCGGTAGAGCCAGGCGCCGTGGGCCGCGTCCGAGGGCAGCGAGGCCGTCGGGTACGAGCCGGCCGGAACCTTCTCGACGCGCTGGAGGATCGACGGCCACCGCTTGCCGAGCGGCCCGCGCCAGGCGAGCTCCGGGAGCACCGGGGTGTGCAGCATGTAGACGTACCAGGACTTGGCGCCCTGGCCGAGCAGCTGCGCGGCCGCGCGCGGGGTCGGCCGCGTCATCCGCTTCTTGATCCAGTGCCCGAAGTGGTCGAGGGAGGGACCCGACATCGAGGTGAAGGAGGCGATCCGTCCCTCGGTGCGGCCGACCGTCGCGAACTCCCAGCCCTGTACGGAGCCCCAGTCGTGGCCGACCAGGTGCACCGGCCGGTCCGGGCTGACCGCGTCCGCGACCGCCAGGAAGTCGTCGGTCAGTTTCTCCAGGGTGAAACCGCCGCGCAGCGGCTGCGGCGCGGTGGAGCGCCCGTGGCCGCGTACGTCGTAGAGCACCACGTGGAAGCGGGCGGCGAGCCGCTCGGCGACCTCCGACCAGACCTCTTTGCTGTCCGGGTAGCCGTGCACCAGCAGCACGGTCGGGCGGTCCGCCTCGCCGAGCTCGACGACGCACAGCTCGACCCCTCCGGTGCTCACCCAGCGCTCGCGCGCACCCGCCGGCCCCGCCACTCCTGCTCCGCTCATGCCGCTCATGCTGCCTTCTCCTCGGCCCAGCGCCGCACGTGCGGCAGGTCGTCGTCCAGCCAGAACGCGCTCTCCTCGGGGTCCCGGGAGTCGGTGACGACCAGGATCTCCTCGAACTTCGCGCCGGTGCCCCGGAACCCCAGGTGCGGCTCCACCGCCCACAGTCCGGGCTGCGGTGGGTGGTCGGAGAAGTGGTACGGACTCCACAGCGGGGACCAGCCCTCGCGATGCCCGTGCAGGGCGTCACCGGCCAGCCCCTTGAGGGACTGGGTGCCGAACCCGAAGGCGGTCGGGGACCAGCGCCGCTCCTTGACCCGGTCGATCTTGTGCGCGATCACGCCGAACGGATAGGCCCGGTGCCGGTTGGCGTACCCCTGCCGGGTCATCAGCCGCTCGACGTTCTCGTAGATCTCGCGCAGCGAGCGGCGCTCGCGCACCTGCTCCAGGATCAGTACGCGGTGGGCCTGGAGGTCGGACATCAGCCGGTCCTGCACCGGATTCAGTCCGAGGCTGCCGGAGTACCCGATGTCGGCCGCGTAACCCTTGAAGACCGGTGCCATGTCGAGGATGAACGGCATCCCCGGCTCCAGCTTCCGGTTGGTCGGGAAGAACTGCAGCGGGATCTTGAAGTTCGCGAAGGCCGTGCGGTCCCCGAACCAGGCGAAGGGCAGGTGGAACCAGTCCCGTACGCCGCGGTCGCGCAGCCACTGGCGCTGCATGCGCGCCGCCTCGCGCTCGGTCACGCCGGGCCGCAGCTGGGCCGCGACGGCCTCGGCGCACTCGTACGAGAGGCGCTGCACCTCTCTGAACCCGCCCAGATCGGCGGAGAGTCGTCCGGAGAGTCGCGCGGTGCGTTGCTTGGTGTCCCCAGCCATGTCAGCCCGTCCATCCGTCTAGCCGTACGCGCCCGTAACTTGACACTGATGAATGTGACAATGACCGGAGATCACGTCAAGGGCCGTGCACAGACCTGTGGATAAACTTGTCCGGTCCACATCAGCCTCCAGTACGGGTCCGTACGCCTCAAGGCGGATACGGGATCCCACTCAAGGTCTGACGCTTCGCGAGAGCTCCGCCACTAACGTCGAGCCCGTGACTGTCATCGCGACCGAAAGCCTGAGCAAGCGGTACCCCCGAGTGACCGCCCTCGACCGGCTCTCCCTGGACATCGGGCCTGGTGTGACCGGCCTCGTGGGTGCCAACGGAGCCGGCAAGTCCACGCTGATCAAAATTCTGCTGGGACTGTCCCCCGCCACCGAGGGCAGCGCCGCCGTGCTCGGCCTCGACGTCAAAACGCATGGCAGTGCCATCCGTGAACGCGTCGGGTACATGCCCGAGCACGACTGCCTGCCACCCGACGTCTCGGCCACCGAGTTCGTCGTCCACATGGCGCGCATGTCCGGGCTGCCGCCGACCGCGGCCCGCGAGCGCACCGCCGACACCCTGCGCCACGTCGGGCTGTACGAGGAGCGCTACCGCCCCATCGGCGGCTACTCCACCGGCATGAAGCAGCGCGTCAAGCTTGCCCAGGCACTCGTCCACGATCCCCAGCTGGTGCTCCTCGACGAGCCGACCAACGGCCTGGACCCGGTCGGCCGTGACGAGATGCTCGGCCTGATCCGCCGCGTCTACACGGACTTCGGCATCTCCGTCCTGGTCACCTCCCACCTCCTCGGCGAGCTGGAGCGGACCTGCGACCACGTGGTGGTCGTCGACGGCGGCAAGCTGCTGCGCTCCAGCTCCACCAGCGACTTCACCCAGATCACCACGACCCTCGCGGTCGAGGTCACCGACTCCGACACCCACCCGGACGGCACCGCCGCCCTGCGCAAGGCGCTCACCGAGGCGGGCGTCGTCCTGCACGAGGGCAGCGAGCAGGGCCTGCCCGGCGCCGGCCACATCCTCCTCGTCGAGGCCTCCGGCGAGGACACCTACGACACCGTCCGCGACACGGTCGCCGATCTCGGTATCGGTCTGGTCCGCATGGAGCAGCGCCGCCACCACATCGCGGAGGTCTTCCGCGACAGCGATCAGCCCGCGCACTCCGTCCAGCAGAAGGGAGCCGGTTCCGATGGCGCCTGAGACCTCCACCCAGATCCACAACATCGGCTACCGGTCCTACGACGGCCCCCGGCTCGGCCGCGCCTACGCCCGCAAGTCGCTGTTCTCGCAGTCCCTGCGCGGCGCCTACGGACTCGGCCGCTCGGCCAAGTCCAAGGTCCTGCCGATGATCCTCTTCGCGGTGATGTGCGTCCCCGCGCTGATCATCGTCGCGGTCGCCATCGCGGTGCCCGGATCCACCGACCTGCCGATCAAGTACACGACGTACGCCCTGACGACCCAGGTGATCATCGGTCTCTTCCTCGCATCCCAGGCACCGCAGTCCGTCTCCAGGGACCTGCGCTTCAAGACGGTGCCGCTCTACTTCTCGCGGCCCATCGAACGCGTCGACTACGTCGTGGCCAAGTACGCCGCCATGGCCTCGGCCCTGTTCATCCTCACCGCGACCCCGCTGCTGATCATGTGGATCGGCTCGCTCCTGGCGAAGTTCGACTTCGCCCACCAGACCAAGGGATTCGGACAGGGACTCGTGTCGGTTCTGCTGCTGTCGCTGCTGTTCGCCGGCCTCGGCCTGGTCATGGCCGCGCTCACCCCGCGCCGCGGATTCGGCGTCGCCGCGATCATCGCGGTACTCCTGATCCCGTTCGGCGCGGTGACCGCGGTCCAGGGGATCGCGTACAGCACCGGGAACGCCGGGGCCATCGAGTGGATGGGCCTGTTCTCCCCGATCACCCTCATCGACGGCGTCCAGACCGCGTTCCTCAACGCGACCTCCGCCTTCCCCGGCGGCGAGGGTCCCTCGGCCGGTGTCGGTCTCGTCTACCTGCTCGTCGCCCTCGGCCTCATCGCCGGCTCCTACGCCGCCCTGATGGCCCGCTACCGGAAGGCCGGGCTGTGACCACCATCGACATCGACCACACCTCCCGCTGGTTCGGGAACGTCGTCGCCGTCAACGACGTGACCATGAGCATCGGACCCGGTGTCACCGGGCTCCTCGGCCCCAACGGCGCGGGGAAGTCCACCCTCATCAACATGATGGGCGGCTTCCTCGCCCCCTCCACGGGCACCGTCACCCTCGACGGCGCGCCGATCTGGCAGAACGAGCAGGTCTACAAGCAGATCGGCGTCGTGCCCGAGCGCGAGGCGATGTACGACTTCCTCACCGGCCGGGAGTTCGTCGTCGCCAACGCCGAGCTGCACGGCCTCGACGACGCGGACGCCCAGCGGGCCCTCGCCACCGTCGAGATGGAGTACGCCCAGGACCGCAAGATCTCCACGTACTCCAAGGGCATGCGCCAGCGCGTGAAGATGGCGTCCGCCCTCGTCCACAACCCGTCCGTGCTGCTCCTGGACGAGCCGTTCAACGGGATGGACCCGCGCCAGCGCATGCAGCTGATGGACCTGCTGCGACGCATGGGCGACGAGGGACGCACCGTCCTGTTCTCCTCCCACATCCTGGAGGAGGTCGAGCAGCTCGCCTCGCACATCGAGGTGGTCGTCGCCGGCCGGCACGCCGCTTCCGGTGACTTCCGCAAGATCCGCCGCCTGATGACGGACCGCCCGCACCGCTACCTCGTCCGCTCCTCCGACGACAGGGCCCTTGCCGCGGCCCTGATCGCCGACCCCTCCACGGCCGGTATCGAGGTCGACCTGAAGGAGGGCGCGCTGCGCATCCAGGCCGTCGACTTCGGCCGCTTCACGGAGCTGCTGCCCCGTGTGGCCCGCGCGCACGACATCCGGCTGATGACGGTCTCGCCCTCCGACGAGTCCCTCGAGTCGGTCTTCTCCTACCTCGTCTCGGCCTGAAAGGAGCTGGCACCCATGTATGACCCCACCGTTGCCCGGCTCACCTACCGGGCCCTGCTCGGTAGGCGGCGCGCACTGATCCTCTTCGCGCTGCCCGCCCTGCTGATCGTCATCGCCCTCGCCGTCCGCGCCTTCGCCGGTGTGGACGACAAGGTCGCCGCGGACCTCCTCGGGGGCTTCGCCCTCGCCACCATGGTTCCGCTGATCGGCGTCATCGCCGGCACCGGCGCCATCGGCCCGGAGATCGACGACGGCTCCATCGTCTACCTGCTCTCCAAGCCGCTGAAGCGCCCGACGATCATCATGACCAAGCTGATCGTGGCGATCGCCGTCACCATGGCCTTCTCCGCGATCCCCACCCTGATCGCCGGGTTCATCCTCAACGGCAACGGCCAGCAGATCGCCGTCGCCTACACGATCGCCGCCCTGGTGGCCTCGATCGCCTACAGCGCGCTGTTCCTGCTGCTCGGCACCGTCAGCCGGCACGCGGTCGTCTTCGGCCTGGTCTACGCCCTGATCTGGGAGTCGCTCTTCGGCAGCCTGGTCTCCGGCGCCAAGACCCTCAGCGTCCAGCAGTGGGCGCTGGCCCTTGCCGAGAAGGTCGCCGGTGACGGCTACGTCGATGCCACCGTGGGCCTTCCCACCGCCGCGGTCCTGCTCTCCGTGGTCACCGTCGGCGCCACCGTCTACGCGGGCCAGAAGCTGCGCCGCCTCACCCTGGCGGGCGAGGAGTAAGTCCCGCCGCAGCGCGTGCGAAACAGTGCCCCGCCCGGCCCACCGGCCAGGCGGGGCACAGCTTTGCGGGTCATCATCGGTGCATGATCGAGCACAGCGAGCCGGAGCCGTCCAGGCCCCTGCGGTCCTGGATACGCTCCTCGCCCGGGACGCACATCTGGCTGCTGATCATCGTCGTCACCAGCATCGTCGTCGTCATCGCGCCCGACAGGGTCGAGCACGTCCTGCTCCACCGCAACAGCAGCAATATCCACCAGCTCGTCCAACACCCCGTACGGGCGCTCCTCAGCAGCGCGTTCTGGATCGAGAACCCGGCCTCGCTCGCCCTCTACGCCGTCCTCTTCGAGCTGTTCTACGCCCCCGTCGAACGCTGGCTCGGCACGCAGCGCTGGCTCCTGATCGTGGCGAGCGCCCATGTCATCGCCACCCTGGTCAGCCAGCGGGTCCTGCTGATGGCCATCGAGGACCATCGTGCCCCGCGCAGCATGACCCATGTCGTCGACATCGGCGTCAGCTACGGGCTGGCGGCCGCCGTCGGTGTCCTCACCTACCGGCTCCCCAGCCCCTGGCGGTGGTTCTACCTCGCCGGAGCGATCGCCTTCTTCGGGCTCCCGCTCGCCACCGGCGGCACCTTCACCGACCTCGGCCACGCCATCGCGCTCTCCGTCGGCCTGCTCGCCTGGCCGCTCACCCGCCACGATGTTTCACGTGAAACAGGGCCCCGTTTCACGTGAAACGTGAAGAGTCGGCCTCCGCTTTCGCCACGCCGTGCTCCCATGCCCACGCGGCGATCCCCACCCGGTTCCTGGCCCCGACCTTGGCCTGGACGTTCGCGATGTGGGTCTTGGCCGTCCCCGCGCTGATGAACAGCTCCGCGCCGATCTCGGCATTGGTCAGCCCCCGCGCCACCAGGCGCACGACGTCCAGTTCCCGCTCCGTCAGCGGATGCGGCGCGCGGCGGGCGACCGGACCCGCCTCCGTCAGCCGGCTCAGCAGCCGCACCGTGATCTGCGGGCTGATGAGCGTGTCCCCGGCCATCGCCGCCCGCACCCCCTCGATCAGCAGCGTCGGCCCGGACCGCTTGAGCAGGAATCCGCAGGCCCCGTTGCGCAGTGCGGTGTGCACGTACTCGTCCAGGTCGAAGGTGGTCACCACGATCACCCGGGTCTCGGAGGCCAGCAGCCGGGTCACCTCCAGTCCGTCCAGCCGTGGCATCCGGATGTCCGCCAGCACCACGTCCGGCCGCAGCTCCCGGGCCAGCGACACCGCGCGCTCCCCGTCCGCGGCCTCCCCCACGACGGTCATGTCCGGCTGCGAATCCAGGATCAGCCGGAATCCGCTGCGGATGCCCTCTTGGTCATCGGCTATCAGGATGCGTGTGGTCACGCCGCCATGATCACCCGAGAGGGTGCTCCTCCGCCGGGAAGACCGCGCAAACCCGCCACCCGCCGCCCGCGTCCGCCCCGGCGCGCAGCTTCCCGCCCGCCGCCTCCACCCGTCCGCGCAGGCCGGCCAGTCCGGTGCCGCTCCGCCTTCGGCGGGTCAGTAGCCCGCCCGCTCCCCGGCGCCCCGCGGAACTGACCACGCTGAGCTCTATGTCCGCCCCGGTCCGGCGTACGGCGACCCGCACCACGGCCGCCCCGGGCGCGTGCCGGCGTACGTTCGTCAGTGCCTCTACGGCCACCCGGTACGCCGTGGTGTCCGCCTCCCGTGACAGTCCCCGTACGGCCTCCGGGTCGGCGTCCAGGGCTCCGCCCTCGAACCGCTCCACCAGCTCCGGCAGTCGGTCCAGGCCCGGAACCGGGGTCGTCGGCCCGCCCGCGGCCTCCTGCAGTGCGTGCACCGTCCGGTCCATCGAGGCCAGCGCGCTCAGCCCCGCCGTCTCGATCCGCTCCAGCGCACGGACCGCCTGGCCGGGGTCCTGTGCCGCCACGAACCGGGCCGCCTGGGCCTGCACCACGATGGCGCTCACGTCGTGGGCCACGAAGTCGTGCAGATCCCGGGCCAGTTCCAACTGCTGGTCGCGCCGCGCGTCCCGGACGGCCTGCCGCACCCGGCCCGCCTGACGGCGCAGGTAGCCACCGGCCAGCACCGCACCGAGGGCGGGCAGCGCCCAGAAGGCCGCCGCCCCGCACGCCTCCAGCCAGGATCCGCTCTCCCACACCAGGGGAACGGGCCAGAACGCGACGGCCGCCACGCCCAGGGCGCCCGCGACGACCGCCGGGCGTACCGGCGACCACCGGGCGACCAGCGCCAGCAGGAGAAGCAGGGGACCCTCCCAGACCAGCAGCCACAACGGGGGCACCCGCAGGACGGCGGCTGCGATGCCGACCAGTGCGGCCACGGTCAGCAACGGGGCATACGCGGCACGAAGGTTGACGGTCATGGGTCGACCCTAAGAGCGCACGCCGCCGGATTCACGGCTGATGCGCGGAAATTCGCTGGTACGCGACTTCCGCCCGGGGCAGAGTGAGTCGTGCGGGGAGCAACAAAAGGTCCGGGACAGCCACTTCGAGCGCGCCTCGCGGCGCGGGCTGTCCCGGACCCCTCATACGTCCGTACCGGCTATGCGGCGCCCAGCAGACGCTCCAGCACCACCGCGATGCCGTCCTCCTCGTTGGAAGTCGTCACCTCGTCGGCCACGGCCTTGAGCTCCGCGTGGGCGTTGGCCATGGCCACCCCGTGCGCGGCCCAGCCGAACATCGGGATGTCGTTGGGCATGTCACCGAAGGCGATCGTCTCCGCCGCCTTCACGCCCAGCCGGCGCGCGGCCAGCGAAAGGCCGGTGGCCTTCGTCAGCCCCAGCGGCAGGATCTCCACTATCCCCGGACCGGCCATAACGATGTCGACCAGCGAGCCCACGGTCTCCCGGGCCACCTTGACCAGCGCGTCGTCGCCGAGCTCCGGGTGCTGGATGTAGAGCTTGTTCAGCGGAGCCGTCCACACCGCGGCGGTGTCCTCCAGGTAGAGGGCCGGGAGGCCCTCCTGTACCTGGTAACCGGGCCCGAACAGGACCTCGCCGTCCACCCCGTCCCGGCTGGCCGCCAGAGCCAGCGGGCCGATCTCGGCCTCCAGCTTCGACAGGGCGAGACCGGCCAGCTGCCGGTCCAGCGTCACCGAGGTCAGCAGCCGGTGCGCACCCGCGTCGTAGACCTGCGCGCCCTGCCCGCAGACGGCGATCCCCTTGTAGCCGAGATCGTCCAGCACGTGCCGGGTCCAGGGCACGGCACGGCCGGTGACGATGATGTGCGCCGCGCCCGCCACGGTGGCCGCGACGAGCGCTTCACGGGTACGTTCCGAGACGGTGTCGTCATCACGCAGCAGCGTGCCGTCGAGATCGGTGGCGACGAGCTTGTACGGGAACGGGGCCGGGCTCACTTGTTGATCGGCTCCAGGACCTCGCGGCCGCCCAGGTAGGGGCGGAGCGCCTGGGGCACCCGCACCGAACCGTCGGCCTGCTGGTGGTTCTCGAGGATCGCGACGATCGTGCGCGGAACGGCGCACAGGGTGCCGTTCAGGGTGGACAGCGGCTGGGTCTTCTTGCCGTCGCGGTAGCGGATCGACAGGCGGCGGGCCTGGAAGCCGTCACAGTTCGAGGCGGAGGTCAGCTCGCGGTACTTGCCCTGGGTCGGGATCCACGCCTCGCAGTCGAACTTGCGCGAGGCGGAGGCCCCCAGGTCACCGGTGGCGACGTCGATCACCTGGAACGGCAGCTCCAGGCTGGTCAGCCACTGCTTCTCCCATTCCAGGAGCCGCTGGTGCTCGGCCTCGGCCTCCTCCGGCGCGACGTACGAGAACATCTCGACCTTGTCGAACTGGTGGACGCGGAAGATGCCGCGGGTGTCCTTGCCGTACGTACCGGCCTCGCGGCGGAAGCACGGCGAGAAGCCGGCGTACCGCAGCGGCAGCTTGTCGGCGTCGATGATCTCGTCCATGTGGTACGCGGCGAGCGGGACCTCGGAGGTGCCGACCAGGTAGTAGTCGTCCTTCTCCAGGTGGTAGACGTTCTCCGCTGCCTGGCCGAGGAAGCCGGTGCCCTCCATGGCGCGCGGACGGACCAGCGCCGGGGTCAGCATCGGGATGAAGCCGGCCTCGGTGGCCTGGGCGATGGCCGCGTTGACCAGCGCCAGCTCCAGCAGGGCGCCCACGCCGGTCAGGTAGTAGAAGCGCGAGCCCGAGACCTTGGCACCGCGCTCGACGTCGATCGCGCCGAGCGATTCGCCGAGCTCCAGGTGGTCCTTGGGCTCGAATCCCTCGGCGGCGAAGTCGCGGATGGTGCCGTGCGTCTCCAGGACGGTGAAGTCCTCCTCGCCGCCGACCGGGACGTCCTCGTGGACGATGTTGCCGAGCTGCAGGAGCAACTGCTTGGCGGCCTCGGCGGCCTCGTTCTGCTCGGCCTCCGCGGCCTTGACGTCCTGCTTGAGCTGCTCGGCCTTCTTCAGCAGCTCGGCCCGCTCCTCGGGGGAGGCCTTCGGGATGAGCTTCCCGAGGGACCTCTGCTCATTGCGCAGTTCGTCGAAGCGCATGCCGGAGGACCTGCGGCGCTCGTCGGCGGAGAGCAGCGCGTCGACGAGGTCGACGTCCTCTCCACGGGCGCGCTGCGAGGCACGGACACGGTCAGGGTCTTCACGGAGCAGCCGGAGGTCAATCACCCCTCCAGGCTACCGGGCGGGGCTTCCCGGGATCACATCGATATCACGCTGCGTGTCGCTATGTCCTAATTGCAACGAATGGATAAGTCTTGATCGCTGACCGAAAGTGAACCCTCTCGGACCGTCAATAAAAGCGGCCCCATTCCCCGAAAAGGGGCACCATGTCGGCGGTCGAGCCGTCCCTGAGCAGGGGGAGGCCGTTCTTGTCCACAGGAATTGGCGCGGCCGGCATCTTATCCACAGGCTGTGGGCTGCATCTGTGGACACAGGAATAGATCATTCCTGATCGGCGGATGGTCGAGGGGAATCAGGGTTCAAACCACCCTCACACACTCATTCGGGTGGGAATGACTCGCCCCAAAGAGTTGATCGGTGATACGAGGGTGACACCGTTCACCTCCCGCTCCCCAGCGCGAAACCTGAGCCCCCCGGCCGATTTGTCGACCTTGTCGTGCCGTTCTGTCGACTTGTCCCCAGGTCCCCATCTCGCCCTGTGGATAACTCTGTGGACAGTGGACGGGGGCGGTGACGAACCCCTACGCGCGGCCGTCGAGGCAGCGCGTCAGCCAGTCGGAGGCGTCCGTGAAGTCACCGTCGGAGGTTCCGGCGCGAGGTGCCCTCACATCACTGTGAGCAACGCCGGCACGCGGATAGGACCCGAGGAAGCGGACCTGGGGGCAGGTCCGCTTGAGGCCCATCAGCGCCTCGCTGACCCGTCGGTCCGAGATGTGGCCCTCGGCGTCGACGGCGAAGCAGTAGTTGCCGATGCCCTGTCCCGTTGGACGGGACTGGATCAGCATCAGGTTGACGCCGCGGACCGCGAACTCCTGGAGGAGCTCCAGCAGCGCACCGGGGTGGTCGTCGCCCAGCCACAGCACGACGGAGGTCTTGTCGGCGCCGGTCGGCGCGGCGGGCCGCGCGGGGCGTCCCACGAGTACGAACCGGGTCTCGGCGTTCTCCGCGTCGTGGATCTCGGTGACCAGCGGGACGAGCCCGTAGGTGGCAGCGGCGAACTCGCCCGCGAAAGCGGCGTCGAAGCGGCCCTCCTGGACCAGTCGGGCGCCGTCGGCGTTCGAGGCGGCCGACTCCCACACCGCGTCGGGCAGGTTAGCCCGCAGCCAGTTGCGCACCTGAGGCTGGGCGACCGGGTGCCCCGTGACGGTCTTGACGTCCGACAGGGCGGTCCCGGGCCGCACGAGCAGCGCGAAAGCGATGGGCAGCAGCACCTCGCGGTAGATCATCAGCGGTTCGCCCGAGGCCAGCTCGTCGAGCGTGGCGGTGACCCCGCCCTCAACCGAGTTCTCGATCGGGACGAGGGCGGCGGCCGCCTCGCCGTTGCGCACGGCGTCCAGGGCGGCCGGAACCGACACCATCGGGATGAGCTCCCGGGTCGCGGCTTCCGGCAGGGTGCGCAGGGCGGCCTCGGTGAAAGTGCCCTCGGGACCGAGATACGTGAAGCGGGTGGCTGACATGCGATCAGCGTAATGCCGGGGCCACGCACAGCGCGGTCCTGTTCATCCTTCGAGCAGCCGCTGCCCCACGTATTCGCCGTTGCGGGGGCCGGGCGGAACCGCGTAGAGGCCGCTGGACTCGTGCCGGATGAACGCAGACAAGGCGTCCCCGCGGTCCAGCTTGCGCTGGACGGGCACGAACCCGCGCAGCGGGTCGGCCTGCCAGCAGACGAAGAGGAGCCCGGCGTCCGGCGTGCCGTCGGAGCCGATCCCGTCGTGGAAGGAAAAGGGACGGCGCAGCATGGCCGCCCCGCCGTTCTGTGCGGGGGCGGAGATCCGGGCGTGCGCGTTGGACGGGATCACCGGCTTGCCGTCGGCGCCGAGTTTGTCGAGGGCCATCTCGGTGGTCTCCGTGCCACCGGTCAGCGGCGCGCCGGTGGCCTTGGTACGGCCTATGACCTGCTCCTGCTGGGCGAGCGACTGCTTGTCCCAGTCGTCGAGCAGCATGCGGATGCGCCGTACGACGGCGTACGAGCCCCCGGCCATCCAGGCGTGCTCGGCCGGTCCCGGGCCCGCCGCGGGGACGAAGATCCGCTTGTCGAAGTCGGGCTGTGAGGGCTTCGGATTGCCGGTGCCGTCGATCTGACCCATGAGGTTGCGGGCGGTCATCGGAGTACCGGTGGCTCCGGGGGACCGGTTGAAGCCGTTCATCTGCCAGCGGACGCGTGCGGCGTCCCCGGCATCCTTCTGCAGTGCGCGCAGCGCGTGGAAGGCGACGAGTCCGTCGTTCGCGCCGATCTGGACCCACAGGTCGCCGTTGCTGCGCTGGGCGTCGAGCCGGTCGGAGGAGAAGTCCGGCAGGGGGTCGAGGGCGGCGGGGCGGCGGGCGGCGAGGCCGGTGCGCTCGAAGAAGGAGTGGCCGAAGCCGAAGGTGACGGTGAGCGAGGACGGACCGGCATCCAGGGCGATACCACTGTCGGAGGTCGCGGCAGTCTCACCGGCCATGAGCCGCCGTGCGGTGTCCGACCAGCGTCGCAGCAGCGCGGAGGCCTCGGTCCGGCCTGCCCCGGCGGTGAGGTCGAAGGCGATGAGGTGCCCCTTGGCCTGCAGGGGCGTGATGATGCCGGCCTGGTGGTCTCCCTGGAAGGCCACCTTGGTGGCGCCGAGGGAGGACAGGCTTCCGGCGCTGCTCGGGGCGGAGCCGCTCCCGGAGTCGGCGAGCGCGGAGTGCGCGAGCGCGCCGCCGGCGGCGCCGAGCGCGAGTCCGGCGGCGCCCGCGGCGCCGACGGTGCCCAGCAGCCGGCGCCGGGAGATCTCGATGTCGGGGTTGCTCTCGGTCACGCTGCTCAGCCGATCTTCACTGTCTTCTGCACGGTGGTCTGGTCGATGTCGGAGGTACGGACGGTCACGTCGATGCGCCATTCTCCGGCGAGCGGCAGCTGGACACCGGACGCGGTCCAGTGCCCGGGGGCGGCCTGTTCGGGGACGAGCGGCAGGGGACCGATGTCCTTGGCCGGGAGGGTGAAGGCGACCTTGATCTCGGGGAGGCCGAAGGGCGTGCCGTCGCCGGAGTCGGCCCAGAGATGCAGGGTGTTGGCGCCGACCCGGCCCGGGTCGAGCTCGAGCCGGACGGACCCCTTGCCGTTCTGACCGCCGGTGTCGAACGGCAGGGTGATCTTGACGGCGCGGTCGGGGACGGCGGGGGCGCCGGCACTGCCGCGGCCGGCCTCCTGCTCCACGGTGCGCCCGGGCTCGGTGCTGGTGAGCACCGTGGTGACGGCGAGCAGGATCACGGCGATGCCCGCTTCGGCGAGGACGGAGCGGCGCAGGCCGGCGCGGTTGGGGTCGGCGTCACGGACCTGCTTCTCGCGCGCGCTCTCACGGGCGGCGCGCTGCCGGGCGAGCTGGGCGGCGCGCTCCGGGTCCGCCGGGACGGTGACGGGCTCTGTTTCACGTGAAACATCGGAGCCGTCCAGGTCGTCGGAGCCTGTTTCACGTGAAACATCGGCCGGCCCGGCCACTTCAGCGGGGGCGGCCTCGGTTGCCTCGGGGGAATCGGCGAGCCGTGCGGTCCACTTCCGGGACAGGTAGGCGACGGTGAGGAGGACGGCGACGAGGCCGACCTTCACAAGCAACAGCTGTCCGTAGTCGGTGCCGGTGAGGGCGGACCAGCTGCCGAGCTGGCGCCAGGATTGGTAGACGCCGGTGACGGCGAGCACCAGGACGCTGACGAAGGCGACCGTGGAGAAGCGCCGGACGGCCGCGCGCTCCATTCCCGGGACCTTGTGGAGCGCGACGAGCAGCGCGGCGAGACCGCCGAGCCAGGTGGCGACGGCCAGCAGGTGCAGGATGTCGGCCGGCATGGCGATTCCGGGCTGGATCCCGGTGGAGGCGTGCTCCGAGAGGGCCCAGGTGGCGGCGATGCCGCCGGCGACGACGGCGCCACCGATGGCCAGGCCGAAGGTGAGGTCGTTGGTGGCTCTGGCCTGCTCGTGCGCCTCCTTGAGCGCCTCCTCTTCGTGCGCCTCGGACGCGTGCGCCTCTTCCTCGGGCCCGGCACCCCGCACCCGGCGCGCGTAGACGCCGAAGAGGACCGCGACGAACAGGGCGGCGGCGCCCAACAAGAGCAGCCGGGAGACGAGCGAGGCGCCGGTCTTGGTTTCCAGGACGGTCCGGAGCCCGTCCAGGTCGAAGGCGTCGGCGAACTTACCGGAGCCCGTGTACGGAGTGCGGAGCATCAGCATCACGAGCGTGGCAGTGGTCAGGGTGACCCAGGCGCGCACGACGAGCTTCTGGAGCGGCCGTTCGGCGGCGCCCCGGCGCCAGCACAGCAGGATGAAGGCGGCGCCGCCCACGAGGACGGTGAAGCCGGCGTAGGCGGCGTACCGGGCGATCCCGTACGCGATGCCGACGGGTCGACCGCCCGCCTGTGCGGTGGGCAGGGTGACATCGGTGGCCGAGGGCGCGCCGATGGAGAAGGTGAAGGCACCGGAGATCGGGTGGCTGTCGGCCGAGACGGCCTGCCAGGCGACGGTGTAGGTGCCGTCGGGCAGGCCGGTGTGCAGGGCGGTGCCGTAGCGGACGGTGTTCCCGCTGCACATGTCGCGCAGCTCACCGGTGTCCACCCGCCGGCCCTGGGGGTCGAGGACGCGGATGGAGTCGTCGCCCAGTGCGACCTGCTCCGAGAAGGAGAGCGTGACCTGGGCGGGCGCCGTGGCGACCACCGCCCCGTCCTTGGGGTCGCTCGCGGTGAGTGCGGCGTGCGCCGTGGCCGGTGCGGCCGCGGTGAACAGGGTTGCCAGCAGGGCTGCGAGGACCAGCGCGAGCCGTGGCAGGAATGCCGTGGCACGGGCGCGGGCCGTGGAGGGGGCGGGGGCGGTGGCCGTCATGGCGTGTCAGTTCCTCGGTCCGTCAGTGGGCTTTGCCAGCCGTGGATTTCGGAGTCTGCGCGTCGTACGTCCGCTCCTTCACGTCCAGCTCGACCTTGACGGGGCCGGCCTTCTCGAAGCGGAGCTCGACGGTGACCTTGTCCCCGACGTTCGGCGCGTTCTTGAGTCCCATGAACATGATGTGGCTGCCGCCGCGCTCCAGCCGGAGCTCGCCGTTCGCCGGCACGTCCATCGCCTGGACCTGCTGCATCTTCTGGTCCTTGGTCTCGTGGATCTGTAGATCGCCCGAGAGCGGGGAGGTGGCGCCGGTGAGCTTGTCGGCGGTCTCGGTGTTGTTCTTGATGACCATGAAGGCGCCGGCCATCTTGTCGTTCACGGGCTGGGGCATGAACGCGCCGCTGACCGCCATCTTCGGCTCGCTGTCGCCCGAGCAGCCGGAGAGGGCGAGGGCCGCCGTCAGGGAGAGGGCGGCGGCGAGGGTGCGGTTGGTGCGGGCGTTCACGGGGTCTCTCCCTTGACGAGCTTCGGCAGGTCCTTGGT
Source organism: Streptomyces sp. NPDC029164 (assembly GCF_055563995.1). NCBI lineage: Bacteria > Bacillati > Actinomycetota > Actinomycetes > Kitasatosporales > Streptomycetaceae > Streptomyces > Streptomyces sp. NPDC029164. The sequence continues at coordinate 28,015 of NZ_JBVHWW010000002.1, read as the reverse complement.
GTAGTCGTCGACGGTGGTGCCCTCGCCGTAGAGGACGTAGCCCTCGTCGGTCTTGGGAGAGAACGCGATGACCTGGGCTCCGTGCATGGAGACGACGTCGCCGTTGGGATCCTTCGTGGCTGCCTCTATGCCGATGCCGAGCGTGCGCGCCGCGGCCTGGATGGTGGCGAAGTCCCCGGTGAGCCCGACGAAGGACGGGTCCTGCGCCTTGAGCCACGAGTCGAGGGACTCGGGAGTGTCCCGTTCGGGGTCGGTGGTGACGAAGACGACCCGGAGGTTGTCCTGGTCGGTCTTGGGGAGTGCCTTCTTCGCGACGGCGATGTTGCTCATCGTCAGGGGGCACACGTCGGGGCAGTGGGTGTAGCCGAAGTAGATCAGCGTGGGCTTGCCCTTGGTCTGCTCACGCAGGTTCCACGGCTTGCCGGTGGTGTCCGTGAGGACGAGCTCCGGCTTGTTGAAGGGGCGGTCCAGGACGGTCGCGGCCTTGGCGTTGTTCTGACCGCCGGCGATCTGGGTGACCGAGCCGGACTTGGCGGGCTCGCCGCCGCAGGCGGTGAGGGTGAGTGCGGCCGCTGCGAGGAGAGCGGCGGCCGTCACACGTGTGGTGCGCATGGAGAGGAGTCCCTGGGATCGGGGATGGTTCGGATGCGGAGCGGTGGCGCGCAAGGGCGCCGAAGGTCAGGCGGAGCGACGGCGCGAGGCAACGCCGAAGGCGACCCCGCCGAGTCCGATGACGATGCCGGCGACGCCGAGGACGCGCGCGGTGGTGTCGGAGCCGTGCTTGGCGGCGGCCTCGTCGTGGCCGTGCCCGGCGTCCTTCTCGGCGTTCTTCGCCTCGTCGGCCTTGGCGTCGCTGTGGTGGTCGTCGCCCTTCGCGGCGGTCAGCTTCAGGACGGGAGCCGGGGTCTGAGGCTCCGCGGCACCTTCCTTGGCCTCCTCGATCCAGCGGACGACCTCGCCGTTGTCATAGGTCTGGATGGACTTGAAGACCATCTGGTCGGCGCTCTCGGGCAGCTTGCCGACGGAGACCGGGAACTGCTGGAACTTGCCGGGCTCGATCTTGCCGCCGGACCAGGTCACCTTGGTGACGACCTCGTTGACCTGCTTGCCGTGCACGGTCAGCGGCTTGTCGAGCTTCGTCTTCTCGACGGTGGACGTCCAGCCGGGGATGTCCTGCGGCATGACCGACGTGAGCGGCTGGTCGACCGGGAAGTTGACCTCGAGCTGCGTGGTCGAAGCGTTGTCGCGCTCGTTGGGGACCTTGAAGTTGAGCGTCGCGTAGCCACCCTTGGCGGCCTCTCCGACGGGCTGCACGCCGACGTGCGCGAAGGCGGTACCGGACAGGACGAGAACGGAGCCGGCGGCGAGCGCGGCGGCGAAGGAGACGCGAGAGGTCTTCATGGCAGAAACACTCCACGGAAGCAGTGGTGACGGTGGCTCCGCGCACGGGCGCGCGCGGAGTTCGCGGCACCGAAGCTCCCACCGTGTGTCCCGGGGAGGAGGGTGCCGCGTCAGGCTGCGAGGGCGAGGGCCGTGGGCGGCCCGCGTCTGATCACCGTGTGCTGGAGTGCTTCCCGGCCGGTGTGGGCGGCCGGGTCGGAGCCGGTGCGCGGGGCCCGCGGAAGCCGGGCGGGCACGCCCGGAAGACCGGCGCCGAGGGCCCGTACGAAGGCGAGGGCGGCGCGCAGCGGACGTACCGGGGCGGCGGCTTCGGCGGAGAGGCGGGACAGCTCCACGAGGCGGAAGAGCGCGGCGTCGCCGCGGCCGAGCAGCCAACCGGCGGCGAGTGCCGCCAGCAGGTGGCCGAGCAGCATGGCGGGGCTGAACAGGCCCGTCGCCGGGGTCGTGGCGGCGGCTTGGGCCACGTGCGCGTGGGCGCTGTGTCCCTGCGCGGCGACCTGTCCGGCCGTGGCGACCTGCCCGGCCTGCTGGGCCAGGGCGGCCGGGTCCAGGCCCGCGGCCTCCAGAATCTGCCGGGCGTCGGCCTGGCTGAGCGGTACGGAGTTGCCGCCGCAGACCAGCCGGGCGGCGAGCGCCGCGAGCGAGCTGTCGGAGGCGCCGGCCGGTGGCTGCGCGGCCACGGTGCTGTGCTGGCCGAGGCCGAACAGGGCGTGCAGGGCCAGTTGTCCGGTCGCGAGCCCGGCGGCGATGCCGGGCAGTGTGCGCCGGCGGCCGGCGAGCGAGGCCGCGACCGTGAAGACGGCGAGGAAGCCGATGCACAAGGACCACCAGGGCACGGTGGCGCAGGACGCCAGCGCGTGCCCGGCCGCGGACAGCACGACGCAGACCGCGGTGAACACCGCGGCCCGGATGAGCCGGAGGCCGGCTCCGGCGTGCGTCGCGTGGGGGTCGGACATGGCCGGGCCATCATCGCACTGCGCTTAGGGCGTCCATACGGCAGGTCCGGAAGGTCCACATGGTCCCCTCTGCGCAGACCGTCCGGCCCCGGCCCCGGGCGGGTGCGTGCCCGGGGAACGCATACACCGCTCCCCTGGAGAGCCGCATCGGCCGAACGAGGGCAATGCGGTCTCGGACGGCCGCAGGGCGCTTACGGCCCCCCGCGGGCGGCAATAGGTATCCGTATGAGCATCTGGTGGTCTCTCCACTTGAGGCGCGAAGCCGCGAGCGTGCCGCTCGCCAGGCGATTGCTGCTGGGGACCATGGAGACCGCGGGGGTGGACCCGGACATCTCCTTCGACCTCTCGGTGGCGCTGAGCGAGGCGTGTGCGAACGCCGTGGAGCACGGCGGGGGCGGTGACCTTCCGGAAGAGACCGCGGCGTACCACGTCACGGCCTACCTGGACGGGGACCGCTGCCGCATCGAGGTGACCGATTCCGGTCCGGGGTTCCCGCCCGCGACGGAACCCCGCCGCAGACCCTCCCTGGCCGAACACGGCCGGGGCCTCGACCTGATCGCCGAACTCGCCGACCACGTCCGTTTCCGCAACCGGCCCGGCCGCGGCGCGGTGGTGAGCTTCGACAAGATGCTGAAGTGGCGCGACGACGCGCTGCTGAAGGTGTCCTAGAGAAGGTGATGGGCGGGACCCTGTAGGGGATCCCGCCCACCGAAGAGCAACCACCGAAGAGCAACCACCGAAGAGCACCCACCGAAGAGCACCCACCGAAGAGCACCCGGCGGAGGCGTCAGCCCTTGAGGCGCGCCATCCAGGCCTCGACCTCGGTCGAGGTGCGGGGCAGCCCGGCCGACAGGTTCCGGTTGCCGTCCTCCGTGACGAGGATGTCGTCCTCGATCCGGACGCCGATGCCGCGGTACTCCTCCGGCACGGTCAGGTCGTCGGCCTGGAAGTAGAGACCCGGCTCGACGGTCAGGCACATGCCCGGCTCCAGCGTGCCGTCGACGTACGCCTCGGTGCGCGCGGCAGCGCAGTCGTGGACGTCCATGCCGAGCATGTGGCCGGTGCCGTGCAGGGTCCAGCGGCGCTGCAGGCCAAGCTCCAGGACGCGCTCGACCGGGCCCTCCAGCAGACCCCACTCGACGAGCTTCTCGGCCAGCACGTGCTGGGAGGCGTCGTGGAAGTCGCGGAACTTCGCGCCCGGCTTCACCGCGGCGATGCCGGCTTCCTGGGATGCGTAGACCGCGTCGTAGACCTTGCGCTGGATGTCGGTGTACGTGCCGTTGATCGGCAGCGTGCGCGTGACGTCGGCGGTGTAGAGGGAGTGCGTCTCCACACCGGCGTCGAGCAGCAGCAGGTCGCCGGAGCGGACGTCGCCGTCGTTGCGGACCCAGTGCAGGGTGCAGGCGTGCGGGCCGGCGGCGCAGATGGAGCCGTAGCCGACGTCGTTGCCCTCGACGCGGGCACGCAGGAAGAAGGTGCCCTCGATGTAGCGCTCGGAGGTGGCCTCGGCCTTGTCCAGGACCTTCACGACGTCCTCGAAGCCGCGGACGGTGGAGTCGACGGCCTTCTGCAGCTCGCCGATCTCGAAGGCGTCCTTCACGGCGCGGGCCTCGGAGAGGTAGACGCGCAGCTCGTCGTCGCGCTCCTTGGTCACCTTGTCGGTGAGAGCGGACTCGATCACGGAGTCGTGGCCGCGGACGCACCGGACCGGGCCCTCGGCCTCGGTGAGGGCCCCGGCGAGCTCGCGCACGTCACTGGCGGGAATGCCCAGGAGCTGCTCGGCCTCGGTGAGGGAGTGGCGGCGGCCGACCCACAGCTCGCCCTGGCCCGACAGCCAGAACTCGCCGTTCTCCCGGTCGGAGCGCGGCAGCAGGTAGACGGTGGCGGTGTGTCCGGCGGGCCCGGTGGGCTCCAGGACCAGGACGCCGTTCTCGGTCTGGTCACCGGTGAGGTACGCGTACTCGGTCGAGGCGCGGAAGGGGTACTCGGTGTCGTTCGAGCGGGTCTTCAGCCGGCCGGCGGGGACGACGAGGCGCTCACCGGGGAAGCGTGCGGACAGCGCGGCGCGGCGGTCGGCGGTGTGCCCGGCCTGGGCGATGGGCTCCAGCCCGTGCAGCTCGGTGTCGGCCCAGCCGGTGCGCATGCTTTCGGCGAGTTCGTCGCTGACGCCCGGGTACAGACCGTTCTTGCGCTGCTTGTGCGTCTTCTTGGGCTGCTCTTCTTCCGGGGTCTCCGGGGTGAGCTCGTCAGCCACGTCTTCTCCTCAGCTACGACGGTACGGACCTGGGTGTGGACCGCATCCATCGTATGCGTGTGCGGAGAGACCCGGTCCGAATCGTGCCGTCCGTCACGATACGGACGGTGGACCGGTCCGGGAGGACGCACAGCGGCCTACCCGGAGCAGCTCACTCGCGACAGCTCACTCGAAACGGGCTGCGAGCAGCACGATGTCCTCGGGGGCGTCGGCCGGCTCCCCGTCGGGCAGCACGGTCCGCAGGATGTGCTCGCACAGGGCCGCCGGGTCCTCCCGGGCGCCGCGGGGCGCGCCTGCGGCCGCCGCGTGGAGCCGCGCGTAGGCCCGGTCCATCGGGTCTCCGGTGTGGTGCAGCAGCCCGTCGGTGTAGAGCAGCACCGTTTCTCCGGGTGCGGGTTCGATCTCCACGCTCGGAGCCTCCCAGCAGGACAGCATGCCCAGCGGAGCGGAGAGCGAGGTCTCCACGTACTCGGTGCGGTGCTCGCCGATGAGGAGCGGCGGGGTGTGCCCGGCGCCGGCCAGGATGATCTTGTGGCCCTGGCCGTCGGAGTGCGGGCCCCCGGCCGGTTCGCAGTAGGCGAAGAGCGCGGTGGCCGAGCGCGCCGGCTCCGTGAGGCGCAGCAGCAGCTCCAGGTCGGACAGCACCGCCACCGGGTCCTCGCCCTCCATGACGGCGTAGGCGCGCAGCGACGCGCGCAGCCTCCCCATGGCGGCGACGGCGCTCGGCCCCGATCCGGTGACGGAGCCGACGGCCAGCCCGAGGGCGCCCTCGGGCAGCGGCAGGGCGTCGTACCAGTCGCCCCCGCCGCGCGGCCCCGTGTGGTGGCGGGCCGCGAGCTGCACCCCGGGGATCCGGGGGAGCCGGCTGGGCAGCAGTTCCTCGGCGACGGTCGCCAGGCGCGAGCGGAAGCGCTCCACCTCCAGCATCCGGGCCAGGTGCTCGGCGGCGTGCCGGACGTACAGCCCGGCGAGGTCGCGCTGGCGGTCGCTCGGCTCGGCCTGCTCGTCGTAGAGCCAGACGGCGGCGCCGAGCCGGCCGGTGGCCTCGGCGGTCAGTGGGAGCGCGTAGCTGGCGGCGTACCCGAGACGGGCCGCGACCTCGCGGTGCCGGGGGTCGACGGGGGCGGCGAAGCCACCCGTGCCGGGGGGCTCGCCCGGTTCGGGGAGGACCTCGGAGCCGCCGTGGGCGTCGGGCAGTCCGTCGAGGATGCGGCCGTACGAGGTCGCGCTGCGCGGCACGGTCTCGATGTGGCCGAGTTCGGCGTGGCCGAGACCGAGGCCGATCGTGCTGGTGGGGCCGAGCCCGTCGGAGGGCTCCAGGACGATCAGTCCGCGGCGGGCGCCGACGAGTGCGGCTCCGGCGCGCAGGAACTCGTGGAGGGAGGTGTCGAGGTCACAGGTGCGGGCCAGCCGCTCAGTGAGCTCGTGCAGGGTGGTGAGATCCGAGACCATGCCCGCCAGCCGGTCCTGGATGACGCTGCCCGGGCCGGGCGGCGGGGCCGGTGCGGGGGTGGTGCGGGCGGGCACGGGCGCCGCAGTGTGCGGTGACGCGGTAACTGCTGGATCGATTCCAGCCACTTTCGGCAGATGCGGGGCGCTCATGGCGTCCGCCTTTCCACCTGGTGCGATTCGCCATATAGCATCGCAAACCCCCAGATCGTGCTGCGCCGCCATCAAGGAATCCACATCTACACGCAGACGTGGATGCATGTCCAGCATTGCCCAGGTGGGAATCCTGGTGTCCGTGGGACGGCAACTCACGGTCGAGCCAAGGCTAGAACTTGGCCGGAAAAAGCTGGAAGCGGTCGGTTTTTAAGGTCGACTGAGCGGGCGTCGCAGGGGGCTCGGGTACGTATTCGGTGGCACCCGGGGTGAGTTGGTGCCGTCGGGAACCGATGGGAACCACCCGGCACGGGCCGTCGTCCTTAGCGGCGGCAGCCGGTCTCGGCCGTCGGCGCGGGTCGCGCTCCGCCCCCGCCGGACGTTTGATGGACCCGTAAGAAAACTGCACGAACCGTGTGAACCTGCTTCTGGCGGACAGTGACGCGAAACCTGTACGTGTGGTGAGACACCGGTTACATGGTGTGATGTGGCCCTCGGCGTTCAACGGAAAGGAACGAGCGCTCATGCGCGAGATCCTCGGAAGGCGTCTCCAGCGGCTCCGCGATCGCTTTCAATCCCTGCGCCCCGACGCGGGACAGAGCGGCACCGCGTCCGCTCTCCTCGATGCGGCGCTCGTCTGCGCCACCACATGGCAGTGGCCCGTCCTGCCCGGTGTCGGCCGGTCCGCCACTGACGGCTCGCGGTGCGCCTGCCCCGATCCCGACTGCGTCGTCCCCGGCGCCCACCCCTTCGACCCCGGACTGATGGCCGCCACCACCGACCCCCGGATGGTGGCCTGGTGGTGGACCAACCGGCCCACCGCCCCCGTTCTGATGGCCACCGGCGGGACCGCCCCGTGCGCGGTGAGCCTGCCGGCCGGTGCGGCCGCACGGGCGCTCGTACGACTGGACGCGCAGGGCATGCGGCTCGGTCCGGTCGTGGCCACGCCCACCCGCTGGTCGCTGCTGGTGGCGCCGTATTCGCTGGAGCGGCTCGGCGAACTCCTGTACGCGAAGGACCACGTGCCCTCCTCGCTGCGCTTCCACGGCGAGGGCGGCTACCTGTTGCTGCCGCCGTCCGCCGCGTCCAGTGGTGGCCAGGTGCGCTGGGAACGGGAGCCGTGGTCCCGGCACCAGCCCCCGTCCCAGCCCCGGCAGCGGAAGCAGCAACCACGGCGGGCACAGCAGCAGTCACCGGTGGAGGCGCAGCCGCGGGGCGCGGTGGACCTCTGGCTGCCCGAGGTCGAGGCGGTCGTGGACGCGCTCGTCGAGGCGAGCAGCGGCGCACCGGGCGGCGGCAGCAGGCTCGCGTACTGACCCGCAGGGGCGTCTTCGGATCACTCGTACGGGTGCCAGCGGGACGAGTTTCGCGGGGAATCGGGCGCGGGGATCTCCGTGCCCCATTCCCGCGTCGCTATCTTCGGCGAATGAATCTCCGCCTGATCGGTATCGGCGCCGGTGTGCTGATCATCTTGTCGCTCCCGCTCGCCGGAGCGATCGCCGGGCCGGATTTTGCCGGTCAGGATGACGGAAAGGGCGGCGGCCTGTTCTCGGCGCTCGGGCTTTCGGACTCTCCCCGCGTCTCCCCCGCGGCCCCCGCACAGCCGGCGGGAGGGGCGGTGGAGCCGGGGAAGCCGGGTCCGGCCGAGCAGCCCCGTACCGATTCCCGCTGCGGCCCCGAAGTGTCCTCGCCGCACGGGGTGGAGGCGCAGACCTGCGTGCTGATCGGCGAGGGCCGTACGTGGGGCCGGAGTTACTACAGAAACACGAGTGGTCGCGCGCTGGATGCCGTGCTGACGATGATGGGCCCGGCCGGGCGCACGGTGCAGATCCGGTGCGCGGTCGGCGCGGGCGACGAGCCGGGCCTGTGCGAGACGCCCAAGGAGGACTCGGCCGGAGATCCGGACAGTTACTCGGCCGTAGCGGAGTTTGCAGTTCCGGATGATGAAGGAGAGCTGCTGCTGCGATCCGGAAGCAACTCGTCCGTACCGGGTGACGGTTGAGTACCGCCGTAAATGGAAGGGCCCGGTCGCTGGCGACGGGGGATGCACCAGCGACCGGGCTACAAGAACGGTAACAAGAGATCGCCTGTTCGCAAATTCGATCTCTGATATTCAGACACCGATTTGCAGACGGTTAGCGGGAGTTGTGACTCCGGTCACCGACTCCGCGCGTGCGCGCGATCAGCTGAGGGTCACCTGGCGGTTGGTGAGTCCGCCGCGCGCCCGGCGCTCCTCCGTGGTCAGCGGGGCGTCCGTGGCCAGAGCCCCGGCCAGCCGCTCCGCGAGCTCCGCCGCGGGCTTCTCGACGTCGTCGGCCGTGACCCCGACGGGCAGGTCCCAGACGGGGACCATGAGGCCGTGCGCACGGAAGGAACCGACGAGCTTCGTGCCCTCGCCGAGCGAGGACGTGCCGGCCGCGTGCAGCCGCGCGAGGGCGTCGAGCAGCTTCTCCTCGGGGTGCGGCATGACCCAGCGCAGGTGGTTCTTGTCCGGGGTCTCGCACCAGTAGGCCGCGTCCACGCCGGTCAGCTTGACGGTGGGAATGGCGGCCGCGTTGGCGCGCTCCAGCGAGGCGGCGATCTCCGGGGAGGCGCTCTGCGCGCTCTCGGATTCCGGAATCCAGAATTCGAAGCCGCTGTGCACAACCGGCTCGAAACCGCCGTCCGTGTCCAGGAGATCCTGAAGTCGGGGACCCTCGGCGGGAACCCGGCGGGCAGCGACCGGAGTACCGGGCTCCGCTACGAGCGCGCGCTCCAGGGTGTCGGCCATGTCGCGGCCGAGGTCACCGCTGGACGACTCGTTCTGCAGGCCGAGGAGGACGGACCCGTCCTCGCGGCGCAGCGCCGGCCAGGCCATGGGCAGTACGGTCACCAGCGTGACGGAGGGGACGCCCTCGGGCAGACCGCCCTTGAGGGTCAGCGGGACGGTGGCGGCGGGCACCAGCTCGCGCAGCGCGACCCAGTCGCACTCGCCCGGCAGGCCCTCGAACGGGCGGCGCACGTGCTCGGTGACGGCGTGCGCGGCGGCTGCGCCGTGGCAGGCCTTGTAGCGGCGCCCGGATCCGCAGGGGCAGGGCTCGCGCGCGCCCACAACGGGGATCTCACCGTTGTTGAGCTGCGGCTTTGCAGTCTTGGCTGCGGGGCGCTTCTTGGCCATCGTGCGTGTCTCCCGGTTGCGGCGGTACGGCGTCGTGTCTGGGCGCGAGCCTAGCCGTTCGTACCGCCGGAACCGGTGGGGTGCGGCCGGGAGCACGGTCGGCGTGCGCTCCCGGACGGCCGCCTGTACGGATGACCGGTACTGCTGTTCTGTTCGCTGAGCTTCTCGTTGTGCTTTCGCTGTGCTTTCGCTGTGCTTCTCGCGTGCTGCGGGGCTGTGTGCTGTCAGGGATCCCGCGGTCAGGGATCCAGGTCGTCGAACGCCGTGCTGAAGTCGATCGCCGGGGGCGCAACGCGCGTAGCGAAATCGTCGTGCCGGGGCCCACAGGCAACGACCACCCACACGGTGACCTCGCCCGCCGCTCCGTCCCGGACACCCCAGTCCTGGGCAAGGGCGCTGATGATGTTCAGCCCCCGGCCGCCGCGCGCGGTGACCGAGGGCGTGGCAGGAACAGGGCGGGTGGGACCGCCCCCGTCCGTGACCTCGACCGTCAGCCGCCCCGCTCTGTCGACGCGCCACGCGGCGCGTATCTCCCCGTCCCCGACTTCCCGTGTGCCCAAGGGCCTGCCGTGTCGACAGGCGTTGCTGAGCAGTTCGGAAAGGATCAGTACGGCATCGTCCACGACCGATTCGGGCACACCGCTGATACGCAGTTGTTCGCGCATCCGGTGTCTCGCCTCGCCCACGCCCGCAGGACCATGGCGTACGTCCACGCACGACGACGTGGGCACTTCTTGTGCCACCACCAACGCCACCCCCGGAACCTCCTTAGCCCCACGCATGGTCTGGATGCCCCAATGGCCTGGACCGGAAACCGCCGAAGCAGGCCGCTCGGACGCATTCATGCCGAACGAATGCGGAACGGATGCGCCGGAGCACACCCTGTTACTTGTGGGCCAGGGGTGACGGGTGTGCAAAACGGGACGTCAGCGCCCCAGTTGGGACAGAACTTGACGCGGTCTGTTCGTGATGATCGCTTCCACACCTAGATCAGCGCAGAGCTGAACGTCTTCCGGCTCGTTCACTGTCCATACGTGTACGGAGTGGCCCGCGTCCTGGAGCTTGCGGATGTAGGTGGGGTGGTTGCGTACGATCCGCATCCCGGGGCCGGCGATCGATACTCCCGCCGGCAGTCGCCCGTCCCGCATCCGGGGCGAGATGAACTGCATCAGGTACACGGTCGGGATCGTCGGGGCGGTCGCCCGCACCCGGTGCAGGGAGCGCGCGGAGAAGCTCATGACGCGGACCGGGTGCGGCCCCCCGGCGGGTGGCGTGTCCAGTCCGAAGCGCTTGAGGAGGAAGAGGAGGCGCTCCTCCACCTGTCCGGCCCAGCGGGTCGGGTGCTTCGTCTCGATCGCGAGCTGCACCGGCCGGCCGGCGTCGGAGACGAGCTCCAGCAGGCGCTCCAGGGTGAGGACGGAGGTCCGTTCGGGGTCCGCGTCCCAGTCGGGGGACTCCTCGCGGTCCTTCCAGGAGCCGAAGTCGAGGGCGGCGAGATCGGCCAGCTCCAGGGCCGAGACGGCGCCGCGGCCGTTCGAGGTCCGGTTCACCCGGCGGTCGTGGACCAGGACCAGGTGTCCGTCGGCGGTGAGCCGGACATCGCATTCGAGGCCGTCGGCGCCGTCCTCGATCGCCTTGCGGTAGGCGGCCAGGGTGTGCTCGGGGGCATCCTCCGAGGCGCCGCGGTGGGCGACGACCTGGATGGTGCGCGGCATTGCGTGGGTCACCGGGTCATCGTGCCACCGCGAGGGCCCCCGACGTCGAGGTCCATCCTGTGGATCCGTCCGAAATGTCGGATATAAAGAATGGGGAGAGATGCACAGGTCCGGCTTACAGTGCTCTGACGGGTCATGGGAAAGGCTTTGCCCAGGAACTTGTGCGACACGTCGAACGTTCAGTCGGACCGATCGCCAGAGATTTTTCGAAGCCGTGTGTGACGAGGAGAGAGCGCTGTGAGCACCGAGAACGAGGGCACCGCGGCCCCCACACCCCCCGCGGCCCCGTCCGTACCCCCTGCTCCGGCCTCCGAGACGCAGGCGGCCGGACCCGCGCCCGCTCCGCAGCCGGCCGACGCCGCACCGCAGGCCGCGGCGCCCGCCCCGGCCGCTCCGGCACCGGGGTACGCGGCCGCCGAGCCGGCGACCCAGCAACTGCCGCCGACGCCCGCGCCGGGCACGGAGCACACCCAGCAGATCCCGCCCGCCCCGGCGGCCCCGGCCTACGGCCAGGCTCCCGGCCAGGCCGCGCACGGAGCCGAGGGCTGGCCGCCCCCGCCGCCCACCGTGCCGGCGTACGGCGGCGGCGGTCACGGCGGCGCCTGGGGCGCTCCCCTGACCACCGACGGCGCCTCCGCGCCCAAGCCGAAGGGCAAGGGCGGCCTGATCGCGGGCGTGCTCGTGGCGGCCCTCCTCGCGGGCGGCATCGGCGGCAGCGTCGGCTACTGGGCCGCCGAGCGCAGCAACAACGGCACCGGCTCGACCACGATCAGCGCGACCAACACCCCCAAGGACCTCAAGCGCGAAGCCGGCTCCATCGCCGGCCTGGCCGCGGGCGCACTGCCCAGCGTGGTCACCATCGAGGCCTCGGCCGGCGACGGCGAGGGCGGCACCGGCACCGGGTTCGTCTACGACCAGCAGGGCCACATCCTCACCAACAACCACGTGGTGGCCTCCGCCGCGAACGGCGGCAAGCTCTTCGCGACCTTCTCCGACGGCAAGAAGTACGACGCCGAGGTGGTGGGCCGCGCCCAGGGCTACGACGTCGCGGTCCTCAAGCTGAAGAACCCGCCGGCCGGCCTCAAGCCGCTGCCGCTCGGCGACTCCGACAAGGTCGCGGTCGGCGACTCGACCATCGCGATCGGTGCCCCCTTCGGCCTGTCCAACACGGTCACCACCGGCATCGTCAGCGCCAAGAACCGCCCGGTCGCCTCCGGAGACGGCAGCGGCAGCAAGAACTCGTACATGAGCGCGCTCCAGACGGACGCCTCGATCAACCCGGGCAACTCCGGCGGCCCGCTCCTCGACGGCCGCGGCGCGGTCATCGGCATCAACTCCGCGATCCAGTCGGCCGGCAACGGTGGCTTCGGCGGCGGCCAGGCCGGTTCCATCGGCCTCGGCTTCGCCATCCCGATCAACCAGGCGAAGAACGTGGCCGAATCGCTGATCAAGACGGGCAAGCCGGTCTACCCGGTGATCTCGGTCTCGGTGGACCTCCAGGCCAAGGCGGAGGGCGCCAAGATCTCCGAGCAGGGCGCGGCGGCCAACGAGCTCGTCGACCCCAACGGCCCCGCCGGCAAGGCCGGTCTGAAGCCCGGCGACGTCATCACCGAATTCGGCGGCAAGCCGGTCGACAGCGGCCCGAGCCTGATCAGCATGATCTGGACGTACAAGCCCGGCGACACCGTGAAGCTGACCTACCTGCGCAGCGGCAAGCCGACGACGGTCGACATCACGCTCGGCTCGCGGGTCGGCGACAAGTAGCACCACAGGCCACGGCGGTGGCCCGATGAGGAGGGGGCCGTAGGCGGAATCTGCCCACGGCCCCCTCCAACGTCCGCTTATGCTTCGTTGGTGTTCGATTCTCGGCACATACGGACCTTTCACGCGGTGGTCGCCTCCGGGTCGTACTCGGCGGCCGCCCGCGTACTGGGGTACACCCAGCCCGCCATCACCCAGCAGATGAAGGCGCTCGAACGCGCCGTCGGAACCCCGCTGTTCACCCGCGTGGGCCGAAAGATGCAGCTCACCGAGGCGGGGGAGTCACTCTCCCGGCACGCCGAGACCATCCTCGGCAACCTCTCCGCCGCCGAGGCCCAGCTGAGGGCGTACGCCCGCCTGCGCACCGGGCGGGTAAGGCTGTGCGGCTTCCCCAGCGCCAACGTCACCCTCGTCCCGGAGGCCCTGAGCAGCCTGGCCAAGGACCATCCGGGCGTACAGGTGGAGCTGCTGGAGGGCGAGCCGCCGGAATCCCTGCGCCGGCTGGAGCGCGGGGAGTGCGACATCACCCTGGCCTTCACCTATCCGGGCCTGCACGAGGAGATCCCGGAGGAGGTCGCCGAGGTCAGGCTGCTGGAGGACCAGCTCACGGTGCTGCTCCCGACAGGGCATCCGCTGGCCCGCCGCCGCGCCGTGCACCTGGCCGACCTCGCCGAGGAACGCTGGATCGCCGGCTGTCCGCGCTGCCGGGCGAACCTGCTGCACGAGTGCGCGGAGCTGGGCTTCGTGCCCGACATCCGCTTCGCCACCGACGACAACCTGGTGGTGCAGAGCCTGGTCGCACAGGGCCTGGGGGTCGCGATGATGCCCGCGCTCGTACTGCCGTCCCTCTCGCTGAACCGGGTCTGCGGGCGGGCGCTCCAGCCCGCCGCCCGCCGGCATATCGCCGCCTACGTCTACCGGGACCACCTGAGGATTCCGGCGACGGCCGTGGTGCTCGACGCACTGAAGCGGGTGGCGGCGAACCGGATCGGTTGCTGATCAACCCATAACCGGCGCTTGGGATTTCAGGTCATAACTGTCGTTGGACGTGATGGAACGACGGCAGCACGCTGCCGATATGACCACCACCACACCGGCCCGCACCACCACGAGGATGGCCGCCCTCGTCAGTGAGATCCGCACGGTCGTGGAACGGGGCCTGGCTCCCGACCTCACCGCCTACCTGGTGGGTGAAAGGCTCGCCCCGCACCTGGGCGCGCCCGACCTCCTGGCGCCGGCGCAGCAGGAAGGCGACCCGGAGCGGTACCGCCAGCACATCCTGCACGCCGAGTCGGACGGCAGCTTCTCGGTGGTGGCCCTGGTGTGGCTGCCCGGGCAGGAGACCTGCATCCACGACCACGTGTCGTGGTGCGTGGCGGGGGTGCACCAGGGCGAGGAGAGCGAACGCCGCTTCCGCCTGGCGCCGGGCGTCGGCCCGGCCCGCCTGGTGGCCACCGAGGACGTGGTCAACGCCCAGGGCGAGGTCTGTGGCTTCGCTCCTCCCGGTGACATCCACAAGGTGCGCAACTCCTGTGACACCAAGGCGATATCCGTGCACGTCTACGGCGCCGACGTGTCCCGGCTGGGAACCAGCATCCGCCGCGTCTACACACTCCCCGTCGACTGATGGCCCTCCTCCACCGCCCGCACGGCGCGGCGGTCCGGCATGTTTCACGTGAAACATCCACCCCCTGGCCTGGGTTGGCGATGGCGGCGGGCGGGGCACTGGCCGCGTGGTGCATCCACGGCGTCGCGCCCGCCGTACCCATGCTGACCGCCTCGGTGGTGCTGGGCATCGCGGTGGCGCATCTTCCCGGTCTGCGCACTTTTGTACGCGGCACCGCGCGCCCGGGCCTCTCCCTGGCAGGCCGGCGGCTGATGCGCATCGGCATCGTCCTGCTCGGCCTCGGCCTGGGGCTGGACCAGGTGCTCCGGCTGGGGTGGGCCACGGTGGCGATGGTGGTGGGGGTGGTCGCGGCCACCTTCCTCGGAACCGTGTGGCTCGGACGGCGCCTCGGACTTCCCGGGGACCAGCCGTTGTTGATCGCCACCGGGTACTCGATCTGCGGGGCCTCGGCGATCGGGGCGGTGAGCGAGGTGTCGGGCAGCGACGAGGAGGACGTGGCCGCGTCGGTGGCACTGGTCACCCTGTGCGGGACCCTCGCCATCGCGGTACTCCCTCTCCTCCAGGGTCCGTTGGGACTCTCCGATCCGGCCTTCGGCCGGTGGGTCGGCGCCGGTGTTCATGACGTCGGCCAGGTGGTGGCGACCGCGCAGACCGCGGGCCCGGACGCCCTGGGCGAGGCGGTGCTGGTCAAGCTCATGCGGGTGGCGCTGCTCGCCCCGCTGGTGGCGGCCGTGGCCTTCTCCGTACGGGCCCGGCGGCGCGGGGTTCGTACGGCCTCGGGCCGCCGCCCGGCCCCGGTTCCGCTGTTCGTGGCCGGTTTCCTGGCCGCGGCCGCGCTGCGCGCCACCGGCGCGCTGCCCGACGTAGCACTGGAGTGGGCGCACACCGCGCAGGAGGCACTGCTGGCGGCGGCCCTGTTCGGCCTGGGGAGCGCGGTGCACCTGCCGACGCTGGCCCGGACCGGGGGTCGGGCGGCGGCACTGGGACTCGGGGCGTGGGTGGTGGTGGCCGGCGTCTCGTACGCGGGCGTGGTGTTCACCGTATGACGGAGCAACGGCGGAGAGTTGGCCATTTCCTGGCCGGAACCGACCGAACGTTCTGACTGGCCGCTGACATTGACGCGCGGCCGTGTCACTCTGCCCCGGCAAGGCCGCACCATGCACCGCAGGCACCCCGCACCAGGCACAGCCGATCCGCACCGACCGCTCTTCACCCCCACCCTGCCCGGCTTCCACCGGACCGGGCACGGCAGAAGGAGTCATGCGTGAATCGTCACCGCACGGCCTTATCCGTCCTGCTCTCCGCGAGCGCCCTGGTCGCGGGCGTCCTGACGGCGGCCACCCCCTCGGTCGCGGCGGACGCCCCCGCGTCCTTCCGACAGCAGCACACCTCCGGCTTCTGGACCGCTGAGCGGATGCGCAGCGCCACCCCGCTCGACGTGACGGCGGCCCCGGGCACCACCCGCACCCCGGTCGCCGCCCCGGCGGCGCCCACCAGGATCGCCCCGACGGCTGCCGCGTCCCCCACGGCCTTCCCGCAGGCGGGCGGCGCGTGGACGGGCGGCGGCGCGGTCGTGAAGACCTCGGGCCGGGTCTTCTTCACGATGGGTGGCCGGACCGCCTCCTGCTCCGGGGACTCGGTGACCAGCGCCAACGGCAGCACGGTCATCACGGCCGGCCACTGCGTGAAGTACCAGGGCGCCTGGCACACGAACTGGGTCTTCGTTCCCGCCTACAACAACGGCTCCGCGCCGTACGGCCAGTGGTCGGCCACCAAGACCTTCGCCACCGACCAGTGGGCGGCGAGCGAGGACATGAACATGGACGTCGGCCTGGCCGTCGTCGCCCCGCTGAACGGGCAGACCCTCAGCCAGGCCGTCGGCGCCCAGGGCATCCTCTTCAACGGCGGCTACAACAAGAAGATGTACTCCTTCGGCTTCCCCGCCGCCGCCCCGTACGACGGCACGAAGCTCGTCTACTGCAGCGGCAACAGCGGCAAGGACTTCCTGCTGACCCGGGACCACAGCCTGGCCTGCAACATGACCGGCGGCTCCAGCGGCGGCCCCTGGTTCCAGGACTTCAACGAGGCCACGGGCCTGGGCACCCAGGTCTCGGTGAACAGCTTCGGCTACACCTTCCTGCCGAACCGGATGTACGGCCCCTACTTCGGCAACGAGGCGAAGGCGGCCTACGACAAGGCCCAGGCGTCCTGACGCTCTGTGGGGAGCCCGGCAAAGCAGGGCTCCCCACATGGCAAGTGGCAACGGTGGATCAACCGAGCCGCGAGCAGCCCCGCCAGCCGGTACTCTGTACCCGCTCCGCCGCTGGTCGGCAGGGGCAAGGGTGGGTTGCCCGAGCGGCCTAAGGGAACGGTCTTGAAAACCGTCGTGGCAGCGATGTCACCGTGGGTTCAAATCCCACACCCACCGCACCAGGTCAGACAACGCGCTGATCAGAAGGGGTGTCCCGACCAGGGGCACCCCTTCGTCATGTGATCCTGTCTCACCCTGACCCGCCCGTGTACCGCTTTGGATCATGGTGTGTGGACCAGGTGTGGACCATGCCAGCGGCGTGCGGACTCAGGCGCGCTACAAGTGAAGCCGCCCAAATCGAGCAAAACGGCGCGCACAGAACGTAGTTGCATCGGTAGCATCGCTAACCGCAGCGGAAACATGCGGCACAGGGAGAACCGATGGATCCTCATCACCACCTTGCACCCACCTCTAACGATGGTGATGAGCGGTCGAACACGCCGCCTAGCAGCGAACTGAGCTTGTTGACCTACGAGGACCTTGCAGCGGAAATCAAGGCTGCTAAGACGCGCGCGACGAGCGCTGAGAAGCGAGCCGCGTGGGGCAACCTACTTCTCCAGGTTGAGAGCATCGCCGGAGAGTCAATTGCTGCTTGGGACCCCACTGACGGGGACCCCTGGCATCTTACGAGTCTGGAAATTGATGGCTTTCAGGGAGTTACAGAGCCGTTCTCGTTTCAGTTCGACCCCACTCCTGGCGTCACTATCATTCACGGCCCCAATGGATCCGGGAAATCAAGCATTTCTGACGGAATTCGAGCGGCGCTGTCTGGGAAATCTGACTGGTGGGCTGCCGTAACACCAGGCAATGCGCGGAGCGGCAAGTCTCCACTATGGGAGAAGGTAAACTGCGCGCGAGACAGCGATAAAGCTCGCGTGCAGATTGAGCTGATGCGAGGGGAAGAGTCGCTCACTCTCACTAGCCATCTAGGTAAAGATGGGGCGGTTCATGAAGTCGAATCCATTCGACGAAATGAGGTCGGGGAGATTGAGGTGGTCGATATTTCCTCAACTCCATGGCGCTATGCCATGGAGGGGCATCCGCCAGTATTCTCGTACGCTGACGTAGAACGTCGTGTGCAGAAGCATGAGGATCTCCAGAAATATATCGAAAACCTTCTGGCCTTGGGCGGTTGCTTCGATTTTCTGGACCGTCGAGTTCTTGAGCTGAGTGAAGCGGCGTCCAACAGTCGTAAGAAGCTCGCAGCAGCGCTCAAAAGCGCCAAGGTGGGTATTGAGCGGGTAGATCGAGAGTTTCGTGAGCGTGACTCGTCCCAGTTCGTTGAAGAGATCTCATGGTCCGAGACCGTGACTGATATGAAGCACTGGCTCGCAGAAAATGGTCTGTCAGGCAGGGGTGCGCACCTTCCACAGGTCACGCGTGAAGGCGTCAACGCCGTAGCCGAAGATATGCGCAATGTTGACGCTGCGTTGGAACTGCTTCATGGAAGCCACGTGGGTTTGCACCACAGGCTTGCGAACTCTCTTACCTCCCTCCGTTCTGAAGTTGAGCAGGTAACCGATCCTGGATACTTCTGTCCGGTGTGCGACAGCGAGAGTGCAGACTGGGTTGACAGGCTCGGCGTGAATCTTTCTAGCGTGGAATCGTATGGACCCAAGCGGGCCGCGGTTAACCGCGCTCTCCAGTCTCTCCGCTCCTCCTCTTTGGAGATCGGGCTGGTACTTGAAGTGCTGAGCCAGGATGAAAGCTATATCGGGAACGAGTTCCTGACGGATCTGCGGCTGAAGTACTCGGCGCTCACGATTTCCTTCGATCATCATGGTACTCAGCCGGCGCCTGAGGTGATTTTGGCCTTTCTGTCGCTGCGAGAAATCACGGCCCGCAGTGAGTGGGAGAAGTGTGCAGGGAGTGCGATCGAGCTCAGTGACCTGACTCGTCAGTGGCGCCTGCGCAGGCGTGCAGAGGTTGATTCGTACGTCGCTATATGGGAGACGGAGCACGAAATGGCCTCGTCGGCCGGGCTCTGGGAGGCAACGCGCGACTGCATCACGAATCTTGCCGATCGGCTGCGTAAGACGAGGACGTCCCAGTTTGAAGGAAAAGCTGGAATCCAGGTGTCGCGGCTACTGGAGGATGCCGGCATCGTCCTGGAGTCGGTAAATCTCAGTCGGACACGTGCTGAGATAGAAGTACACGGGCTGGATGGGCAGAAAATTGCCCTGGCCATGTTGAGTGCAGGTCAGAGGAACGCGTTTCTTCTCGCCCCACTATTTGCCACGGCAGAGTTCGGCCCATTTGGGTTCCTTGTGTTGGATGACCCGGTCCATTCATTTGATGAAGTTCGGGTTGATCGGCTTGCGGCAGTTATTGCCGACCTGGGGCGTACCAGGCGAGTGATTGTCCTAACTCACGACGAAAGGCTCAAGGAGCACCTCTTGGCGCGGAGCCCTCTGTGTGAGGCTTGGGCGATAACCCGTGACGCCGTAAAGGGTGCATTGGGGTTGGAAGCAACAGATGAACTCTGGCGCGTACTTATTGAGGACGCCAAGGCTGTCTGGCAGTACTCGCCCAAGGCGTCGCCTACCGGATATCTCACCGAAGTCCAGATCATTCGAGGGCTTTTGCGGCAAGCGTTGGATAATGCACTGCATCAGTGCGTCGTCAAATACTCGTTGAAAGTTGGCGTGAGTGTTTCCCGCTCTATCTCAACTCTTGATGCGAGTATGACAACGCAAAGCAGGATGGAGGCGGCCGCCGGTATTATCGCACTCGATGCGGGAGTGGATCATCCCGTTGTTCGGGCTAAACAAGCATGTAGTCACCACCTGAACAACTGGAACAATGCGGCCCACGGGAATGGTGAAATCAAGAAAGCCGACCTCGGTCGCGAGATCCAGGCAGGCTTGGAAGCCTGCTCGGTACTCGGGGAGTGGGATTTCTAGATGGAGGTATCGGATCTCACCCAGCGGAGAATCAGGGTTCTAGAGCTCAGGCTCCGCATCGAACGCATTGCTTATGACGCCCACGCCGCAGTCTGCCAGCCAGAAAAAATTGCGACGCGGCCGCATCAGGCAGATACCCACTTGTCGTACGTGCTTGGCCTGGTCTCGCCAGATCGCTACATGGAGGTCCACGGTCTTATTAGGCTGGCGAGACACGTCTATCGGAAATCGTCCGATATTTTGCATGGGCGATCTGGATTGCTCAATGCGGCGCCTGTAATTTTGGAGGAATGGGCCGCTGTGGTTGAGAAGCTGGAATCACTGTTCGCGGCGTCTACATTGCCGGCCCAGGGTGGTGCGCCGGAGTCTGCGTCTGACTCTTACTCGGGATAGAGGTATCCGGTTGGCTTGTTTCAGAAGCGACCTACTCAGCTCGCCGCAGTGCTGATTCAATCTTTTCGTTCGTCGCGTCCTGGCCGCCGTGAAGAGCCTTCGCGTAAAAGCGGAACAGCACGGCGATGCTGTGGCCGGCGCGGCGGGCGACCTCGGCCGGGGAGACGCCGGACTCCAGCCAGAGTGAGACGCACGCGGCGCGCAGGCCGTAGGGGACCTCGGCCAGTGGCGTCTTGACTTCCTGCTGGGTGAGGACGGCCCGGCGAGCAGCTTTCCAGATCTCGCCGTACTCCTTGCTCAAGAGGCCGCCGCCGCGGGCTGCACGGAAGAGTCGGCCGTCCTCGGCCGTGCCGAACTCCCTGATGTGGTCGCGGATCAGACGGACCAGGACCGGCGGGATCGGTACCTCGCGGGTGGCCTTCCGGGCACGCTTCTTGAGGCCCCGGGAGTCGTAGGACTCCCCCGAGTCGGTCCAGCCGGAGCCCACGCGCGGGGAGCTGGACGACAGGACGACTTCGCCCCAGCCTTCCTCGGGCAGGGTGAAGTCCGATGCGCGGAGGCCCACGGCTTCGCCGGGGCGGGTGGCCGCGTAGTAGAGACACCCGAAGAACGCCTTGAGGTGCCGACCACGGTCATTCTGCTCGCCCACGGCGTCGATCAGTTTTCGAGCCAGTGCCGGGCCGGGGACGTAGCGGAAGTCGATCTCGTCATCCGTCTCGGGCGGCGTCCAGTCCACCTTGGTCAGGGGCAGAGAAGGCAGGCGGTCCACCTCGACGGCGTAGCGCAGGCAGTTGCTGAACACGGGCACCTTCCGGTTCACCGTGTTGTCCGCCGCAGCGGTCCCGTCCATCTTGCGGGCGAGCGCGTCCAGGGCCGACCGCACGACCGTCGGCGTGTTCAGGGATGAGATGTCCACGGACTTGCGACCGATCCAGTCGAGGGCTGCCACGATGGCTTCGGGTGCTTTCTCGGCGTCCATCCGGGCCACGAGTTCGCCGTCCTGGTCGAGGACGAGGCGGAAGGCCCAGGAGTAGAGGGCGGTCCGCAGGACCTGGGGAGCGGGGGCACCGCGGTTGTCCTTCACCAGGCGCGGGGTGACTGTGGCGAGCGCGTCCGCGATGCTCGCGCGGTGCTTGGCCGAAGCGTTCGGCCACTTCATCGCCACGTACTCCCGGGCGTGTGCGAACCAGGTGGGGGACCGGGCCGCCTGTACCTCGGAGGCCGGCAAACCGGTCTCGGTGTCGAACTGCTCGCGCTTGCGCAGCGCGGCCAGCAGCTCGGAGCGTCGGCCGTCCGCCTGAGCCTTGATCTTGTAGCTCTTCGAGAACGGCTGCACGCCGACCCGCCAGCGCAACTGATAGGCAGCGGCGCGGTCGGGGCGCTTGCGGATGCCCCAGATCTGCACGTCGTACGTCAGCACGCGGGCACCTCGCAGCCCTCGAACCACGCGTCGAGATCGGCACGGCGAATGCGGATCTGCCCGTTGGGAAGCTTGAGGCAGCGGGGCGCGTTCCCGCGAGCGCGTAGCCGGTAGAAGGCGGCCCGCGACATGCGCAGCTCTGCCAACGCTTCCACCATGGTCAGCATGCGGGTGGTCGGTGCGGCGGTCACTGCCAAACCTCCCCTTCGGTCTTGGCCCGTTCCTTGTCGGCGCGGTTCTGGTTGATGTCGTGGCGGGTCTGAGCGGCGAGGAGTTCTTCGCCAGGGCGGTAGCCGGAGGCGAGGTATGTCCACGAGGACTCCGTGACGAGCACGGTGTCCGGGCTGGGTGAGGGGTGGCCGGCGCGGGCGCGGGTGGCGTCGGCCTGGGCGAGGCGCCAGGCACGGCGAACGTCGCGGAGAGCGCCGAGGGTGGTGGAGTAGGCGCGGGACTTGGTGGAGAAGTGGCCGCGGAAGCCGAGCATGTGGGCCCACTTGCAGAGCTTGAGGTCCGCGAATTCGGGCAGGCCGCCCAGGTCCCAGGCGGTGCGGATCATCTGCCGAACGTGCCGGTGCACGGGCAGTTCCCGGAGGGGCTCGGCCTGGCGGGTGCCTTCGCAGTCGGGGCAGAGATCCTTCAACCGGCCCCCGACAGTCCCCCGGCCGGAACACGTCCGGCAGACCAAGGAGCGGTCCACGGTGCCGGAGTCCTCGGCGCTCTTGGTGGCGTACTTGGCGACGTACCCGGCCACGGCCGCGTCGGTGAGTTCACCGTCCCCCAGCGCGGTGATCTCCCGCACGTCGAGCATGGCGCCCCAACGGACCTCCTGGTCTCCCACGGTGTCGGAGGAGACAGTGAGGGCGGTGCGGGGGACGGCGGTGCGGATGGCGTGCGTGAGGTCGTCTACGCCTGCCCAGGCCGGCGGGGCGCTGGTGTGGCCGTCCATCCCGTCGATGCGGACGATGGCGTGGAAGTGGACCAGGCCCCGCTTTTGGTACTCGGCGACCTTGGCGAAGGAGACGCGCAGGGCCTGTTTCATGTCCTTCTGCGTGATGCCGAAGTGTGCGGCCAAGGCGCGGCGGAGGTTGACGGTGAAGCGTGCCCACAGGGCTCCGGCGTGGGCGTTCCAGAGCACGGCGCCGGTGTAGTCGTACGTCTTGGGGGCCAGGGGTGTGCCGAGTTCGGGAGCGTCGTCGGGGTGGTGGTCGCCGCAGCGGCAGGCGCGGGGCTTGCCGTCCGTGGTGGTGGGACGGTTGTGGACGGGGCCGAAGGAGGGGGCGGTGAGGGTGAGGAAGACGCGGGGGTGGGTGCGGACGGTCTCGGGGACGTCCTTGCCGCCGCAGAGTCCGGCGCGGACGAGGTGGAACGTGTCGGCGGCGTAGGTGCGGGAGCAGGCGGGGCAGCGGGAGGCGCGGCGGTTGCCGCAGGTGGTCAGGAGCCGTCCGGTGGGCTCGTCACTGGTGGAGTACGAGCGGATCGTTTCGCCGGTGGCGGCGTTGTGGGTGTGGGTGTGGCCGACGAGGTTGACGGGGTGGGTGCAGCCGCGCAGGCGGGTGATCTGGTCGCGGGTGCGGTCGAAGTTGTCGAGGTTGGCCAGTTCGATCAAGTCCCGGACAGCGGGGCTGATCACGTGCCGCAGGTCGAGGTTGCGGGGCATCGGCAGGAGGATCCTTTCCGCTGGTGGAGAGGCCCGGGCAGCACCCAGAAGGCGGGTGTGGTGCTGCCCGGGGGCATGACGGACCAGGCCCAAGGGGCCAGGAGGGGAAGAGCCGGAAGGCCGGCGGAAGGTGGGTCAGGCCGACAGGGCAGCGTGTGCGGCGGTGGCCAGCGGGAGGCTGACGCCGAGGCGGGCCTTGAGCTGGGGCACGGTGATCGCCTGACCGTTTACCGAGTGGTAGGCATCGGCGATTTCGCGGGCGGCGTCCAGCAGCGCCGGGGCCACCTTTACCGCCGGAGCCGGAGCCAAGGTGGAAGGCCGGGGTGCCGTCAATTCAGGAGCGGGCTCCGGGGTGGGTTCAGGTTCCGGGGCGGGCTCGGGTGCAGCTTCCGGGGTTGGCCCGGGAGCCGGGGCCATGGGCACGGCGGGTACGGAGGCCGGGGCCGGGGTGGCGACGGCGTGGAAGTGGCGCAGGAGCGCGGGGCCGACGGCGCCCCAGCCGAGCAGGAGCAGAGGGGCCACGGCGTCTACGCAGGCGCGGCCGTAGTGCCCGGCGATGACGGGCTCGGCAATGTTGAGAGCGAGAGTGAAGAAGCCGGAGGTGTGCATCAAGCGCGTCGCCGCGGTGAGGTCTTCGGCCGGGACCCCGCGCAGGGAGAGATAGCGCAGGGCGACCAGGAGGCCGAGGACGGACAGGTCCACCATGGGCGCGATCAAGGGGGCGATCGGGTCGGGGATGCCCAGGCGCAGGGCCAGGGACCAGACGTTGCCGAAGGAGAACACGAAGGCCAGCAGGGCGATGACCGCCATGACCACGGTGACTGTGCGCTGAGTAATCCGGTCTTCTGACATGAGAGGTTTCACCTCCTTTCACAGGTCGAGTCGGGGCAGAGGAGCGGCCGGTCAGCTGTCGGGTGCGAGGCCGGCCAGACGGGCGGCATTCGGGCCGAGGTAGGTCTCAAGGACTCGGCGTTCGTGGGCGTTGGCGATCCGGTACGCGCCGATTCCAATCCGACAGGCCAGGTCGAGGTTCCCGGCGGTGATCGCCCGGCGCATGGCCCGGATGTAGATCCTTCTCATGTGGGGGCGCATATCAGGCCGCCATTGCCGGGGGCTCAGGGTCCTCGTTCTCCTTGGACAGGTCCACGACTGTGCGGCTGGTGAGGTCTTCCAGGAGTCGGGCGGGGTGGCGCACCAGGTGGGAGGTGGCTTCGGCGACGCGGGCGGCGGCCTCGTCGGAGACGTAAGGGGTACGGATGCGGATGAAGCCGGGGCGCCCGTGCTGGGACATGACCGCCACACCGACGTATGCGGGGTCCTGGAGGGTGACGGGGCTTGCGTCGGGCCACTCGCGGATGTCGTCGCCGAGGGCTGCCACGGCGGCGTCAGCGGTCTTCTGCGCGAAGGACAGGCCGACCGGGCACACGTCGCGGATGAAGGTGGGGATGGCATCTCCGGTGGTTTTCTGCGTGGTCAGCAGGGTCAGCAGGCCGACAGAGCGGCCCTTCTTCACCAGGTCTTCCACCAAGCGGGCGTTCTCCGCCGCGAGTGCGGCGAGCCGCTTGGTGGCGGGGTCGGAGCCCTTGTGGTCGCGGAAGTAGGTGTGGGCCTCGTCGATGACGATGACGACCAGCGGCCAATCAATCGAGGGCCCGACGTGCCACATGTTCTTCACGCCCAGCACGCGGCGGATGGATGCGGAGCGGACGCGGCGCAGCTGTACCAGGTCCTTCAGCTTCTTGTTCGCCTCCTCGAGGTCGTCCCCGCAGAACTCGAACGCCCGCTGCACGAGGTCGGCGTAGTCACCCTCGTAGGCGTGGGAGACCTTCCCGTCGAAGAAGACGAACTGGATGGCCGGCGAGGGTGCCCAGTCGCACACCAGCCGGTTCACGCATGAGGTCTTGCCGAACCCGGGCAGTCCGCCGATCGTGACCCCGGGCACTTCCTTCAGGGGCACGAAGACGGGCATGCCGAACTCGTCCACTCCCAGTTCCCACTTCGCGTACTCCTCCGGAGGGCAGCCGGTAGGAACGTGGGTGGTGAGGGTGACGAGAGGGTCCACGCGCACCCCGCGCAGCATGACCTGTCCGGGCTTGTCCCCCGGCAGCACGGACACGCGCGTCATGTGCCAGGCATCCGCGAGGTAGGGCGCGGCCTTCTGGAACTCTGCCAGGCCCACCTTCGGCAGGCAGTTCGCCCACGCCATCACTCCGAAGGCGTCCGGAATGACCTTGAGGGCCGGGACCAGGATCCGCGGCTTGGGCTGGCTCTTGCCGTCGGTGTTGGCGAGGGAGGCGAGCGCGGTGGGCATCTTGTCCGTGACCGACAGCCCGCACATCTGCGCCAGCCGCTTCCAGCCCCGCCGGATCCTCACCGCCTGCCGGATGCTGACCCGCTCCATCGGCGAAGCCTTGAGGTAGCGGACCACCCACACGACGGCCCACAGGGCGATCAGACCGAGGCCGAGCCACACCACGACGTTGAGCCAGCGTGAGGCTTCGTTCAGTTCTTCCATCAGCAGCTTCCTTCAACAGAGAGTTCGAATGGGGCGGGGGCCTCCCGCCTGGACCACAACGGCGGCCACCAACGCCTTGGGAAGCGGGGGAAGCAGCAGCCGCCGTTGCGGTCTGGCCGGATCACGCGGCGATGTCGTCCGGCATCGTCGGGGCGTCGGCGAGCGTCAGGGACTCGCAGCGGTAGGCGACGCCGTCCTGAAGCTGGTCGTTGAAGATCCGCGCCCACGGGGTCGCGAAGAGGTTGACCGGACGGACGAACCGGCCCGGGTGCAGGCCGTTCGGCAGGCCCGACTGCGGGACGGTCACCTTCATCGTCTCGGCACGGTCGTCCTCCATCAGGAAGAGCGTCACCGTGAACAGCGGCTCACCGGTCTCCCGGTCCACCGCACGCTCACCGGTCTCCTGGTTCTTCCACTTCGGCACCGGCGGCGTGCCGGTCATGACGTTCGTGGTGTCGAGCACGTGCACGCGGAGAGTGGTCCTGGCCATGGGAAATAGGCCCTTTCGGTAGGGGCTGCGACCGGTGATCCGGCCACACCAAAACCATAGCCGCACACTCGCACGCCCGCAACACTCGCACGGTCGAGAGAGTCGCACACACGTGGAGCGAGGGTGCGCCGCTGTATCGCACAGAAAGGGAGGCGCCGTATTCTGCGGGCATGACACTGGACTTCGAGAAGGACGACCGGCCGCCTTACATCCAGGCCGCAGAGCTACTGCGCCAGGACATCCGCAGCGGCCGGCTGAAGCCCGGAGACAAGCTCCCCTCCGCCCGTGCACTCCAGGAGCGATACGGCGTCGCCAGCTCGACCGTGCAGAACGCGCTGCGACTGCTCAAGAACGAGGGGCTCGTCTACTCGGTGCAGGGCAGGGGCAGCTTCGTGCGCAACGCCCCCATGGCCGCCCCGGAGGCTTCGGACTCAGAGTTCGTCCGCGAGTTTGTCGAGCCCGGTTCTACGGAGGCCGCCGGCGGTGAGGCCCCGTCAGGGCGGCAAGCGGGGGAGGCCGACCGAATCGACCTCACTCCCGGCCCGCTTCACAGCGACGAGTTCAATGTCCTCGCTCAAGCCATCCAGGAGCTGAGCGGAACCGTCACCGCCATGACCGATGTCATGCTTCGGATTCAGCAGCGGATCGCGGAGCTTGAGCCGCGGAAAGACTCCGAATAGCTGCGGCCGCACGGCGCATCGCTGCATCCAGTTCGGCTATCTGCGCGGCCAGCCGCGTCAGGCCCGCATCCAGCGCAGCTATCTCGGACTCGCTCATCGTTTCCCCGCCCATCGCCGTACCGTTCTTTCGTGTCGCCCCGCCGCATTCCCCAGTGGCTGGCCCTGGCGACGTACCCGCACGCCACTCGGCCCTTTGCCCTGGAAGCCTGCTGAGGCCGGACGTCTGACCGCAACCCCGCAACCCGCCGGGCGGGACAGGCCGCCAAAATCCCTCGCCACTTCCCGCCGTGCGGGCCGCAGTACCGCAGGACCGTTTCGCTCCACGGGAAGCCGCCTGCTGCTGTGACCGGCATCGAGCGCCGACGCTCTCAACTCCCACCACCTCCGCTTCCCAGGCCATAGCCCTCCGGCAATCCTCCGGAGAACACGGGAATTCCGAACTCCCGCCCCCGCCTGATATGAGCCGCCCGAGACGCACCGGGTCGGTCATCTGCTACAGGTGTCGGCGTCGCGGAATGTGTGACGCTCGCCCCCAAATTTGTTGGTATGACGCCCATCACATATCCCCTCCACTCGGCTCGTAGTCCCTTCGGCTGGTGGCAGGGGTCCGGAGAATTCCGGTTTGGGCAACCGGTGATCGGCAGCCGCATCCGCCGCTCGTGGCATCGCAAAGGTGTGGCGTGGGTCACATTCTCGCTTTTCGTGTGCATGGCCCCGGAGCCTCCGGCGCGAGCCGCACGCAATCAGCGAAAGCGGACACCCCCTCGAAACGCACATCGCCACCCCTTTCCTGCCGTCCCCGCATTCCCGGAGTCAGGACCGCCCCGGGCGCAGCACGAGGAAGCCCGGCCAGGCGCAACCTGTGGACAACTTCGCGTGAGGAGAGCCAAACACGCGGACCCTGTGGACAAGGGAGAGCGATCTCGCGAACAGACCATGCCAGATCGGATGAAAGAACGTTTACGCTGATGGATCCGGCACTGCATGGCAAAACAGCCCACTTCCTACCGGCCGAAGCGGCCGACGGGGTGAGCTGTCCAAAGTTTCTTTACTGGATCAAGGCGGCCCGCTGACGCGGGCCGCGGGGGGGGGGGGGGGGGGGGGGGGGGGGGGGGGGGGGGGGCGCGGCCCCCCCCCCCCCCCCACCCCCCCACCCCCCCCCCCCCCACCGCC